>JAZAUS010000008.1:0-89010 GCA_036342255.1 Bacilli bacterium
ATATCACATCTTTACAAGAATACCAAAAACTTGTAGAAGATTGGATATTATTTTATAACACAATTAGACTAAAGTCAAAAAAGCCAGGAAAATAATTCCTGACTCTTTTTTATTATTGTGAACTATTTGGGGTTCACTTCAAAATAAGAGTTCTTTTTTATTATAAGTCATTTATATTTTGGTTAAAATAATAATCTTTACTGTTAAAGTAGTCTTTTTCACTCATTATAGAGTTATCTTCTAATTTAAAAATATAGGATACTTTCTCTTTTTTGAAATTATTAAATTCTTCTTCTGATAAGATATCTTCCCAATAACAGGTAAAGTCTTCATAATTATTATATTCATATAGGCCTATTTCTGTTGCTATAGGGAGTGTTCCTATTTTAAGAGTGTTATTATCGGCTGTTATATAGTAATCTTCTGTTTCAGTACTATAACTATTCTCTTTTTCTACTGTGGCATCATATGTACAATCTGGGAAGTTTTTGGAGATGGTTGAAAATATATTTTCAACATCTGCTAGATAATGATTATTATTTTTATCATTAAATTTATCTCCTTCTTCACCTTCTATAGAGATATTATTAGTATCTATTTTTATATTAAGACCTTCTATTATGAATTCTTTCTTTAATAAGTCTACTATTTTATTAGGATCTATATTATTTTTAATATTAATATCAATACTTTTATACCAATTACTCATGTTATTCTCCTTATATATTACATCCAATTAGATGACCATTTATCAAATATTTCTTGATTATTAACTTCCTTTATTTCTTTTATTTTAAATAATTCTTCTAGTTCAAGATCAAAATCATATAAGCCTGATTCTAAATCTTCTAATTGATTAAATTCATTTTCTTCGTAATAGGTTTTTACTTCATTTTCTAATGATTCATCATATAGATTTAGGCCAATGGCATAGCTATCGGATGAGATTGATAGATAATATATTCCTTTATCTGTTTTTAATTCATATAAACTAGTTGTATCACATAATGGTTCCATTTTAGAACCATCAACAAAATATTTAACTAAATTCATTATTATTTCTCCTTATATATTTATTATAATTCTTCAAATTTTAGTCCTGATTCTTTACAGTACTCTATTACTTTTGTAGCATTTTTATTAGCTTTAATAATAATTTTAGGACATTCAGTAAAAGAATCTTCACTTATATCTGGATTTCCATAAATTTCGACTATTTCTAAGTTTGGATTATCGGTAAAGCAGCTAAAATCAATTGTTGATACACTTTTAGGAATTATTATTTTAACTAAATTATTTAAACAACATCCAAACGCTTCATTTATCCATGTTACTTTATCAGGAATAACCATTTCGTCTATATTTTCGTTTGTGCAATCTAATAATAAAACTTCATGATATTCTTTATCTTCAGTGATAACAAAATTATCAAGACTTATTTCTTCACTAAAATTATTATCATAATCATCTTCTTCAAATAAACTTTCATAATTCATTTCTAATTCTTCTGGACAAGTATCATTAATTTTTTTACCTTTGTTATAATGTAGAAATAAACTTTCTTCTTCTTCATCTAAAGTATTACATAAGATATCAAGGTTTAATAATATAGATTTTTCAACAAGTGGATAATCCCAATAATCACCATCCTTTATATTTATAATATCTTCTTCCGATAAGTGTTTTAGATTTTTATGTTTCTCAGTATAAGCATCAACATCCCACTTACATGATCCTGTAAATGTTAAAGAATAATTATCTTTATCTCCTTCTTCTTTTATTATTTCTTTTTCTCCTGAGTATAAAGGCATCATATCAATTAATTTTTGACATTCAGTCTTTTTTCCATTTGCTTTAATTTTATAATAACATATATTTGCCATTTTATATTTTACCTTCTTTCTTTATTTATTTTTTTATATATTATTAATAAATTATTATTTGTTTCGTTATTATTGTTTTAAACTACTTTTCTATTTCTAATAGTTTTAAGTAAACTTTGGCTGTGGTTATAGAATCGGCTAAAGCTCTATGAGCTTGGGGATTTTCTATTCCTAGTGATCTAGCTACTTCTGTAAGAGTCATGTTTTTAGAATTTAATATTTTTTTATATTTTTTGGCCATATGCATGACATCAAAATACTTATTATTAATAACTAGATTGCTAAGTCTACCTGCTCTTACTAGGAATTTACTGTCAAATGTCATGCAGTTATAACCTACTAAGATATTATCTTCTATAAAGTTTACAAATTTAGGAAATACTTCCCAAATTTGTGGGGCATCTTTGACCATATCGTTGGTGATGCCGGTTAGGTTTTCCACTACTTTGGGGATTTTTCTTTTATAGGGATGAACTAGTTCTTGGAAGATAAATTCTTTTTCTTCAATTATTTGGCCATTAACTACTTTAATGGCTGATAGTTCTGTTATGGCATCTTTAGAATGATCTATGCCTGTTGTTTCAACATCAAAAGCAATAAAAGTATTAAAGTTGTTATCTTTTATTTCTTCTGGTATTGGATAATCTTCTTTACTTATTTTATCTGGTTGACTTTTAGGTCTATTAATATTAATACCTATGTTATTCATGAAAAGAATATATTTTTCGATATTTTCTTTTTTAGAGGGAATATATTCTTTTCTTGTACCTTTAATTATATTCTCATAAGATTCAATATTCTTATTTAGTAAGGGGTTATCAGATACATTTTTAAGTTTATTATATATATTACCTGCTATATCATATCTTCTGGTTTTGGTATAGTATTCTGCTAGATGATATAGTATTATCTTATCAGATACTTTATTATTTAATAAATCATTAGCATAGGTTTCGGCTAGATCATAATTATATTCTGAAAAAGCTGCATTAAGAATAGCACATTTAATTATATTTTTTTGTTCTTCATTTAAGAGATCACTTTCTAATAAAATGAGAGAATTATTTATTAGATTATCTCTTTTATCCTTGGGGACATAATAATACTTTTGGAAGTAACAAGCTAATCTATAATACTCTTTTAAGGGTGATGATATATCTTTTGTTAGAGCTTTAATTTTAGATTCAAAATCTTCTCTTGTAATTAGTTTATTATTGTATAAGTTTATTATGTTGTTATATTCTTCTTGATTCATATGGTCACCTTTTCTATAAATATATTATAGCACTTTTTAATATAAAAAATATGTTAAATTTCTTTAACATATTTTTTATGGTTTAGTATAATCCCCACTCTGCTAGTTTTTCAAAGCCACCTATTTTATCTATATAATCTTTTGCTATAGATACGATTTCTTCATATGGGATACCATCTATATATTCATCTGATATGGCACAACTTATGTTTACTTCTTTTTTTGTTTTTTGAGCTTTTAAGAAGGCATATATATTAATGGATACATCTGCTTTGGATAAGTCTTTTCCATGTAATCCTCCTCCTGTTACGGATCTAGCCATATCTGAACCTAATTTTCTATTGACGGCTCCTGTATCAACATTAATACCTCCAGTCCAATAACCTAATGGATTTATGATGGCATCTTTATACATCTTTTTTAAATCCTCTGTATCAGCATTACTTTGACAAATAATTAATTTATCATTATCTAAGATATATTTGCCATCATAAGGAAATTTATTGTAGATGTCTCTTGCTATTTTAGATAATTTCTTTTCTTCAGCTGATAATGGTACTCCTTTGAAGATACCATTATCACCACATCTTATTTTATTATTTTGATTATTAGATAAATATTTATCTTGTTTGTAGACTTTTAGATCAATATTATCTATAGGACCTGCTATTCTAGTAACTATCTTCTTTATTTCTGTTTTGGTAAATTTTTCTGATGTTTCTAGAATAATGTGGCAATTATTGTGGCCGATTAATAGCTCAACGGCTATTTTAGGGTTAGTAGATTTTGTATAGGCTAAATCTACTATAGCTCCAGATATTCTATCGGCTATTTTATCTGGATGTTTTGGGTTTACTTTTTCAATCATTTAAATCAACTCCTTAAATTTATTAATACTTATAATTTGATTGTTTTGGGCTGCACAGGCGCAGCATGTGATACTCTCTAGGATATAGAGAACTTTTTTCTTTAAATCTATTACAAAAGGATAATTACTATGACACATATATTCTTTATCATAATAACCATCTTTTAGCTTAAATCTATTATGTATATATTCATAGAATAAAGCTCTATTGTTATATCCATGGCACTCTACAATATAACTTTTTTTCATAATGCTCCTTTCTACATCCTAGCTAGATAAATATAAAAAGACTCAAGATAACTTGAGTCTTTAAAGTTATCTTATAGATCTAGCTTTACCACCTAATTTAATAGGTTGGTGTGACTTCATAGGGCTAGTCCCTCCATCACTCGTTATAAGATGTTGTATTAATTATAATACTATTATTAATATTTGGCAAGTATAATAATTTACTTTATCTATATAGTTTGATATAATTTCTATAGATAGTAGGTGTATATGTATGATTTCCTTATTTCTGATTATTATTTTTTGGTTTATACTATTTATTGCTTTTGAACATAATTCTATTTTAGAAGGTATTTCTTTTATAACTGGTATAGGTTTTTATTATTTTTTGATGACAATAGTGGCAACTATTTTTATATTTAATTTAATTAGAATATTTGTTGATAAGAAGAAAGGTATTACTAAAGAATTATTAAAAGTAATTTTATCTTTAATAATAATAGTTGCTATGGTTATAAACTATGATAAGGTATCTAAAAATATAAAAGATAATGGATATTTGAATACTTTAAATTATAAAAGAGTTAAGGAAGGGTTAGATACTAATTTTAAAGATAATTATAAATTATTGGGACTTAATGGAAAAGATGTTAGTGTTAGAGATACTAAGTGTGAATATGTTTATGATGTTAGTTTAGATGATAATTCTAATATAGTTTTTCAAGCTTATTATTGTCCTTTTGGATTTACTTCTCTTGATTATTCTTTTGATACTAATTATATTTATTATTATTTACCTTATTATTATGAATTATATAAAAGGGATAATGATGTTACTTTTAAGATAAATAATAGTGATGATAGTTATTCTAATAATAATACTACTATTATTTATAATAATTCTAATAAAGATCAACTTATTGAATTTTTAAATTATTTTGATAATAATACTAGCTATAAAAAATATTCTATTATGGTTAGAAATGAAGATAATAATAGAATGGATTATATTAGAAGCAAAGATGATTTTCGTAAAATTTTTTAAAAAAAGTTTCTCACAATTATGTGGGAAACTTTTTAATTATAATTCTTTATTATTTTTTTTCTTTCTAAATAATCTTTTTGGTTGTACTGGTTTCTCTTCTACTACTTCTTCTTTTGTTAAATCTTTTGTAAGATCTGCTGTTATGGTTATAGCAAATTTATTACCACTTAGAATGGCTTCTTTTAATTCTTCAAATGATTCTGGGCCATCATAGTCCAAACCACTTTTTTTGATTGAAGATAATAGAGTATTAAAGTTAATAAACCCTTGTGTTCCAGAAATATAACCACTATAGTCTCGTTCGTTAACTTGTTTACCATCTAAGTAGCAATTTAAACGATTTGTATAGAAGCGTACTACACCATCATATGGTTGGGCGTTTTCTTTTAAAGTTTTATCATCGTTTACGTTTTCTGCATCATAAACTAATCCAAGTAATAATTCCATGCTGATAGCATCAAATTTATGAATAATTGCAAATATTTCAGCAGCATTATAGAATACATCTTCTATTCTATCAAATATTTCTGGACTTTTTATATTTTTATTTATGTAATTAGCAAAATTTCTCTTATCTTCGCAAATGCTTCCATCATTTAAAAAATTAACATAAGCTATTTCTTGATCTGATTGAGCTTTTCTTATTCTTTCAAATATACTTTTTTTCAATTCCAAAATCTCCTTTTCTATTATTTTGTTTGATAGGCCCTTCAAACAATTTTGTATTATAAGGCATAATGTGCTATAATAAAAATACTTTTTTTTTATGTTATGTATAACTTGTGGTTATGGGGGTAATTATGAGAACTAATATGGAATTATATAAGACTTTTTATTATGTGGCTAAGAATAAGAATATTACGCAGGCTGCCAATGAACTTATGGTTAGTCAGCCTGCTGTTAGTAAGGCTATTAAAGTATTAGAAAGAGATTTGGATACTACTCTATTTAATAGAAATAAAGATGGGGTATCTTTAAATAATGCTGGTGAGATGTTATATAATAAAATTAGAAGGGCTATGGAATTGGTTATATCAGCTGAGGAGGATATAAATAGTTTAAATAATATGGAATATGGGACTATTAATATAGGAGCTGGTAATACGATAATGCAGAGATATTTGATGCCTTATATTAAGAAGTTTCATGAGTTATATCCACATATTAATGTTATAGTTCATACTGTTGTTACAGAAGAATTAATAAAAAGAGCTAAAGTAGGTCTTGTTGATATAGTGTTTACTCACCTACCTAATAGTATACCTGATAATTTTAATATAATTAAGATAAAGAAATTACATGATATATTGGTAGTAAATGGTGATAGTATATATAAAGATAAGATGATATATAAAAAAGATTTAAAGAAGTTACCTTTAGTATTGTTACCAATGAATGCTAGTAATAGGAAGAATTTTAATAAGTTTTGTGTTAATAATAATATAGTTATTAATCCTTTAATGGAGATTGGTAATGATGTAATTATAGAAGAATGTGCCGAAGGTGGTTTGGGTGTTGGATTAGTTGTTAGAGAATATGTTCAGGATAAGTTAGATAAGCATGAATTATATGAATTAAAGACGTCATTTAAATTAGAAGATAAGGATCTTGTATGTTTAGTGGAATCTAATAGGATGAATAATATTATTATTAAGAAGTTTGTAGAGTTATTAAGATAAATAAAAGAATTAATTGTAATCTTAAACAATTAATTCTTTTACTTTACTTATTATATAATCTTTTGTTTCATCAAAAGACATATTTAGGGCTATAGATAGTTCATTATATAAGTATTTTTCGGCTTTATTAAAATAATTAAAATCTTTATCACTTATTCTTTTCTTATTTTTTGTTCTTTCTTCATTTCTTAAATAAGTTGTCTTAATTATTCTTATTAGATCTTCTCTAGTACCATTATAGAGTAGATTTTTATATCTATTTTCTATATATTTATCTTCTATATTAGATAAGGGTTCTATTTGGGGGATGCTGTTAATTAGTTTTTCGGCTTCTTCTTTGGTTATTATATCTTTTATATAACCCATTCTATTATCTGTTGGTACATCAATTATTAATGATTCATCATCTATTGGTACTAATATATAATAATCTAAGCCATTTAATTTATTTTTCTTTATTTCTTTTACTTTACATACGTCTTTCTTATATACTAAATAGTCATTTTTTTTATACATTTTTATTCCTCCTTTATATAAATAAAAAGCGTAAGTCCTTATACAATTGGACTTACGCATTAGTGCTACTCATTGAATATAATTGACTTAATATAATAGCTTTTCACATATATTATTATAGCATTTTTTATTTTTTTTCGTAAGTTTTTTTATTAAATTATAATTAAGTCAACTATGATACCAATTATTACTCCTATAAAATATATTACTGATAGGATGGTAATGTTTTCTTTTAGATTTTTATTTGTTTTAAATAGTAATAATATACCTAGACCACTTCCTGTTAATAGGCCTGCTAGCATTGTTCCTATACTTATCATTTTAGATAGATATAATTCTGTAATAATAACGCTTCCAGCACAGTTTGGGATTAAGCCTACTAGGCTAGATATAAAGTAAGTTAGAATATTACCATTTAGTAATAGTTTAGATACGTTATCTTCTCCTACTTTAAAGATTATTATATTAATTAATAGATTGGCGATTAAGATAAATATACCTATTTTTAGGGTATGTTTTATACTTGATAATATTATGCCATCATGGTCACAGCTACAATGATCATGTTCACATATTTCTTTAATTCTTTCTTTTCTTTTTTGTTGATTCTTTCTATATATAAGATCAATAATAATACCTATAATAATACCTACTATTACTTTAAAGGCTATTATTTTAATTAATATCATAATATTTACTTTTTCACTTATCATTATTGGGAGCATTTCATCGCTAGTTGATAAGAATACTGCTATTAGGGTTCCCATAGTTATTACTTTGGCTGAGAATAAATTGGCAGCCATTGAGCTAAAGCCACATTGTGGTAAGGCTCCTAATATACCTCCTACTAAGGGGCCATATTTTTGGTTATTTGATAATATTTTTTGGCTTTTTTTACTGAATTTATGTTCTATATATTCTAATAATAAAAATGTAATTAATAAATATGGCAGTAGTTTTAATGTATCTATTAAACCATCTATTAGACAATCTATCATATAATCACCTTCTTTATATATTTCATTTTATTTATATAGACATTACAAATACTATTAATAATTATATATATTTTTTTAATAATTGCAAGAGAAAAGATTAAACTTATGGTTTGATCTGTATTAATTTATTTTATAATTATTTATTAGAGAATAAATTGAATTATTAATCCTGCTAAAAAGCATATTATAATGGCTAAGGCTTCACCTATAAAGAAGCCTTTTATATGGAATAAGTAATTATGATATTCATCTATAATATCTTCAGTTCCTTTAAAAATAAAATATTTATCATGACAAAACCAGATTATATCTAATACTATTAGATCCCATAGATTTACTATTGTCCATAATATAAATCCATAGATACAACTTTCTTTGAAAGTTGTATAGCCATTAATATATCTTAATACAATACAAATAATTATTAAGAATAAGATTGATGCTAATATTTTGGCTATAATTTTATTTTCTTGAGTAGGAATTTTATTTTTATATTCGGCTAGTGATTTTACTCTATCTTGTATTTTGGGGGGATAATTATATAATGTCTTGATGGGTTCTCTAGACATTATATAGACCATTATGGTAAATATTAAACATAAGATAATACTTTCTATTATTATAATCATGTTATCACATCCTATAGATAATTATATCATAATATAAATATGTTTAGATAAATAAAAAGGCACTTAATGTGCCCTTGTTAATTAATTATTTTTTAGTAATAATGTTTTACTGAAACCTATAAGGCTTAGTACTAGCATTAGTACATAATATAAAATGTTATCTCCTGTTTTAGGATTAGTTGTTTCTGTATTAGTTGAATTTGTTTCAGTATTTGTTTCTTCTTTATTAGGAGTATTTTTTACTACATTAAATGAAGTAGTTGCTGTTTTATCATCGTTAAATACAACTTTTAATGTATGTTCTCCTTCTGATAAAGTGTCTACAAATTCTTTTTTTAGAGTTATAATTGTGCTTCCAGATCTTGAAGTATAGTTTTCTGGGTCAACTAGAATATCATCTACATATACTTTTCCACCTTCTTCAAATAGGCTGTAATCAGCGTCTATTTCGAATTCGGCTTCAGTATTATTATCTACTGTATATGTTTGATCTGCTCCTTCTATTACTTCATAAGAAGATTCATAAAAGGCTGCTGCGATTGTTTCTACATCACCTTCTACTAGAGCTTCTGTTGTAAATGAATACTCTAAGTCTGTTGATTGGACTACTACAGATATTTTTCCTGTTTCAACATCAAATACATACCAACCATCAAAGCTATTACCTGTGTCTGGTATTACTTTTACTGTTACTGTTGTTCCGGCTGGTACTTGGTATGTTTTGTTTGTTGTATCGCATATTTTATCATTTATGCCTTCTCCAGAAATTGTGAAACATCCGTTTCCATGAGCAACTTTTGCTACGACAGTAGTTAGTTCTCTATGATCTAGTACAACATCATCTGAATAATCACTTACAGCTCCATTTTCTGTATAAACTACTACAGCAAAAGTTCTTGATTCTCCAGATTTTACTTCTATTGAATATGGTGATTCAAAGTCTGGATCAGATGTGTCAGTTGAATATATTTTCTTATATTCATTATTAATTTTTTCATATAGTATCCAACCATCTATTAAGCAATAAGGTGTTTCTCCTTCTTGTGCTGGTAAAAGCCAATCTTCAAAATTAAGTCCTACATCATATGAATAAATATTGTTTTCACTTGATTTTAGCTCAGTAGTGATTCTTGGTTTTCCTGTTATTGTAGCAGCATTTACTTTGGTAAATGGTATTGATAACATTATTGCTAAAACAAATACTAATACATACTTTCCTATTTTAAAAAGCTTTTTCATTTTTTTCCTCCCTGGTGTATAGTATAGCATTATATTTTATTTTGGCAACAAATTTTTATTATTATTTCTTTATAATTATTATATTATTGACTATTTATAATTATGATATATTGATTATATCATCTATATTTATTTTCTTTTTATTAGTTAATATGATGGTGTTATAGACGGAATCTATTTGTTTTATATTGGCTGTAATAGTATTATAAGAGTCGCCTTTTTTCTTTAAATCTTTTATGAAGTATGTTATTGTTACTTGAGGTAATTCTTTGATATGGTTATTAATTATGGTTAGTTTTTCGTTTATTATTTGTTTCATTTCTTCAGATAGTTCTATTTTAGAGTTAGTTAATCGGGCTGTTTCGGCTACGGCATCTCCATAACCGTTAAGGGCTGCGAAGGGGGCAAATTGGGCGGCTCTTGCTTCTATTGACATTCTTTTATGTCTAGTAGATGTATGGTGCTGTAAATTAATAATATCACTATAATTATTCATTCGCTATGGCCTCCTATTTGCTTATTTCTCTCTATGGTTCTAGCTCCTTTTATATAATTCATTCCTCTTAGGATAGAGTTTTTACCATATTTATTTTTTATGTCGATAATAACTTTTTGTAGTTCTCTTTCTTTTATTTCTTCTTCTTTTTGTTTTTTATTAATATTATCTATTTTACATAGATCTGTAAAGATGTCATATTGTTTATATATTACTTTACTATTTGCTTTTTCTTCAGTTATGAGGTTATTAAAAGAGATAGTTATTCTTCTTACTAATAGGTGTTTATTAGTAATTTTTTTATATAGTTCAACAATTTTTTTGGTGATGAGGCTTGAGGATGAGGTTTGGTGATCTATTCTGATGGTTCCATGAGATGGTTTGGGTACTCTTCTTCCGTAATAGTCTTTGGTTATTTCTCCTATATAGTTATCTCTTATGTTAGGGCTTGATAAGTTATTTATATCATAATTTATGGTTAAGACTATTTGGTCTGTTACTAGTTTTCTGGATACTAGTTCTAATGTTAGTAGATCGGTCATTTCTTTTACTATTAATAGGGCTTGTTCATAAGTATAGGGCTCTGGTAAGACTTGGCCGGATGAGATACTGTTAGAACTTGGGCGATAAGCTTTTATTTCTTTTATGGTTACGGGTTCCCAGCCCCAGGCATGATCTATTAATAGTTCGGCATTGATACCGAATAGTTTATATAGTAAGTCTTCATTGTTAAGAGAGCATCTAGCTATATCTCCCATGGTATAGAGATTATTTTGGGTTAATTTATTATAGTAGCCACTTCCTACTCTCCAGAAGTCTGTTAGGGGCTGATGATTCCATAATAGTTTTCGATACAGCATTTCATCTAGACAAGCTATTCTTACGCCTTTATTATTGGCTTTTTTATGTTTGGCTACGATATCCATGGCTACTTTGGCTAGATACATATTAGTTCCTATTCCTGCTGTTGCAGTTATTCCAGTGGTGTCATAGACATCATTTAATATTCTTGTGATAAACTCTGTTGGTTTCATTTTATTGAATGTTAGATAAGGAGTTATATCACAGAAGACTTCATCTATGGAATAGACATGGATATCATTTGGTGATAGATATTTTAGATAGATATTATATATTTTGGTACTATACTCTACATATTTAGCCATTCTAGGAGGGGCTGTTATATAATCTAGTTTTAGATTGGGATTATTTTTTAAGTCAGAATCTAGATATGAGGATGAGGTGAATCTTTTATATTTTGTTTTATATCTTCTTTCGTTATTTATATTCTTTACTTTTTGGATTACCTCAAATAATCTGGCTCTTCCTGGAATACCATATTGTTTTAGTGATGGGCTTACAGCTAGGCAGATAGTTTTCTCAGTTCTAGAATTATCGGCTACTACGAGATTGGTATTTAATGGATCTAGGTGTCTTTCTACACATTCTACTGATGCATAGAAGCTTTTTAGATCGATACAGGTATATATTTTATTCATAGACTCGCCTCACTTCATAGAACACTTGTTCGTCTATATAAGTATATCAATCTATTGGTGGTTAGTCAATATTATTTTAAATAAAAAAATCCAGAATTAAATCTGGATTTTTTTAGTAATTATCAATTTCTTCTAATTTTTCTTCTAGAAGTTTTATTGATTCTTTGTTGTAAATAGATTTCTTTTTACCTTTATATTTAATTGTATATGGTTCATAGTTTTTAGGATTATTTATATCTTCTTTAGAGATTAAATCATTTAATAAATCTTTTAATTCTTTAGTAGTACTACTATTAATAGTTTTATTATAAATCTCTTTTCCTTTATAATCATAATGACCACCTTGAATGGAAGCATTGTAACTATCTTCTAACTTTTTAATACTTTTTTTGTTGGGATTGAATTCATAGTATACACTGGTATTACTACCTCCATCATTTTGCATAGTAAGATATTTTAAATCTGTAGTAATTGTATATATATTATTATCTGATTCTTTGATTAATACTTTTATACCTATAAAAGTAAAGATGATAATTAATATAATGATAAATAATATAATTAGTTTCTTTTTCATTTTACACCTCTATTTTTAATCTATATTATTATTCTTGATTATTCCTTTTTAATGAATCTAGTGCTTTTAACTTGATTCTTTCTTCTTCTGCTTCTTTTATTAATTTGTTGTATTTACTTTTGTTAAGTATACTGGCTTCTGATTTTAACTGTTCTAATGTGCGTATTCTTTCTTTAAGTTTAAAGTTTTCTAGTTTATGTGTTCCATTTATTAAATCTTCTTTTTCAAGTTCTAATTGTTTTAATTCTTTTGTTGGGGAATTTGGTTGGTCTTCATCATGCCCTATACTACATATGTGTTGTTTTAATTTTTCTATTCTTTTGTCTATTCTTTCTAGTTCTTTTTTCTTATAATCATCCATATCATTATTCACGTATAATCACCTCTATGGTTTAATTATATATTATTTATATATTTGTTGCAATAATATTTGTTTTTAAGTGATAAAAAAGTTTCTCACAATTTTTTGTGAGAAACTTTTATATATAATTATTATAGTGAGGCATTTTGTAGGATTATTATTATGGCTAGGGAGATATAGATTAGTAGACAGATGGCTACTCCTATAATGCCGGTTATTAGGCCGGCTAGTCCTATTTTTTTGCCTTCTTTTTTATAAGATTTGGCTCCTAATACTATGGCTGTTATACCAGATGGTAGGGATATATACCAGAATAAGGTTGTTACTATGGAAATAATTCCTAGTACTAGTGATACTATATGTGATACTATTCTATTATTATTAGTTTTCATCTTTGTCCTCCTTTTTTAATTTTAGATTACTTATTTCTTTTAGGTCTTCTAGTTTATTTATTTTTATTTCAGATTCAGATACTGTATATAGGTTATCTTCTATATATAGTCCTCTTAATAATTTAGATGGATAATAGTAGTATCTTGGTGTAGTATCTTTTTCGTGATTGATAACTCCTTTTAGTTTAAAGCCTTTTAGATCTATATGGTATACAAAGTATCCTTCTGATATGTAATTATCTTTTTGGGTAAAGTTTTCTATTTCTTCTTCATAAGTATCTGTTTCTTTTACAGAGAAATCTTCTTGATAGTTATTTACCGGGATGGCTAGTAATTGTTTTTCTTTAGAGAATAATAGGGCTTTAGGGTTTGTTAGGATTGCTGATACTGTTCTAGAGTCTCCTATTACAGTTTTGTCTATTTCTTTTGGGTGGTTTATATCTGTTACGTCAAATAGACACATTTTCATTCCTGTTATGGTAGCCCAGCTACTGGTTACGTTTCCATTACTATCTCTATTAATTACTTCTTTGGTATCCATACCTATTCCTATTAAATGGTTTTCATCATATGGATGTAGATAAGTGCTGTAACCTGGTATTTTTAATTCTCCTAGTACTTTAGGGTGTTTTGGATCTTTTAGGTCTATTACAAATAAGGGATCAGTATTTTTATAAGTTACTAGATAAGCTTTATCTCCTATGAAACGAGATGCATACATTCTTTCATTTTCTTCTAGTTTTTCTGTTTCTCCTAATAGTTTTAGATTCTTATCTAGGATGGCTATTCTTGTTCCATCATCTGTTTCTAGAGCTATTCTAATATTTCCATTATATTCATCTAATGAATACTGATTAATAGTACTTCCTTCTATAGTAGTATTAGTAAGATATGTTACTCCTTTTTTGTTATCTATGTTGAATTTATATATTTTTGTTTTGCTTTTATATGAATAATCATCATTATCAATGGCATCTATTAGGCCAAAGACTCCTTTTAAGCCAAAGATGCTTTTAAGGCTTATTCTTCCATTAGAGTAATCTTCATCTAATAGATAGATATTATTTTTAGAGATATATGTGTTAGAGATATCTATTAAGTATGAAGATAATTTAATATCTTTTATGTTATTTAGATCTAGTTCTGCTATTAGGGTTTGGTAGTTTTCAAAATGATCTTTTAGATAATAAATATTATTGGTATTTATTTTTTTAGTTGTATTATCTTCTTTATAGTCTATAGATATTTTTTTATCTTTTTCTCTTAAATAACCTTTAGAGAAGATATATAGTTTTCCATTAATAGATCTTGTTGTGTAATATGGTTCTTGTAATTCAATTTTTTTTAGTAATTTGGGATTAGTTTTATCTTTTAGGTCATATACTTCTACGATAGTATTTTTATTATCGTAATATCTATAAGAACTATTACCTCTTACTATGTTATCATTTATTTCAGCAGATATAATTACTAATTTATTTTTATATAGTAATAGGTCAGATGGGATATTATTTTCATTATAGATTGTTGATTCTATAATTGGCTTGGATGAATCTTTTACATTAGTAATTATTACTTTATTTTCAGATATAGAATATATATAATCTCCATCTGTTTTTAAGATATCAGCTTCATCTACTCCTTCTACTTGGATATTAGTTTCTGAATAATCTTTTTTAGTTCCTCCAGTTGTTGTAGAAGAACTAGTTGCTGTATCTTCTTCTTCTATATCTGTAGTTTTGTTATAATCTACTCCTCCCCAGGTATTATAATATCTTGGGCTGTAAGAATGTTCTACTAATATAGAGAATGGTAATGTGATTAGTTTTTGTATTAGTGAAAGATTTGTTTCTCCTTTTTGATTATATAAATTATATAATTCTTTTTCACTTTTTATTGTTCTTATTTCATTATTATTTGTTTTACTAAATATTACAAATAATAATAGTATAGCAAGTATAGGTATTATTATTATCTTTTTATTTTTCATATAATCCTCCTTATGGTTTTATTATAACATAGTATTATTATTTGTTAATAGTTTTGTTTATAAAAAAATCTAGATAAAATAATTATCTAGATTAAAATTAAAAAAATAGGGCTCTATCCGAGAATAGACCCCTTACAAAAATGTATTACCATTTTTTCCTTGCATAGACAATATATCATATTTTTTCATCTATGTCAAACTATTGTTCCAAGTTTTCTTTATAGTTTTTTTCAATTATCTTATCAAAATATTCATAAATGGATTTCAATAGTCCATTATTATTATAGTATTTTTCATTAAGAATTATTCTTTTATAAAACAATTTACTTAATTCGTGATTTACATTTTGTTTAACACCTGTACTACTTATTATTTCATCAAATAAGTATAAAGTATAAGTAATTTGCCTAATTCTTGAATTTCTTAATTTATTAGTTCTGTTTTCTTTTCCAATTCCACATTTTTGTAGATAATTAATAACTAATGTATCTGCCCTATATGGATTGTCTTTTTTATCTAATTCAGATAATACACAAGAATTATGTGCTACAGCATTTCTAAGTTTGTTTACTTCTCTTAGAATAAATATATATTTATTATCTTCAAGATGATACTCTTTTGTAAAAAAATCAAAAAAGTTTATTAGTTCTCCAAATGTTATTATTTCTAAGAATTCCCATATTGGAATATTTTCAATTTTTGAATCACCATCTAAATCATATTTTGAAAATATTTTATTATAGTATTCATTTGTTACTTTTTTTCTAATACTATCATGAATTCTTTTTGGATATTTTGTATCATTATAATCATTTTCTAAATATAAATTTACTATATTATATCCATTTTCGTTTTCTAATTCTTCTATTGTATTTAGTATTCTTATTTTAAGATAGTGCTCTATATCAATTATCATTTTAAATAATATTATTCTAGTTCTATAATCAATGATAGATAAATCTATTAAATAAGCAAAATCTAAATCAATATATTTACCTTTTAAATCACCACATTGATATTTTGTAAAATTATTTTTATAAGCAGTTAGATTATAATAATTATTATTCTCTCTTAAATATTTTTCAGCTTCTTCTTCAGAACATTCTTCAAATTTAATGTTTTTCTTTTTTAGATATGGAACCATTTCTGATATTTTCATCATTGGTCTTAAAATTATTTTATTTGTCATGTATTACACCTTCTTTAGTCATTGAGAGTATTATAACATAATTTAATAAAAAGTAATTAATTTTTCATTTCTATTTCTAATTCATCTATATATTCATAGTTTAGTGCATTATTTGATGTAACTACACTATCACCTATTTCTTGTTCTAAATCACGTCTGGCATTACCTGCTATTTTACCACCATGTCTTGCTACTTCTATATTATCATTTAAGCCTTTTGGTCTTTTCTTTTTTGCAATCTCTCTTGTTGCTAATTCTCCTAAATCTGCTAAAGCTACTTCAACATCTGTCATATTATCTCTTAATGACTCTTTTCTAAGGCCTTTAAATGATTTATATTCTTTAGCAGTCATACCTGACCATTCTTTATATATTTCATTTGTTAGAATAGCATATTCTATATTTTCAGTTATTCCACCATTTTTCCATATATCAGTAAGCTTTTTTCTATCCTGAATACCTTTAATTCTTTTGGCTATCCAATTTTCGTCATAGCCTTTTTTTCTATATAAATCTATTGCCCTCTGGACTGTTAATGATGGATCAAATGTTTCATCTATTCTTTCTTTACCTAGCTTTGCTAACCACTGCTTAATTGGTTCAGCATTCTTACTAGGAATTGACTCAATAATCCTGAACATACCTTCAATGTCTACAACATCAGTTTTATAGTATTTCCCATCAGAAGCTTTTAATTTCAGTTGGTTACAATTTGTAACCGACTCATTTCCTTCTTTTTTTAATCTATGTTTTAATACTTTCCAATAATTTCTTGGATTATCACTTTCTGACAGAATTCCTACTATATCTACAACACTTATAAAATACTTTTCGCTTTCTTTATCCCAAATGGTTCTAATGGTTTCATTATTAAATAATTTATTTATTAAATGCATTTTATCTTGATTCATTTTTTACCCTCCTTGTAATATATTGTAACAAACACTTGTTTGTGTGTCAACTGTTATTTTTCTAATTGACATGTAAAAGGCCTGAATGTTATTCAGGCTTGGTATTATAAAATAAATATTTATCTGGTATTTGTTGGAATTAATCTCCTTTTGACTGGAGTTAATTTATATATCTCTATTAGTTCTATTTATATCTACTTTAATATTTGTTTCTTCACCTCTATATTGTTCTTTAATTGTATCTTTATTTAGAATGTCATCTATATCTTTATCAATATTAATCTCCATTGTTTCCATGTAGAACCAATCTCTAGATATTATATAATCATGTTCATCTGTTATGAAGACTATTGCTTCATCATATGATATTTCATACTCATCATTATAGTTAATTAAATCATTAACTATTTTAATGGAGATGATTTTTTCGTTGATGTTTATATTTTTAACTGTATTATCATTTTCAAAATGACTAAAATCATATTCTTTATCTACTTTATCAATAGTAAAATATGTTATGTCTTCATAATCACCAATTAAATTTTTCTTGTGCATCTCATTAGATATGATGATTGCATAATCTGAAAAATCTAATTTTATTTTTCCAAACACTGGTTCAGTATAATATATTTTTTCTAATTTATTACCTTTTATATTTTTTAACAAATCTTCTTCTTTTATTATGAATTTTTGTTTAATCATATTTTTTTTCCTCCTCAAAATGTATTCTTTGATTTTTTATTTTTGGATTAACTTTTGAACTTTTAATATTAATATCTACTGCTGGAGAATTGCCCGTCTTACTTGTTTTAGTATATACTCGATATGTAATAATTGATCCATCAGGTAAGTATGCTAGTTTGACATTACCATCAGATTTAATATAAGTGTAGCCTTTTGATATTTTGTTAAAAAAGTTTTCTGCTTCTGAGATTGGTTTGTCAGTATTTATTACTCTTATTTTTGTAGAAGATCCTTTTTTACCAAAGTAGCCACCTTTTGTTATAGGATATTTGTTGGTAATAGCTTTTGCATTCTTATTAATGTTATATGTCTTTATGTTATTTATTGAATTTTCTAATTCCTTAATAAGAGATGAATAAGCTTGCTGTTCAAGTGATAATTGTTTGGAATTACCAACTCCAGTACTTCCTCCTATTTTATTAATTCTTCCCATATAATTTTCTCCTGTTAGATTCTCTAATGGTATTATCAGGAATTACAACTTTCACATTATTCTCGATAGCATATTTAAAGATATCATTAATTATATCATCATTAGTAGTTGAAGTATATACTATTATAGCATTTAGTTTTAAATGATCTACTGTAAATTTAATAGCTTTTTCTAATTTTTTTCTATTATCTTTATCAGTTAGGCAAGACATAGCATTAAAACATACAACTTTGCATTCTTCTATTCCATCAATCATCGTTTCAAATGAATCTTCATCGGTATAAGTCATATTAGGGATTGTAATTATTCCTAATTCATTAGCAAACCAAAGTGCTACTAATCTCGAATCAAATATTCTTCCTTCGTTGATTGTAGGATAGATATTACCTACTAGACTATAGTCTGGAGATATTATCATTTTTACTCCGTGAAATCTTTTTTTATAGAAATCTAGTTTTTCTCTTATATTATATTTAATTGAATTTAATAATCCATCATGATCATCAAATTTTTCATCCCATAAGTAAAAACATAGAGCTGTTAATAATGTCTTAGTATATTTACCAGGTTCAGTATAAAGTGCGAGAAAGTCTGGATATACTTCTAAGTTGCATTTTAAATTTGGCATTCTACCAGAGTTAGATGGTGTAGTTGTATTTAGTATTCTTAAATATTCTAATCGAGTTTTTATTTCTATATTATCAACTTTCCTCATATGTGCACCTGTTGATTGGTGATTTAAGTCTATTATTCATGATTACTCACCATTCCTTTCTAATAATAATTTGTAAAATATTCTTAATTTTTTTTTGAAAAATTGAACCTTCATGATATAATAGACTTGTAACCGAATCTATTAGATTTTTGGTTCTTAGTACTTTGTTATCGCTAGTAACAAAGTACTTTTTCTTTACAATCAATTTTATATCACCTCTTCTTTCTTAGTTAACTGTTCATGATTAACATCAAACTGTTTAACTAATCTTCTTTCATAGTCTTTGAGAAACAAAGAATATCTTTTCCATTTAATAAATCTAACCATTGAATAGTAGCCACATGCCATTGAGGTATTAAATTTTAAGGCTAAATCTATTGGGTCAACTAAACTAAATAAATTAACTAATGGTGGTGGTGCAATAATATAAACACCAAACCATTCAGCTTCATTTTCAGCTAAAGTGCATTCACATGTATGTTTTAATTCAATATGTCCTATTTCATGAAATATAGTGGTTCTTATTCTTTCTGGAGTTAAAGAATCATTATATTCTATTATTCTTTCACCATTGTGGAAATAATTCAATCCATTTGGAAATCTTTCACAAATTATTTTCATTTCTTCTTCAGTGTATTTATCAGTATACTTTATTAATACATACTTTCTTTTTTTACATATTTCAAATGGATTAATTGGAATAGTGTGTATATCACATTCAACTAATGTTTTTACTACTTTTTTCTTAATATATTCATATCTTTCATCTCTGAGTCTAATTTTAGACATAAATTCCCTCCTGATTATTTGTTTTTTAAGATAATTCTCATCAGTTCATCGTTTTGTTTATTAGAATAATTTTTAGAATTTCTTGCAAGTAATCCTTCCATTTCATTAAAGCTGATTTCTTTATTAAATTCTTCTTTGTCTTTTCTACCTAATAAGTAATCTGTTGTTGTATGTAGAGCAGTGGCAAGATTGCATATTGTTTCTCCATGTGGAATTCTATCTCCTTTCATATATCTTGATAATGCAGCTTCGGTAATTCCTACATCTTGGGCAAGATCTTTTTGTTTGATATTTTCTCTTGCAAGAAGCTCTCTTAATCTTTCTACGAATTTTTCTTCCATATTATGTGGTTTCCTTTCTCAGTAAGATGACTTTACTCCTCTTACTTACCATTAGTATAATACAAAAATTATACTTTTGTCAACTAATTTGAGCTTAAAATTTATTTTTAAAACCCAGAATTATTTTTCTGGGTTTATGTTAAATAAATATTTATCTGGTAATAGTTGGAATTGGTCATCACTTTTACTAAAGTGATGATCTTGTTTATCTTCTATATATACTTTTATTCTATTAGTTTCTATAGCTTTTAATAGATCTATATAATCTATAGATTGGTCATATTCTCCATATATAAATTTAATAGATTCTCCTTTAAAGGATAGAGCTCCTTCTTTAGTTTTATGATAATTATACATTAGGGGACCATTTACTAGAGCCATTCTTTTTATTTTAGGATATTTATATCCATACCAGGCTCCTATTAGAGCACCATTGGAGAATCCTAAATAATATATTTTATAGTCTTTAAATATGTTAGCATAGTCTTCTATAATAGTCATGGCGTTATCTAAAGGGTTATGTCCATCAAAGGGATTTGATGAACATATAACACTACAGTTATATTTATTATTTAATCTTTTAGCCATCTTTATATATTTATTATTATATCCATATAAAGATCCATTCTGACCTGCTTTAATAAATACTATAGTATTATTACCATTTATTATTCCATAATCTATTATTATATTATTCATAAACTTACTATGTATTTCTTTATCAAATACTAATTCTTCTTTAGACATATATATCACCTATATTGATTATAACATGAAAAAAGTAAGAATTGAGTCTTACTTATTTTTCTATTTCATTATACATCATTAAAACATTTATTTTAGATAATATATCATATAGTTTTAATGCTGCTTTCATACATTCATGCATTTCATTAGTATAGTTATTAAATTCATTTTTAAAATCAATTATTGGGACATTTAATCTAATTGATAGAGATTTACCTGTTTTAACTATTTTTAAGTCATTAGATAATTCTTTAATATATTTATTAAATATATCAATATAATTGGCCATTTTATTGAAAGTAAGATCCATATATCCTCTATCAGATTTATGCATAATTTTTACTTGTTTAAAGTCTGTTAATAATTCAGGCCATGATGCACTAGAACCTCTTGGACCATGTATTTCATGTATTTTAATTGTCGGATAGTATAATCTAATAAATTCATAGTATTTTTCCCAAAATTTAGTTACCATTTCATTTTCAATAATAACATAACCAGATTCTTTTTCTTCTATAGCTTTATTGATTAGAGTTTTAGCATAAATATCATTAGATAGTACTTTAAGAATTTCTTCATAAGATATTTGATATTGATATTTTTCTACATATGGGTTGGTATTTAAATATTGTTTTGGTGCTATTATTATAGTTTTAAATTCATTATATCTATTATTACTTATTCCTCTTTTTCCTCTTTCAATATATCTTTCTGGTTGTAAATCCATAGCAGGAGCATCAATTTTATCTTCAATTAATAATCCTACTTTATGATTTTCTTTTTCAATAATAACTGTTATATCAGATTCTCCTAGATCAGCATCTACATAAGAGTGTTCTACACTAATTACTTTATAATTTTTATAATTTAATTTATCTAAGAATAATTTAGTTAATTTATTATTAATGAAATTATTAATAACAAGAAGATCCATATCTCTTTCTAATACTTTTTCTATTTTAAATAACATATAATCACCTATATTGATTATAACATGAAAAAACATATATAGATTATATTCTATATATGTTTATTCTTGATTTAATTTTTTTAACAATATTTCTAACATTTTATCACCATGTTCTTTACTTAATTGTTCTTTCCATTTTTTGTTATCATCTTTTGTTTTTATGTAACTGGCCATAATTCTTAGTTTTAGACTTCCTTTATCTATTTGATTCTTATATGAGGCAACTTTTGCACTTGGTGCATCATTAGATAATTCTGAGTTAAATGATTTTGAAACGAGACATAAATTGCCAAAATAATTTAATTCTTTTTTATTCTTCCATTCATCAAAGCCTTTGGGATTTCGTGGATAAAAGTGCTCTACTGAATTTCTAAATTCAAATTCAAATTTATTATATTGTTTTTCTTTATTATTTTTCCATAATAAATAATCTAAATAATTAAACAATATATGATGAATGTCTACCCCTTCATAAAAATAATTGTTTTCTTTATTAATAGTATAATTATTATTGTCTTTTGATTTATTAAAATCTTTTATTATATTAATAATATTGTTAATAATTATTTCCTCTATTTTATCTTCATACTCTTGATTATTTATATTATCAATAGTATTTAAATATTGTAATGCTTCTGTTATCCAGTGCATTACTTTTGGAGATGTATACGATACTCTTAATGCGGCTTGCATCATTATTGAGTTTTTTGATATTGATTTCCAAGTTGGGGATTTCGAACTTGATTTTCTTAATATATCTATACTCCATTGTCCATCTTTATTTTCATTTGTATATTTTCTCTTTAAAATATAGGAATCAAATAAATATCTAGATTTTAATAGTAAGTAAATGAATTTTAGAGAAAAATCTTCTTTTGGATTTTTTTTATTTAATTTTAAATAATCTAAATTCTTTATAACTTTTTCAAAGCTCTCTATTAGTTTGTTTTCATCTAATAGATCGTTTAATATATCATCTTCATTATATTCTGGTTTTATTTCTTCTCGTACAAATACTTTTAGAATGTGTAATAAAAATATTGGATATTTTATTATACTTTCATATTTGATTTCTTTATCTTTATCTTCATATTTGGTTATTATTCCTTCTTTACTGTCAGATAAATCTTCAATTATTTTTTTATAATTATTTGTGTTGTTTTTAATATCATTAATTGAACAAGTTTTTGGTTGAAATTCAATGTTCTTATTTAAATTATCATATAATTCATCAAAGCTATTTATTATGAATTTGTTCCAATTATCTCCAAATATTTTTCTTCTTATTTCTGGTGTAAAATTCATTTGTACATATGAATTCATATCAGAACATGCTTCCCATATTTCTGAAAATATTTTTCTTTTAATATTTCCTTTTGTTTCGTCATTTTTGTCTATAAAATTTAGTAATCTACTTTTAATTATATCTGTATTTAGTAGTTGCTCACCTCTTGTATTCATTATTTCAAAATAATGATTTAAATCTGTTTTTTCTGGAACTTCTGTTAGTATTAATTTTGTTCTTTCTAATTTTTGTTTTAACTTATCTTTATCTATTTGTTTAATTGTTTCGTTGATATATTTTGCTTTTTCTATGATACTTATATCATATTGTTTACTTATTTCTTTTTTATCTATTAATTTATTTAAATCCTTTAGTGTTTTTGTTGATTTTTCTCTTAGGCTAAAATGTAGGGTATCTTTTATTGGAAGATTTAAACATTTTAATATGATGTATAGCGTTGTCAATCTTTGTTGACCATCTATTATTTCATATTTACCATCATTATTCTTATGTGTTACCATTATTCCTAAATAATATGTTTTTTCTTTGAAATCCATTATGTCTTCAAATAATCTATCTATTTGTTCTTCTTCCCATTCATATGATCTTTGATAAATTGGTATTATAAAATCCATATTTTTATCAAAGATACTTTTTTCTTTTTCTAATATATAAAGTTCATCTATTTTATCATTATTTATTTTCATTGTTGTCACCTTCTTTATTTATTAGTTTTAATATTTCATATATTCTATACCATCTATGTTCTTTGGTGATGTTTTCTTTTATTTTTATATCTAAATTATATAAATCACTATGATAGATAGAATTTTTTATTATTATAAACATTGGAATTTCGTTTGTATATTTAGAATCACTATTTATTCCTTGGGCATATTTGTTTATACTTGATAGATTTACCATTTCTAAATCAAATCTTAGTGATAATGCCCACATTAATAGTTTCTTTACTATTATAGGATCTAGTCTATTAAACCTATCATAATAATATAATAAAGAACAATAGTATAATCTTATAATATATTTCATTCCTATGGTATTGTCATTTTCTTTTATTTGATTTATTAATTCATTATTTGTTTTTTGGATTTCTATTCCTATTTCATCATTTAGATATATACTTAATAATTCATAAATTAGTCTATGATTTTTCTTCATGCATTCATTTATTTCTTCTATTTTTTTAAAATATATATCTACCATTTCAAAAAAAGGTATTCCTGAATAGAATGGATGTCCTATTTCATAATGATTCTTATTTATATTTGTATAATTATAGTTTTCTTTGCATAAATCTATGGTTACACCTTTATAATTATTAATTTCATGGATAGTAAATGGTTGATAATTTTTGTGTGAACTCCAATTTAAAATAGGATATAAATAATATGAGAACAGGTTATTTATTTCTTCTGAATTTCTGTTTTCCCATGATTTTACTTTTGAAGCTATTATTTTCATTAACTTTTTATTATTTGAATTTGAATAGTTTTCTACTGCTTCTCTTAGATGAAATGCTTTTAATAAATCATGGGGATTTAACTCTTTTCCACGTGAGTTTTGAGAATCAAATAATTGAAATGCTTCATCTAGTGATTCAACATATACTACTAATACTTCTAGTATGTTTCTTATTGCATAATTAATTATTGTCTTTGAGTTTTTCTTGTTTTTTACCCAATTATTAATTACTGATATGTTCTCTTTTATTTTTGTTATTGTTTCTTTATTTGAAAACTTTTCTTCTAATAAAGTACTTCTAAAATTATTATCTATAATTATTTTTATAAGAATTAATGTTATTATTCTTTGTTGGCCATCTACTATTTCATATTTATTTTGTTTATTCTTATATAGTATTATTGTACCTATTCTATATTTTATAGGTTTATTATTTTGTCCTTTATCATAATAGGCTTTTTCTATATCGTTTAATAGTGTTATAACACTATTAAATGACCATTTATATGGTCTTTGATAGTTAGGTATTATTAAATTTTTCTTTGATAATAATGTTTTAACACTTATTATTTCAGTATTTTTTTTATTACTCATTGTACTAACCTCTTTATAATTTATTCTTTATTATAATTATAACATAGATTTTTATTTGAATATTATTATATTCAATATAATTAATAAAATCATCTTTTTATTTATTCTTTATAAAAAGATAGTAAATTATTTGGATAATGCTCTCTTCAAAGGGACGAATTTTTGTTCGTTTTATACCTGTGATAAATGATTAAATCCCCTATATTTTAGGGGATTTAAATTTTTAATTATTTATAAAAGTTTATCACTATTTATAAATCTATATAGGTAAAAGTATAGGTAGCAATTAAAATGGCCAATCTTCATTATTTATGAAATTATTACTAGTGACAGGAATTTCTTCAACAGATTCATTATTAGATTCTACTTCTTCCATATCATTTTCTTCTGAAGAAACAATTTCAGTTTTATCTTCTAAAGAATCAGAGTTTTCTTTATATAATTCTAATAATTCTTCATCACTACAAATACTATTTATAATATTCTCTAAAGTAGTTTTATATAGTGCTAATTCAGGATTGTTTGAAGTTACTTCATATTCTGTTTTCTCACCATTTTTCTTCAAATCCAAGAAAGATTTAGATATTTCCTTAATATTATTAAAATTCAATTTCTTTATTTCTTCGCTAATTTTATAGTAAATATTGTCATCATTATCTTTTTTTAATATTTCAATTTTCATATGTTAATTCTCCTCCATATATTTGATATCTTTTCTTAATATTTCGTTTACCACCATCTAATATTAAAGCTACCTTATTAGTTGCCACAAGTTTTTCTTCTTCAACATATTCAAGGCAATAAGAATTATAAGATATCTTATTATCATTATTAACAGATGCTTCAATAATCATATTAGCATCAGAATTTATTGCTACTATCGCATCATGAGATGTAACTATAATTTGTTTTTCAATCTTTTGTGTTTTAATAAAGGTAGATAATGTTTCAGAAATAAAACTTTTATCTACATCATTTTCAGGTTGATCTATTAATATGATATCTGGTTGTTGTTCTTTGATTAATCTATTGAAATAAAATTCTATAGATTTTTTTGCAATATCACCTTTATTAATATCAGATATTAATTTCCAACCATTATTTTCGTCCAAATATAATTCTATATTTCTTGGAATATCACTTGCATCTGTAATTATTTCACTTAGATTAATATTAATTTCATTTAAAGATTTAATCAAATTCTTTGTAGAATCAGAATCAAGCAAATTAATTTTAGATAAGTTTAACGATCTGATTTTACCTTTAATTTTATCCAAATTAAATAATTTTGAATCTTCTAAATTAGTATTATTTACATTAAACAAATTATCATTTAAAGTTAAACGAGCATAATCATTAGAATTAGTTTCAATCTCTTTCTTCAATGATTCATATGGTAAACTCAATTGAATTTCAGCTTCTCTTTTCTCATTAAGAAGTGTTCTTTTTAATAAATTAATCAATTTACCAAATTCACTTGTGTATATTTGTTCCCTAGACTTAACTGTTTTTTCTTTATTTCCTAGTTTATTAATTGAATCCTCAATTTGTTCATTAATAACATCAACAAGTTTTTTTTCAAACTTGATTTGTCTAATTTTCTTTTTCACATTTAATGATTCAGTCTTCAAACTTTCTATTATTTCATTATATTTAAAAATTAAGTCATCAATCTTTTCTTTATCAACATCTAACGTCAATAATTCTTTAATTGAATTAAAATAATTAACAATTTTTTCTTGTTGACTTAATAATTCATTAATTCTTTTTAATTTAAACGTTTGAGTTTTAAATTCACTTTCATCAAAAATATATTTATTTAAATTAAAAGCATAATTAGAAATTTTATTTTTTGACAAAAAGTCTATAGCCGAATAAATATTTTGAAGTATCCTTTCCCCAACTTCAATATTATTTTTAATATCCTTTATACATTGATAATAATTATTTACATCATTTTTATAACGATTAATTATAACATTAGCATCATTATCATTATTTATGCCAAATTTTTCAGCTATTGATAGTTCATCATCTTGGCTCTTTAATATTTCGGAATAAATATTAGGAATTTCAATAATTTTTATATTTTTATTATCTATCTCACTATCGTATTTAATATCCAAAACTGATGATTTTCCAACTTTCTTTTCATATGGATTAACTCCTTCTTTAGCACCATCTTTGGATGATTTAGAAGCAGCGGTTAACCCAATATTTTTTATTTCATAAAGAATCTGATTTAATAGTAAAGTTTTACCAGATCCAGAATTTCCAATTATTACATTTAATCCTGGTGACAATTTAATTAATGACTCTTCAAGAGATTTATTATTTTTAACCCTTATTTCTTTAATATAACGTTCTCTATTAATAATTTGATTCTCTAAAGATAATCGAGTATCTGAATTTCTTAAAGAAATTTCTAAACCCCTGTATGTTGGTAAAGCGTTAATTGAATATGATCCTTTTTCAAGAATTTTTTTCTTGCGATCCTCATCGTTATCAAATTTATAATCACTGCCCACATATGCTGGAGTATCTTCACCAATTTCACTTGCATTTAAAACTTTATGAATTTTTTCTACCATAGAATACAAATAATAGTCTTTTGTATTTTCAAATAGTATTGGAAAACCTGTGCCACTAATCAACGCTTTTATAACCCAATCGATTGTAGATGATTCAATTTTATGATTTAATAATCCTTTATCTTTTATTGCATGAGGAATAAAAATAAATTCAAGATTTTCATGAAGATCACAAAAATCTTTTTTATTAAGCAAAACATTATTCCCTTTTGATACTCGCATATTAGTTAATTTATCCGAAAATTTTATTATATCAACATTAGGACTAAGTATTGATATAGCGTGAAATTCTAAACTATCAAATTTATAATCTATCTCAACTCCAACTAAATGATTAATATTAAGCATGTCAGATATAATTGCTTGCTTAACATGTTCACTAATATCAATATTATTATGACATGTTACAGCTTTTAAATCCACATTTTGTTCCTTAAGCCAATTATAATAATCTCTATGAGTATAATTATCTTTAACTTTTTTTCCTTTACAATCTATATCATGGTTGGTATGTTGATGTAAATCAATTCTACTCCAATATTCCATTTAATACCTCCATACTAGCTGTTGATTATATTATTAATATATTTTCTTAAATTATCGTCAGTACAATAAACATAACAACCTTTCATACCCCTAGTCATTAGTGTTCTATATGTATTTTTTATTATTAAATCAGCAATATTATTAGCTTCTTCTTGGCCTTTTTCTTTAACTATTTTATTAATTCCTTTTAATGATTGATCTGTCTTAGCTCTTTTTGTATAATCAGTTATTATGTGTCCGTTTTCATATCTCATGTCATCTCCAATAATAACTCCTATATAATCAAATTCTAATCCTTGGCATGTATGAATGCATCCAGCTTCATTTATGGAATCTTTATCAATTGCCCATGTTGTAGAACTACCTAAGTTCCAACTTATTTCAAAATTATATTCTGGTATTACTATGTCATGAATGTCTGTTTTATTTTTTCCTTCACTTATCCAGTTCCAGCAATATCCTGCTACTAATCTAGATTTATTATTTTTTTTATTTTTTTCTTCAATAGCTTTTCTTAATTCATTAGGATTATCAAATACTTTAAAGTCATAGTCAAATCCATCTATATCAAAATTAGCAGTTTCTTTTATTTCTAGTAAGTTATTTAGCCATGCTATATAGCCATCAGAACCATTGCATCTAAATTGACTGTCTAATTCATAAGTATATATGCCAGCATCTAATTCATTAGCGTATTTCTTAATTAAATCTTCACTACCAATATCTTTAAGGGTTACTTTTTGATTTTCATCTATAAAGAATATTGAAAAATTAGATGCATTAATTATTTCTTTAATTTGGTTTTCACCCTTGTTTTGAAATAAACCTGACTTTTCATTTAATCTATGTGCTTCATCTACTATTAATACATCTAATTTATTGCTTTCTTCATCTACAAAATTACCTGATCCTTGAAATAGATGATTAATATATGTTTGGGTGTAATCTCCTCTTAACTTTGTGGAAAAAACATTTCTTGGAGCAGCATTTTTTGTTACATAGAAACATGTCATGTTTCTATTATTAAATTCTACTAATAGATTAATTGCTAATACTGATTTACCTGTACCTGGTCCACCTCTTACTATCATTACATTCTTTTTATTACTAGCCACTGTATCAATAGCATTACTTAATGCATATTCATATATAATCTTTTGTTCATCAATCATATAGAATTCTTTATTACCTTGTAACATTTTTGATAAAGAATCTTGAAGCATTTTAGATGGCCTAATTCTTCCATGATCTATTTCATAGAGAATGCTTCCATCATCTCCATCTTCTATATATCTTTTAATAAAATCTCTTAGTTTAATGACATCATTATGTCCAAATAATGGGGCTATATTTGTATATTCTTTATAATTATCAGATAGTAATGTATCGTCATTATCGAAGTAATAATTATGTAAATAAGCACATGGTACTATATTAATATTTTTTAATTGGACTGATTCATTATAATCTTTAATTAAATTAGCATAAGTCATTGCTTGGTATGATGGATGGTTGACATCTCTTAACCCTCCGCCTGTATATGTATTTACCTTATAAACACCATCTAATTTACCTACTTCAGTTGCTTTATCCCATTGTTTTAATTCTACTATTACAACATTAGATTTATTTTTGTTATAGCCTGATATCATAAAGTCTATTCTACATCCAGTTGGGGGTATATTATACTCAATAGCAATACCTGTATTATCTGGTATATCTTTATCATTTAATACTCCTCTCATATATTGCATAGAATTTTTCCATGAATTAAATTCTGGAGGACTTGGTCTTCTTTTAATTTTTTCTATATATTTATTTCTTATTTTATCCGCTATTAATCCTATATCTACATCATTAATAAAATCTTTTTTTATTCCTTCATATACTAACATATTTATTTACTCACTTCCCAATAATTTTGCATTTTCTACATTAAAACCATCTATTTTTAAGCTATTTATAATTTTATTTACAGGAATTATCATGGTGTTAATTCTTTGCATATACTTGTTATTTAATAAATCTTCATAATAAACTTCTACTATTATTTTTCTATGATTATTATTATTTAAAGTTAAAATTAAATCAATACAAACTGTTTCATTTTTCTTTATAAAGGATTGGTATCCATTAAGTGAAAACTTTCTGTCTTCCTTTTCGTCAACTTTTATTAAAATATTTATATTTTTGCTATGATTTAAACCTATATTTTCCATTTTAAAGTATAAATGATATGTATCACCATATTCACCAATTTCTATAGTGTGATTATAGTTATACCTTGAACTTAAACTATGAAATGAATAATTAAATATTGGAGCATTTTCAATTCTCTTATCCTCCTTATTACTTTCAATTTGAGTTTTTATTTGCTTCAAAGTTATCAAAACAACAAATACACCACTTATGATGGCACCAATGATTCCAATAATATATGAACTGATAAATTCGAACCATCTATTCATATTTATTCCATTTGCAATTCCTAGTGTAGTAGGCACATTATATCTATCCAATAAATAAACAATAATTGGTATAAAATATACGAATAAAAACAAAATATATAAAACTCGTTCAGTCGGACTTTGGGATTCTTTGTACATTTTAACTCCTTGAATCACTGATACAATTGTAATAATTAATACTATGATATAACTTACAATCTTTATTGCCATTCTACCACCTACAACTTATTATATTTTGTACTTTTTCCTTTTGATTTCTCTATTGGATATTTCTTAGCTGTCTTTTCCATCTTATCTAAAACTATTTGTTTAGGATCTACACCTAATTTATTTGCCATTTGTATACAGTAATTTAAAACATCTGCAAGTTCTTCTTTTACTTCTTCTAAATCGTAATTATCATTCCACTGAAAACATTCTAATAACTCTCCTGCTTCAATACAAATGCTTTTAGCTAGATTAACTGGAGAATGAAATTGATCCCAATCTCTTTCTTCATTAAATTTTTCAATCTTTTCTTGTAATTCTTTCATAGATATCACCTGATTTAATTATAACATAAGATTACAGTTTAACCGTAATTTCTAGTTCTATAATTTTCATTTTGCTCTCTTCCACCCTGATAGAACAATATACACTACATAAAAAGGCGCGTTATTTATGCGCCATTTTATTAATTTGTTATGAATAGAATTTTATTAAATCTTCTAGTTCAATCATTATATTACATTCTTTTAATCTATCAATTCTACTTCTGTATAGCTTTGTAATTATCTCGCGTTTCTCCTTAGGTGTTGCCAAATGTATTTTTCTATGACAAATAGGACATAAAGACACAATATTTGATTCTACATCTAAACTATATAAGAAATATGATTGTAATTGAATGGGAACTAGGTGGTGCGCTTCAACATAGTTTTCATTGTTTGCTTTAGAAGTAAAAGTCATATGACTATTATCAAATTCGCACAGATAGTTTGCAACCGCTTTAGCATTAGCAGCTTTTTGTGGATCTCTTCTAGCAGTGGCCTTTGAAAACTTGTTTGCCAATGGAACAGGTAAATCTAATATTTTTAATAGTGGTTCTGGATCTAAATTATTTGATTGTGCTATATATAACTCGTCGTATATATCTTCAAATATGCTATTATTATCAGTTTCACTAATAATATTGGAATCTACAGTAACAATTGACGGTTCAACAATCATTTTTGCACTTTCAGAATCAACCATACCTGTTTTTGTTAATTCATCAATAATAGTATCAGGAATGTTTTCCTTATTTTTTAAATTATTATTAATCTTATCTAATATCATTTTAGCATTTGTTGTTAAATAAAATTTAGGGAATCCATGTGATTCAAATTTATCATCGTTATTTACATCAATCAATTTAAGTTGTCTACATGTACTTAATATTCTGTAATTTATGTTTGGAGTATAATTACCATCTGATGGATTTTTTCCCCTACTAGAAAAGCCATAAAGGAGATAAATATCTGTACATATTTTAATTCTTTCTTCTTTGCTAGGCACCATTATTTCAAAATCTGAATAGCCATCTGGATAAGAAACAATATAACCGTTGATCAATCCTTCTCTTAGGGTAGCAAGAATATAATTTTGAAACATATTAATATCATCTAGAGAACATATTGATTCCAACTTATTTATAATATAATCTTCAATTGGAATACTTCCATAAATAAATTGTATGAACTCTTTAGTAAATTTATAATTTCGTGCCTCATCTGGATCAGTTAAAAATTTTATTTCAATCATTCCACGAATATTATCGGCTATAGTACTTTGGCCAGTCTCTGACAACTTACATATTTCATCCTCAATTTCTTTTTGACTAACAGTAGTCCTTTTTGTTTCAAGATACCACTTTTTAAACTTTTCAACACAACTAAAAATATTTCTTGTTAAACTTTTCGCTGGTCTTAATCCATCTTCAAATATTAATTTATTTTCATTTTCTTTATAAAACTTTAAAAAATAATCAAAATTAAACTCCATTACTTCACACCTCAATGATAATTATATCATATGATAGAAAAAAGGGCCATAAATGGCCTCTTATTCGTATAAATAATCTACTATTGCCTTTGCAACTTGTTCTGCCAATAGAGGTGGAACAGCGTTTCCAACTTGTTTATATTGATTGACCTTTGATCCACTAAAAATATAATTATCTGGAAAAGATTGAATTCTAGCTGCTTCTCTTACAGACAAAATTCTATTTTCTTTATAATGAAAATATGTCCTATGACCTGTATCAATTGTATTACTTTGATTTTTACTGTTCATTCTTCTTAATAATGAACTATATTTTCTATTACCTCTCAAGTTTTCTGGTAAATCCTTTATACTACCACCCTGAGGTACATGAGAAATTAATTTTTTTGTTTCTTCAGTATGAAATGTTTGTTCATGATTATATACCATATCACAATTTTTTCTCATTTTCTTTTGGTATTTTGATATTGCGTCTGTTTTGTATTTTGAAGGATCATCATTTTTATCTAGTGATGGTAAATCAGATATTGCTTCTTCGCAAGTTACTTTATAATTGAATTTTTTAGGGAATTTAAATGTTCCTTTATCTAAATTCTCTTTAATTCCAATAAAAAATACCCTTACTCTGTTTTGTGGAACACCATAATCAGAAGCTACTAATTTATCTAGATAAACATTATAACCAATTTTTTTAGCTCTTCTAATAATATCCTCTTTTACTTCACCATTTTTCATTGACAAAATACCTGTTACATTTTCAATAACAAAAAAATCAGGATTAATTATTGATAATGTTTTAAAATATTCTTTATATAATTTATTTCTTTCATCATCCTCAGATCTTCTACCAGCTAAACTAAAGCCTTGGCAAGGCGGACCACCAATTACACCAGAAACATGTTCATTAACATATTGTTTTATGAATTTTTCATCAATTTCAGCAATATCTTTGACAACACCAACTTTATTCTTTCTATTGTTATTAAAAGTATCTATTGCATTACTCCACATGTCGATAGCAAGAACACTTTCAAAATTTTGTTTTTCAAAGCCTAAGGTTAGACCACCGGCCCCACAAAACAAATCAATAACCTTTCTTTTACTCTTCATTTTCTAAAACCTCCAATATCATATTAGAAACCGCGTTAGCCATTAACGGAGGCACAGCGTTTCCAACTTGTCTTAATTGTTCACCCTTATTACCGATAAATATAAATCTGTCTGGAAAGGATTGAATTCTAGCAGATTCTCTTGCGGAAGGAACTCTATTGAAGATAGGATGAAAATATACAGCATGACCAGTATCAATTGTAGTTGATTGACCTTTTCCGTCTAATCTTCTCATATAGTTTGAATGTCTATTATCTCTTTTCGAAGGAAATAATTCCTCAGGAACATCTTTCCAATTACCACCTTGTGGTACATAGCTTATTCTCTTTTGAACATCTTCATTAGGATAATTAATACGATGGTTAAAAATATAATTAGTTCCATCATGCATCTTTTTTAAATACTCATTTGTAATTGAATCAGATATTGAATATACTTCATTTGTTTCATCTTTTGTGGCATTTTTTTCAATCTCGTATAAATCACATAATGCTTCATCAACAGTAGTCTTTTTATCAACCTTAAATTTATTAATACCGTTAAAATCAACTTTCCCAATATCATTTCTTATACCGACAAAAACAGCTCTCATTCTTTTTTGCGGAACACCATAATCAGAGGCATCTAATATTTTATATTGGACATTATATCCCATTTCTTCCATCAATTCACAAATTTTCTTACGAGCAAACCCATTTTTATTAGTAAGTATTTGCCTAACATTTTCTATCATTATTGCCTTAGGTCTTAATTCTTTTACAAATCTTAAAAATTGAAAGAACAATTTGTTTCTTGGATCATCTTCCAATTTTTGATGCCTATTCAATGCAGAAAAGCCTTGACATGGTGGCCCACCTACTATTATATCTACATCTTTAAATCCAGTATCTTTAACTTCTATTTTTGTAATATCTCCACAAATAACGTTTGCCTGTGGAAAATTATACTTAAATGTTTTACATGCCGCTTTATCAAAATCAATTGCTCCTACAATTTCCATACGACTATTATGTTTAAAGCCTTCACTAATTCCACCACATCCACTAAACAAATCAATAACTCTATATTTTTTAAATTCACTTTTGCTATATAAGCCATCATCAATACTTTTTCTTATTTTATCCGAAAGACATTTTCCCTTATACTCTTTATCTATTTTATCTATTACTTCAAAAGGTAATTTAATTTTAACTTCCTTACCTTGAATTGATTTTCTTCCGCTTCCTTCTCTTTTACCACCCTTATTCATAATGTCACCTCATTATAATTATATTGAAAACGCAGACTTTTTTCAATAGTTTTTTTAAAAAAATGTAAAAAAAATGCATTATATAAATGCACATTTCTTAATTATCACTTTTAGATGAATTACAACTTGGACATAAAACTTGTCCATTTTCAATTTCTGTTTTTCCACCTTTACTCCATGGAACTATATGATCAGCTTCCCAATCATTCCAGTCACAATGTTTTTTACATTGTTGACATATACCTTTATCACGTCTATATATAACTTGTCTTTGTGCTTCATCAAATGATCTTTGTGAATCCTTTAATGGTAATTTTTTTACTGTAGCTAAAAGTGATTCTTTTAATACCTTATGCCTATAAGTTAACGATTCATATGTATCAGAAGAGTTTGAAATCCATCTTTGATATAAAACTAATACTGGATCTTGTTCTTCTGCTTCTTTCATTCTATCTAATGTTCTATTGTTTTCAAATTCAATAAACCAGTCGTAGATTTCTTTTTCACGCCCCCTAATGTCATAATTAGGCATTAAATCCATAATTAATAGAAATAATGAAATAACGCTATACCTTTGTAATTCTGGAGCTTTATATTCAAACATTGTATTTAAATAATCTAATATTCTTCTAATATTTTTTGCTTGTTCGCAATTTTCATCAAAATCTGTATTATTCCAATACATATCATTTAAATCTTTATCTTTAACATTTGTTATTGTTCCATTTATAGCAAGCAAGCACATTTGAGCGGCAATCAAATCATATGTAAATCTACTATCTTTAAAATTAACCTTATCAAAAAATTGGTGAGAAGAAACTGTTTTTACAAAATCTCTCATTTTACTTGGTATAGCATTTCGTTTTTCTTGTGCTTTTAAAGATGTACCATTTTGTAGACGTAAAAACATTTCCCTTATTTCTTCATCATTTTTATCCAAAATAACAAAATCCAAATTATATGTATCAATTATATCAGATATTTCTGGTTCTAATTCGCTATATTTCTTATTTTTTATTTCAATATCGTTAATAGGATCAGCATCTTTAGGTAATGGATATTCATCATCATAGAATGACCAAATGGCACGTATTCTTTGTTGACCATCAACAACATCATACTTATTTTTATCTACTTCGTGCAAATATATTTTTGGAATATCATAATCATGTAATATTGAATCAATCAATAATTGTTTTTGATTTTTAGTCCAGACAGATGGTCTTTGATAATCTGGATTTGTATTAATTTGTGTTCTTCTTTTATTTAAAGATAAAAGTGGCCATGTGGTTTTATTTAGCATATTATTCCTCCTTACAATTTTAATATTATTATAACACAATAGTTGCTTTTTATTGATAATAAATATTTTGATTTTTCTATTTCTTAATTAGATTTATTCTTTTATAACACTAACATGTTGGTAATATCTAAAGATAATGTTAATAAATTATTACATATTTCAAATAATTCTTTTTGATTATTTAAGTCATTAATGTTTTTGATTCCATGAAACATATTATTTCTTACTCTACCTACCATTAACATCAATAATAAATATTTATTTTTTAAATTTGGAAATTCTATTATTTTTGATAATTCATTATATGAAATGTCTGATTTTCTTACGCTGTAACGTTCTATAAATTGTCTTGTTGTTAATTCTCCATCTGTTTTTTTAAAATATATAATAAATCTATCATATAAACCTATTATATCTTTTTCGTAATCATCATTAATATTATTCAACACTTTATTTATAACACTTAATTTCCCTTTTTCATTATTTAATATTTTTGAAAACTTGTAATATGGATTTCCTTTGTCATCGGGAAATAAATATTTTTCGTAATTGTTCCATAAAATTGCGAAATCAGAAATTAATAGTCTTACATCATCTTCTACATCTGCTTCTATATATTTTTTTATTTGATCATATTTTCTTCCCATATATATCACCTTTTTGGTTATTATATCATAAAAAAGTAGCTCTTGTTTAAAATTTCTTTTTTCTATTTATCATCCTCAAAGTAATAGTCATCATCTTCTAGGTCTTCTTCTTCGAAGTTATAGGGTTCATATTCTTCTTTATTGACGAGGTCTTGTTGCCAGTCTTCTAATCCGTAGTTATCTAGTTCTTGTTTAGTATATTTACTATTGATTTTGTTATGTTTTGTTTTATGAGTTCTTGGGTATTTATCATCAAAGACATCTATTAGTCTTATTCTATTGTGATTATAACATAAATAAGGCAACTATTAAATATAGTTGCTTTTAATTATTTATCTTATTATGGTCTTTTTATTTATATCTTTAGATTATTAAGTTATTTATTTAAACATTTCTCTTGCTATTGTAAGCCAATAGCCATGTATAAAGTGTTCATTAAAGGTATTATTTTCAAATGGTATATTATATTTATTAGATAATTCTTTGGCATTTTTATAATAGTCATTATATATTTTTTTGTCTATATATAGTTTTCCACCAAAACCTGTGAAGATATGATTATATTTTTCATTTTCATAATTATCTTCATACTTATGTTCTAAATTCATTGCGATTGGGAAATGTCTATATAATAAATCGTCTTCTTCATCAACATATATTATTTTGTTTTTTCCATTTTTTCTAAGAAAGAATATTCCACCTAATCCGCTCATTCTATTACCGGTTTCGTATAATAATAAATCATCTTCAGTATATTTATTACATATATCCTTTAGATTATACTTATATTCAATATACTTTTGTTCTTGTTCTAGATTTTTAATTATTTTATTTACATTTAACATAATTGCTCACCTAGATAGTATTATAACATAAATATGGCAACTATTAAGAATAGTTGCCTTTTAATTATTATCTTTTTGTGGAGATAGTTTTTTAGCTTTACCTTTATTAATCATATCATTTACTGTATTATTAAGATTAGTGGTATAGGTTTTATAGGTGTTATAGTTATTTTTGATGGTTATATATTTATTATTGGTATATTTACATAGTTCTTTTTTCTTTTTTCTAGGTATATAGAAATTTCTTTTTTTATCCATAGAGGTTGATATTTTATCTGATAGTTTTTTATATACTGTATTAAGGAGGATATAATTATATTTATCATCTCCATCTATTAGATATCTTATGGTTTGAGCATTACCGTTTATTAGTCTTGTTTTTATTTCTTCTTTTAATAGATTATAAGTTTTATATATGGCATTACCACTTACTTGGTCTAGATAGATATAGCAATCTTTATAGCTGGTGTCTAATATAATTGAATTATATTTTGTTAGGAATATTTTCATTATATCAAGGCTACAATAATCGTTTATTATTTCATTTATTAAATCATCTTTTTTATTGGTAATGCCTTTTACTGTTATGGCTTTATCTATTTTATAGCCTTTTATAAGGGCTAAGATATCTTTTTCTAATTGGTGATTTGTTTCGTGGATAAGGGCATGCAGTGGTATTTGGCCATTATCTTTTAATCTAATGGCAATTGTTTTAGAGGTAATAGGATATGTGATACATATTCCTAATGTTGTGTGTTTTATATCGTTGGTGATATGATCTTTATCTTTTTTAGATATAAGAGATTTATTATGGTCTATTATTATGTTTAATGAGGTATCGTTCTTTTTTTGAGATAGAGATAATTTTTTGAAAGATAATAATAATATTAATCTCTTTATATTGTTTATTTTATCATTATTAATATTATTATTAAAGACTATTTTAAATAATATTTTTTCTTTGAAATCTGGTCTTTCTTTTGCTATGGTATCTTTTAATTCTTTATATATTGTTTCTAACTCTTTTATGGTTTTATTGAATTCTATGGTTTTCTTATTTTCTATCATATAGATGATGTTTAGGTCTTTGAATATTTCTTCTATTTTGTCTTTGTTAGAGATGCCATAGAATTCAATAAAGGATTCTTTTAGATATTTTAATATTATATTCATTTCATTATTTAAATAATCTTTATATATTGTTTCATATTTCATGGGATTACCTCTTCTATGTGGTTTGGTTATGTATTATAGCATAAAATAAGAAATGGTTAAAGTCTTCATATGTTTAGTATAATAATAATTATACTAAAATACTTGACTTTAACTATGTTTTTAGTGTAAAATATCTACTACAAACAAAGGGATTTACTTTTAGAAATATATTTGGTATAATTTCTTTGTAAGATAGATATAATATTATTGTAGATATTATTATATCTATGTCTTGGTCTATCAAATTAATTTGTTGGATCAAACCCGTGTTGGCGCCAAGCGCCGCTTAAAAAGGCAACCTTTATGGTTGCTTTTTTAATGATCAAAATCTATTCTATGTTCAAAACCATCAAATCTTAGAAAAATTGATTCTAATATTACTCCTAATATTTCTTGACCATTATCATAATACATTACTATTTTATCAAATTTGTTAAAATAATTTTCATTATCTTTTATCATTTTATTGATTTCAGATGATAGTTGTTGTTTTAGTATCATTCCACTATCTGTATATCTTTTATCAATAATAATCGTTTTATATTTTACTGGTATTCTTCTGGAAAATTGGTATATGGCATTGAAAATGCTTTTCCTGGTAGCAATTTTAAAGTTTTTGTAGTCTCCTCTTTTCATGATTAAGTCAGCCATATGAATCATATTAGTATATCCAATTTTTTCTAATCTATTATTTAGTTTATTTAGTTCAGTCATAATATCATCATTATGCTCATGAAAAGTGAATGATACACCGTAAAGTTCTGATGCACCTTTACCAAATCCAAATTCTCCTGTTTCATCTACAAATATATTTAGTCTTTTCATGATATTCACCTCTTTCAAGCTATTATATCTTCTATATGGTTTGGTTATTTATTATAACATAAAAAAAGACTAAAGTCTTTATTTATTTAGTTTTTCTAATAATGTATTAAACATAATACCGTGGGACTCTAACATTTGATTAGAATCTATTAGGTTATTTATCTTTGAAGTAGTCATGTATTCTACATGATCTACTTCTTCTTTTTGGACTGTTATATCTTTTATGTCTATATTATCTTTTATGTAATATAAATATCTTAATGGCATATCATAGGATAGATAGCCATATTCTTCTAGTTTGTTTGGATCTATATTTATTCCTAGTTCTTCTTTTACTTCTTTTATAATGGTTTCTAGTGGAGTGTATCCGCTAGAAACATGGCCTCCTGTTGAGGAATATAATCCTCCTTTTTGTTTGGATGTTTTTTGGATTAGGAATTCTCCTTTTTTGTTTTGGATAAAGATTATAGATAGGGCTATATGTTCACCTTCGTTCAATATAGCAGTTTTATCTCCTCTTATAATGGTTCTTCCTGTTTTATTACCTTTATCATCATAAATATCTAATAATTCCATAATACCTCCTTAATATTTATTATATATCTATTTTCCCTTCTGAGAAGTCTTTTAGGACTTTTATTAGTTGGATTTTTTCGGCTGCTTGAACTTTAGATGATACATCTTCAGGAGTATCTGAAGTGGATACTTTTACTTTAGTTTGGGAGATTATTTTTCCTTTATCGTATTCTTCATTTACGAAATGGATGGTAGCCCCGGTTTCTTTTTCATGGTTTTCCACTATTTTTCTGTGGACATTCATACCATACATACCTTTTCCACCGTATTTGGGTAAAAGGGCTGGATGGGTATTTATAATAGTATAGTTATTAATTATTTTTTTTGGTAATAGTTTTAGGTAACCTGCTAAGACTATTAGATCAATATTATATTGGTTTAGGATGTTATATAATTCTTCTTCATCATTATAATCTTTTAAGATATAGTTATTAATACCTTTATTATGGGCTCTTGTTAGAGCATAGGCTTTACTAGTATTAGATATAACTATTTTTATATTAGCATCTAATTCATTATTGTTAATGGCATCTATAATGGCTTGTAGTGTTGAGCCATTACCTGATGCTAGGACGGCTAAGTTTTTTAATTTCTTTTTCATACTCTACTCCTTTATAATGATTTAATTTTTTTATGAGGATTATTGAATGCTTTTTCTATTTTTTCATATGTTATGGGATTTATAGTGTCATTATATTTATTTTCTATGGCATTATCGATAGAGGTGTTAAGAAATATGTTAATTCTTGATGATAAGATATCGTTATCTAGTACATGTTTTCTTACTGAGTGGCCTCCATCACCTGCTATGGCGAAACCTAATGATGAGTCATAATCTATAAATCCTTGTTTAATATTTTTGATAGATTCTATTGTTTTATTATCTTGTTCATAATCGTAATCTAATACATCTCCAAATGTTATGGCTAAAGCTTGGGTTCCATCTTTTTTGATGGCTTCTCCACTTATGGCTGCTAGGCATATTTGAGATAAGATCATACTGATATCAGATTTGCTATAACCTACTTCTTGCATTTTTAATTTTAATAATTCTTCTATTCGTTTAAAATAATAGGCACCATTACAGTAGGTTACGAAGTTTATGTTTCTAAAATTTTTCATAGCAGATATGGTATCTATTCTTTTGTTATTATTTATAAATAATGGATAGAAGTATTTGGTTAGAAATTCTTCTAATTCTTTTGTCTCAGGAATGATATTTGAGAATCTTTGATTTTTTTCATCAAAGTCTCCAAAGCCTAAGCCAAATAATCTTCTATCTGGATCGTAATTAGTATTTATATCTGGATTTACAAGAGGGGCTATGTAGTTCATAAAGCCATTAATATCTTGCAAGTAGGTAGGAAGAGCTAGAGCTGTTATGATACATGGTCCTTTTTTAAAGGGATTTTCTTCTAATACTTCTTGTATTCCATATTTATTATGTTCTGTTTTACAGACTTTTTCATATAAATGTACCATTACATGCCCTCCTTTAATTTATTTATTAGTACTTTTTTATATAAATATTATAACATAAAAAGCAACTATTGAAGTTGCTTTTATGCTTTTATTATATTAAGGTCCAGTATATGGTGTTGCATCAAATATTTTATCTCTATCTGGTTTTCTATCTAAGAAATCTTTTACTTCATCTTCATTATTAAATGTTACATCATGAATAACCCATAATACAATTCCATTTTTTTGATAAACATAGGCTCCTTTTTTACCCCATTTTATTAAGAATCTTTTATATAAAAACATATTTGGTGTATCAATTTTAAAATTTTGTTTTTCTAAATATTTTTTACATGATTCATAATTAAAAGGAGCTGATATGGTATAGATACCATACATAAATACTATAAATCCGATAGCAGCTAGAGTTAAAGATATAGGTACTATCTCAAAATTATGTAAACTATTTAATGCAAAGAATAATATAAGATTTAATATAAGTATTATTGAACCCTTTATTATTGCTTTCTTTTTTGTTAATCTTTTCCAAAAAAATTTTTCTTTCATTATTATCACCTTTAATAATTATAACATAAAAATCAACTTTAAAGATGCTTTTGTTATTTTTTTCTAATTTATATGTATAAATATTTATTGGCATTTATATTTTTATAATTTTGTTTAGAAATGGTGTTTTTGATAATATATGTGTAATAGATATGGATATTAATAATATTATTATACTCCAAAATATATTAATATAATTGTTATTAAATAAATGTAAGGGAGTTAAGAAATTGATTATAAAGATATGTATTATATATATTCCCATATTATATTGTAAATAGGTAGAATAATGTTTTTTATCAATTATTAATGTTTTAAATGATATGAATATTAAAGAAGATGTTATCATTACAATAATTGAATCATAAAAATTCTCTGCAAATTTGCTTGAGTATAATATATTACAGAATAATAATTCATATACTATTGTTATTATAATCATTATTATTGTAAGTATATAAAGTCTTTTTTTATTATTAATTTTTTTATAGTCAATTTTAGTCATAATCCCACCTATCATGTAATATAATAACCAGATCCATATTCTTAAAGATTGAGTTACTTTTGACTTAGTTATTCCTAATCCTTTAAAATTTGAATAGATGGTAATTATATTAATAGTTATACATGTTACTAATAATAGTAAAGTTATTATTTTATATACATTGTATTTTTTTATTAATTTTTGTAATGGTATAAGGAATAAATATAAGATTATTAATGAACCAAGAAACCAAAAATGCCAAAAGGTTCCTTCTTGAGAAAAAGAACTAATTATAAGATAAAATATGCTAATATATTTATGTTTGATAAATAATGAATATATAAAAGGAATTAAATTCCATGTGAAGCATATAAATAATATTTTTAATATTTTTTTTATTACATAATTATAATCATTTTCTTTTTTCAAATGTAGGTATCCACTAATCATGAATAATAGTGGTATTGCAAAAACACCTGTATAATATAATGTAAGCGATATATCAAATCCGTTTTTATTTACTCCATTACATAATAAATGTAATATTATTACTAAGTATATGGCTATATTTTTTAACCAATCAATATTATAATCTCTACTAATGTTTTTCATTTTATTCTCCTTTATTAAGAAAATCATTATCATGCAGTCTTTATCTTCAGTTATGTCTAATAATGTAAAGTAATAATTTTTCTTAAATTAATATATTCTTTTAATTTTTGATATATATATTATTGATCTGCTAAAGCATTTATTATGGCTAATGGGAATAGTAGTATTAGCCATAATATACCTTTAATAAGATAGTATACTAGATATAATGGTAATAAAGTTATTTTAATTATAGTTTTCATAGATACTCCTTTTATTTATCATCTTCATAGTAATAATCATCATCTTCTAGATCTTCTTCTTCAAAGTTAGATGAATTATACTCACCTTTTTTTATTAGTTCTTTTTGATAATCGTCTAGATCATTATTTTCTTGTTCTTCAAGATATTTGAATAAACCAAAAGCTTTAGATCTTTTGGTTTGGTCATTACTAAATAAATCGTTAAATAATCCCATAAATTTCTCCTTCTATAGTTATATTATATCATAATAATAAAAAATTTTTAATTTATATATTGACATATGTTTTTAATTTGGTATAATGTTTATAGATAGATTTAATATCTATCTACCGATTTATTAGTTTATCTAATAAATCAACATTAGTTGGTGCTTTGCACCACACAAAAAAACATCATTTATGTGATGTTTTTTTGTTTTGTATTAGTATAATTTAGATTTTTTCTATTTTAATAGTTACACTTATAAAAATTTTTTAAAAAAATTAATTTTTATATTGACATATATTTTTAATTTGGTATAATGTTTATAGATAGATTTAATATCTATCTACCGATTTATTAGTTTATCTAATAAGTCAACATTAGTTGGTGCTTTGCACCACACAAAAAAACATCATTTATGTGATGTTTTTTTGTTTTGTAGTTCTATTTATTTATAATATTTTTGCAATTAAAAATCATCATTATATGATGATTATTTTTCTTTATAAAATGTTGTTAAAAACAAACAAAATCTGTATAGTATTATTTCACTTTGATTTATGGCGTAGTTTTTAGCAATTGCTTTTCCACCTATTGTTAGGGCTGATACGATAGCGGTTGATAATAGTGATATTATTAAAAAATTAGTATTTAATGTTTCACTTAAGGCACTTGCTATAGATATACAGCAAGCTCCTGATATTACTCCACATATATCTCCTATTACATCATTTAAGAAACTAGCTACTTTATCTGTATTCTTTTTTAATTGTACAGCTAATTTAGATCCTTTTACTTTTCTAGCAGCCATTGAATTAAAAACACTTAGGTTAGAGGCTGTTACAGCTACTCCTATCATATCAAAAAATATTCCTAAGAAGATAAAGAATAATAATAGGATTATTCCAAAAATAATTGGTATATTTGGTAATAAGGTTTCTGATGCTAAAGACATTAATAAAGATATTATAAAGGCTATAGCAATTATTTTTATTATCCAATTATAATCTATTAGATTTTTTTTCTTGTTCTTCTCTATTATTTTTAAATTTTTTAATTCTTCTTTTTTTATTTGTTTATTATTATTCAATTTGATCCCTCTCATAATAAAAACTAGATATTATCTAGTTCTTTTTTTATTAATGGCTATTTATACAGTAAACTTTGAATCTTAGGTCAAGTAGGATTTCCCTTACCTTTACAAATCGTTACCAATTTGCGGTTCCCCTTTAAAAAGATAAATATAGTATCACTAACTATATGACTTGATTACCACTTAGAATCCACTGCAATCCCGTACAAATCATTCTAGGAGTTTTCCTCACCACTGTTTATTACTAGTTCTCTTTTGCAAATATAATTTCAAGATGCACATATATATTGGCCAATTGATATATGTGTATTCATCTATCCCAGTATATTCACTCAAGACAAGCATGTTATAAAAATATAACTACAAATCAAATATTGGATTTAACACTATATGCCGTTATAGGAGCCCAATATCTTCCCTTTCCAATTCCACCCTAAGCTGGGCGCAAAAAGCAGATACTAGAAAGCATTTATGCTCGTTAGTGGATTTTTAGCCCCACCTTCGTAATAAAGGGAATGACTAGAATAATGTGCCATTAACTGGTGTAATTATAGCATAAATATAGGATTTTGTCAAGAACTTGTTAACTTTTTGTAAATGTATTAACATAATATGTTTTAAGAATAATAATACTATTTTTTATTTAAAGACTCTATCTTTTGTAATTCAAAGCGATATTTTTGACCATTTTTGTTTACTTCTTCTAAAAACATATTAATGGGTCTAGCATATAGTAATCCATCTCCGTATAAGGCTCTATATATAACTAATTCTTCGTCTGTTTCACTATGATAGGCTATGTCTTCTACAAGATATAAATCTCCTTTGAAGTGCTTATATATTCCTTTAATTTTTAATTTCATAATATTACCTCCTATTACTATTATAACAAATTATTGTAAACTAGTAGCTTTTTTTCAAAAAAAGTGCTATAATAGGTCCTGTTTCTTTGGAGGGGGTTTTATGAAACATATTAGAAGAATATTATTAGCATTATATATTTGTTTATTTGGTTTATATTTGTTTAGTAATACTTATAACGATAATATATATAATAATATTAGTAATGCTATTAATGATATGATAGCTGATGCTAATAATAAAGATTTAGATAAGGTTAATGGTCTTGGAGATTTGGTTGATGATAAGGATATTAAGGACTTAGAAGATTCTAATGTCAGTGGTTATGGGGTATCTATTGATACTAGGTATTATCCTTATTATGGTATGCTAAGTAATAATGAGAAAGCTATATATAAGCAATTTTATGCTAATGTTAAGAATTTAAAAACGACATTTGTTCCAGTTGTAGATATTGATAAGAATGGAATTAATAGATCGTTTGTGGCTTTATTTTATGATCACCCAGAATTTTTTTGGTTAGATACTAGTTATTCTTATAAGTATACTAAGACTGGTAGATGTGTACAAATAATTATTAAATTTAATGATACTATTAATGATATAGGTATTTCTAAGAGTAAATTTGAAGCTGCTAGCAATGAAATTATTAGTGGGGCTAATAGATATAATAGTAATTATGATAAAGAGAAATATGTACATGATGCTCTAATTAAGAATACTTCTTATAATGTTAATTCTCATTTGAATCAAAGTGCATATAGTGTATTAGTTGAGAAAACTTCTGTATGTGCTGGATATGCTAAAGCATTTCAATATATTATGAATAGATTGGGTATCCCAACATATTATGTTGTTGGTAGAGCTAATGGAGATCATGCTTGGAATATTATATTGCTTGATGATGGTTATTATAATGTTGATGTTACTTGGGATGATCAGGGAAGTATTATATATGATTATTTTAATAGAAGTGATAAAGAGTTTGCTGATAGTCATTTTAGAAGAGATTTATCACTTTCATTACCTAGCTGTAATTCTTTTAAATATAGTGGTAATATATATAATAATATAAGTAAAGTAGTTAATGATAGGAAAGAAGTTGTAACTAATAATAAGGTTGTAAAAGAAGAAAAAATAGTTGTTGAAAAAAAAGAAATAGTTGAAGAAGAAATAAATAATGAAGTAGAAAGAGAATCTTTTGATAATATGGAAGATATCAATATAGATAATAATATTGAAAAAGAAGAAGATATTATAGAAGAATAAAAAAGAGGAAAATTATTTTCCTCTTTTTTTAGTTTCTATTATATTTGTAACATCTTTATTAAAGAATTTTGTTAAGATGTCTACTTCTTTATTATCAATTTCATTTGTTGATATAAATCTTTTAGAATCTTCTATTGATTTAATAGCTATTTTTCTTATATCTTCGTAGTTAGTATCTTTATCTATTTCTTTAATGGCTATTAAATCTTTAATAAGATATTCAAATCTACCTAATTTTATAAGATATACTTTATCATTATTAGTAATAGTTATTCTATCAGGATCATATTTATCATATTCACAATTTATTATATAATTATTACATTCATAAATACTTTCTTGATTTTCATAGCACATTGTGCTCTTTATTAGCATAGCTAAGTATTCTTGTAGAATATGTTGGCTGTTTTTCACTATATAATTTTTAGCTTGTTCATCGTCTTCATCTTTTGATAAGGCTTGTTCAAGCTTTTGTAAATCTTTTTTTAAGTCTTCTTCTATTGTTAATATATCCCCTGCATAAGTATATAAATCATTTTGTTCGATAGTTTTTTCAATAGTTGTATTTGATGGTTTGTTTTGGCAACCTGATATGAATGGTGTTGTGGTTGTTAAGACAAAGGCTATAGCTAATGCGTTAGTATATACTTTTAAATTCTTAATATTTTTGGCCATAATAAAAACCCCCTCTCAAAAACGTTTACTATTATACACTTTTTGTTAATTTTGTCAAGTTTTTATTGAGATTATGGGGGTTATGATTATTTTTTTGTTTTACAAGGATTGACGTGGATTACTACTAAGTATATTTCATCTATTTCTTTTATTATTTCTTCTTCTAGATTATTTGCTATGTCATGACTGTCAAATGTAGATAGATTTCCGTCAACAAAGATACTAAATGATACTTGATAGCGATAACCTATAGGGGTGGAATTAAAATGTATTACTTTTTTTACTTCATCATGTTTTTCTATAATTGACATTACTTTATTTTTGGTCTCTATAGAAATACTTTTATCCATTAATATATCATAGCTTTCTTTAAAGATGGTATATGCTGTTATGAAGATCCATGTAGATATTATTATTCCAACTACGCTATCAACTAAGAAAATATTATATCTACTTAGGATGGCTGCTGATAAGTTTAGTGATGTTATAAAAGTATCATTTAGATGATCTTTAGAATTAGCTTTCATTAGTAAATTATTATATTTTTTGGATATGGTATTGGTATATAAATAAAGTAATAATTTTACTATAATAGTTGTTAGGCAGACTATTAATAGGTAATTGGAATAATGATAATTATTTCTTTTGAATACTGATATTATTGATGATTTTAGGGATTTATAGGCTAGTATAAACATTACTATACTTATTAATAATGAATATATATATTCGGCTTTTCCGTGACCTAAGTTATGATCTTCATCAATTGGTTGACTTGCTATTTTATTGCCTATATATGTCATAATAGATGATAAGATATCGCTAGCTGAATTGAATGTATCAGCTAGCATAGCTTGGCTGTTGGTTATAATACTTATACTTCCTTTTATTATTAATAGAAAGATGTTACCTAGCATTCCTATTATACTGGCTATTTTTACATCTTTATATCTTTGCTTCATGTTATCACTCCTTAGCTAATTATTTATGCAAAAAAAGTTAGAAATTATTCTAACTTTATTTTGTTTTGCTTTCTCCTAATGTTACATCTGCTGTTTGTTCTTTGCCGTTTCTTACATATGTTATTTTTATTTTATCATTTGGTTTTGATTTATATAATTGATATCTAAATTGAGCTAAACTTTCTACTTTATTATCACCTATTTTTGTAATTATATCTCCTTTTTTTAATCCGGCTTTAGCTGCTGGAGAGTTTGATTCTACTCCATAGATAGCTACTCCTGCTTTTACATTTTCTGGTATTGTTATACCTGCTTGCCATAAGTAGAAACTATTGGTAAGATCTAGCATGCTTATACCTATGTATGGTCTTGATATTTTTCCATCTTTTTCTAATGATGAAGCATAATTTAAGGCATCTTTGATTGGTATTGCAAAGCCCATTCCTTCTACTGAGTCATCTACTAGTTTCATATTAGTTATACCGATTACTTCTCCATTAATGTTACATATTGGACCTCCACTATTACCTGGATTAATTGCTGCATCTGTTTGTAAAACGTTCATGTAATAGTCTGAGGTAGTTGAATTAGAAAGAGCTACGGCTACTAGTCTATCTTTACCTGATAATATTCCTTTGGTTACAGTACCAGCATAATCAGCTCCTTCAGGAGAACCTACTGTAAATACTGTATCTCCAACTTTTGATTTGTCACTGTCACCCATGACAGCAGCTTTAATTTTTGTAGAATCTTTGGCACTTAAAACTGCTATATCTGAATATGCATCACTACCTACTATTTTAGTTTCTAATTTTTCTTTATTTGTAAATAGTACTTTTACTGAGTCGCAATTTGCTACAACGTGATGATTAGTTAAAATATATGCTTTACCATCAGTTTTTTTATAGACAAAACCAGTTCCAGTTGATGATAATTTGTCTTTTACATATCCTTCAACTACTACTACTGAATCATATACTTTATCTACAGATTCTGCTATGGTATTTGTTTCATCTAATTTAATACTACTAGTTACAACTCCATCTTGACTGGTAGTTGTTGTTGTTTTGGCTTTTAATACAGCTAGGGCGCCTAAACTTCCACTGATGATTGCAACTAATATGACTAAAATTATGACTACACCTAAATTTATATTATTATCTTTTTTATTATATCTGTTACTAATATATTCATAATCATCTTCATTAATTATTCTAGTTTTATTTTCAAGTTCTTCTTTCATTCTTTTTTCTTCTTCTTTTTTCTTTTCTTCTTCCTTCTTCTTTTTTTCTAGTTCTTTTTGCTTCTTTTCTTCTTCTTTTATTTCTTTGATGCGTTTTTCTAATTCTTCTTTTTCTTTTTCTAATTTATCTATATCATTTTTTTCCATGTATACTTCTTCTCCTTTTCCTTATTCATTCTATGATTAAACTTTCAAATAATTATAAAAAAATTATGGTTAATTTTGGGATATGTGTTTTTTTATAATATTTGTATATATTATTAAATATATTATAGAAATACTATAGCCTGTAATTATATCACTACAATAGTGTACTCCTAAATAGATTCTACTTATTCCTACAAGTATTATTATTAGTATTAGTAATAACATTAATATTAGCTTTTTTTTCTTATCTTTTACATAATTATGGGTTAAATATAATAGATAACCGTATAGGGCCATACTGAGCATGGCATGACCACTTGGAAAGCTATATCCTCCTATTTTTATTAATCTATAGCCTATTGGTCTTGGCCTTCTTATTATATGTTTTAATATTTGATTTAAGATAGCAGCTAATATAACATTTAATGGTACTGTTAAGGCTAATTTTTTGTTTTTAATTAATATAAAGCTAATTAGGGTAAATAATACTATTCCTTCGGAATTACTTAATCTTGTTATTATTCTCATAACAGTATTAAGTGTGGGAGTTCTTAATTTTTTTACAAATATGTTATGGGCTATTATGTCAATAGCTAGTGGTTTTTGATTAATAATACTATTAGTGATAGTGATGATTATTATTAATAAGATGATAATTATTATATTATTTTTATTCTTTTTTAAGAAATTAATCATACTATCACTCCTAATTAGTCTCTATGTTATTATAACATATAAATTGGTTAATAATTATTTTTTTATAATAAATTTGGTATTTTTTTCTAAATTATTATAATAGTTTATTGGTAGTAATATGGTTTTATGGGCTTTATTATTTTCATAGATGGTGTTTTCATGCATAGCTTTTTTTATTGATAAGATATTATAATCTTCATCAGTCATTACTACATCTATTCTTTGTTTAGATACTATGGAGCTATATTTATTACAATTATTTATTATTATGGCGTAATATAGTTTTTGAAATTTGTAGCGCATAATTCTGGGATTGGTTGTAATAGTAGCTTGTATATTTTTGCCTTTATATGTTAATATCATTTTTTTAAATAAAAAACTGATATTAAATCAGTTATTTATCTTTCCATTTCCAGTTTATTATTTCATCCATATCTTTACCAAATTCTTCAATATATTGTTTATGCATAACTAGTTTGTTTTGGCATAATTGGCTTAAGGATGAGGATTTGTTACCTAATATTGGTAGATGTCTTAATGCTGATAATACTAAATGGTAACGATCTATTTCATTTTGAACACGCATATCGAATGGTGTTGTTATAGTTCCTTCTTCTTTATAGCCATGGACATGTAAATCTTGATTATGTCTTTTATATGTTAGTTGATGGATTAGATGTGGATAGCCATGGAAAGCAAAGATGATTGGTTTATCTTTGGTAAAGATAGCATCATAATCTTCATCTTTTAATCCATGTGGGTGATTATAATCTGATTCTAGACGCATTAAATCAACTACATTTACAACTCTTATTTTTAATTCTGGGAAATATTCTCTTAAGATGGAAGTAGCTGCTAAGGTTTCTAAAGTTGGTGTATCTCCGCAGCATGCCATGATAAGATCTGGATCTGCTCCTTCATCATTACTTGCCCATTTCCATATTCCTATACCTTGTGTGCAATGAATTACTGCTTCCTCCATATTTAGCCATTGAGGAGTTGGATGTTTAGATGCTACTAAAACATTTATATAGTCTTTACTTTTTATACAGTGATGGAAGCAAGATAATAAGCAATTAGCATCTGGAGGTAGATATATTCTTACTATGTCTGCTTTTTTTGTTACTAAATGGTTTAGAAAACCTGGGTCTTGATGTGTATATCCGTTATGGTCCTGTTGCCATACGTGAGATGTTAGAATATAGTTTAAGGATGATATTGGTCTTCTCCATGGTAATTGTTTAGATACTTTAAGCCATTTTGCATGTTGACTTGCCATTGAATCAACAATTCTAATGAAGGCTTCATAACTGTTAAAGAAGCCATGTCTTCCTGTTAATAGATATCCTTCTAATAATCCTTGACAAACATGCTCTGATAGTATTGAGTCTATTACAACGCCATCAGCACTTAAGAACTCATCATTAGGTAATTTTTTAGCATTCCATTTTCTATTGCTGGCATCGAATACATAATTTAATCTATTTGATAATGTTTCATCTGGGGCAAATATTCTAAAATTATGCTTAGAAATATTTAGTTTTATAATATCTTTAATATATTTTCCTAATTCAATCATATCTTGAGCTTCAGTCTCTCCATGATTTATTTCTAAGCCATATTCTCTAAAATCTGGCATATTTAATTCTTGTAATAGTTTACCACCATTAGCGTTAGGATTAGCTCCCATTCTATTTAATCCTTTTGGAGCTAATTCTTTTAATTCTTTTTTTAGAGTTCCATTTTCATCAAATAATTCTTCTGGGTGATAGCTTTTAAGCCATTTTTCTAATAAATCTAAATTTTCTTGTTTATTATCTATTTTTATTGGTACTTGATGGGCTCTAAAACTTCCTTCTATTTCTTTTCCATCTATTTCTTTTGGTCCAGTCCAACCTTTAGGTGTTTTTAATATTATCATAGGCCATCTAGGTCTTTTATTTGATTTTTTATATTTTATGTCTTGTATTTTTTCTATTACTTCATCTAATATACTAGCCATTCTTTCATGCATATATTCGGGATCGTCACCTTCTACATAAAAAGGTAGGTATCCGCAGCCTCTAAAATAGTCATCTAATTCTATATCTGTTATGCGTGAGAATATGGTAGGATTAGCTATTTTATAGCCATTTAAATGAAGTATTGGTAATACTGTTCCATCTGTTTTGGGATTGATTATTTTATTTATTTGTAAAGAGGCTTGTAATGGGCCTGTTTCTAATTCTCCATCACCGATAACGCAAGCTGCTATAAGAGTTGGATTATCTAAAACAGCTCCGTAAGCATGAGCCATGCTATATCCTAGTTCTCCTCCTTCATTAATGGATCCTGGTGTTTCAGGAGCAACATGAGATGATATACCTCCAGGGAATGAAAATTGTTTAAATAATTTTTTTAATCCTTCTTCATCTTCAGTAATATTTGGATATACTTCACTATATGTTCCTTCAAGATAGACATTTGAAACAATAGCTTGTCCTCCATGTCCTGGTCCTGATATATATATCATATTTAAATCATATTTTTTTATTACTCTATTTAGATGAGCATATATGAAGTTTTGTCCTGGTGCTGTTCCCCAATGTCCTACTATTTTTGATTTCACATCTTTAAAGGATAATTTTGATCTTAATAAAGGATTATCTAATAAATATAATTGTCCTACTGATAAGTAGTTAGCTGCTCTCCAATAGGCATCTAGTTTTTTTAATTCTTTTTTCATATTGTGCTCCTTTAATACTTTTTTGTTAAAATAAGCTAAAGATTTAGAACTTTAGCTTATTATTTTTCTATTTCATTTAATTTCTTATCTAAATCATTTATAATAGTTTGAAGTCGATCATAATTAATTCTTAAATTATCTTTTTCTTTTTGAATTTTTTCTTCTTCACGTTTTTTATAATCAGTAAAATCTTTCTTTTCTTCTTTTAATCTATCTTTATCTGCTTCTAGTTTTGCACTTGATTCATCAATACTTAATCGCATCTCTTTTAATTCATCAATGTAATTATTTATTTCATTAACTCTTTTTGATAAGGCATCAAATAATTTATCAAAATTATTTAATTTTTCATTATGTTGCTTCTCTGTTTTTGTTTTTTCTTCTTTATGATTATTATCTTTTTCAAATTCTTCTTTTGATTCTTTTATATTTTTTCTAATTTCTTTTACTTCATCGGTTATGAATCTATATTGTGGGGACTTCTTTTCATTTGTAATAAGTCGATATTCTGTCCAAAATTGTTTAATCGAAGAAACTTTTGGTTTAACAACTATTCCTTTTTCAATATAATTATTAAAATATAATATGTTATCAATTTCACTATCGACAGGAGTTAAGTTTTCAATATTATCATACATATTATTAATTCTATCACGATATTCTTTATGTCTAGAATAATTTGTTAATTTAACACTGTTATCTTCTTCAATTTTTTTGTTTTGGAATTCTGGTTTTTTATTCTTTTTAATTTCTCCAAGATTAGAAAATAGGTTTTCAGGTAATTCAATATTTCTTATTCTATTACTGTTATGCATCATTTTCACCTTCTAAACTGTATTTAGCAATTGACTTTAATATGTTTTTGATTTTTTCCCATTCTTCTCCATCTTGAATATTTTCAATAAATTGTTTATTATCAATTTTTATTACTTTACCAGAATATATGATAGTGTTGCCGTCGCGATCTTTTTCATTTTTACTGTAGATGATATACTTTTCTTCTCTATTAGGAATTTTGAATGCACAAATTAAGTCTACATCTCCTATTTCACGGTATCCATCTACTAATGTGATTATTTTATTGTTCCCCATTTTATTCTCCTCCTATCATATGTAGTCATTATATCATATATTTTTTTTTATAACAAGAAAATATTTGTAAAACATTAAAAAAGTTCTTTCATAACATAAACGTTATTTTTAGTTAAGTATTAGTTAATAATTTAACTTAATATTTCCTTTTATAAATACTTCTTATAGTTTAGTTTTTTTTTGACATATTATAATTATACTATTTAATAGTAGGTGATGTTTTGAAGAAGAAAATATTGGATATGTGTATAAATATTATTTCTAAAAATAATAATTATTCTAAAGATAAGTTGGAAGCTATTAGATATGGTCTTGAAGCGATATATTTAACTGTTACTAAAATGTTTGTTATTATCTGTATTGCTTTAACTCTTGGTATGGTTAAAGAAGTTTTCTTACTACTTATTACTTATAATATTATTAGATCACAAGCTTTTGGTTTGCATGCTAGTAAAAGTATTTATTGTTTGATATCTTCTTTAATATCATTTATAGGAGGAGCATTTATTTGTAAATATATTATTATTCCAAAAATAGTTATGATTGTTTTGGCTATAGGGTGTAATGTTGGGTTATTATTATATGCTCCTGCTGATACTTATAAGAGACCTCTGATAAATGATAAGAAGAGGAAAAGATTTAAATTTATTAGCTTTGTATTAGGTATAATATATTCTTTAATTATATTATTTAGCAATAGTAAAATTACTAATTATCTTTTAATAGGTATGATATTGGCTGTTATTATGATTTTGCCTATTACTTATAAGATTTTTAAATTACCTTATAATAATTTTAAGAATTATAAATAATGTGTTTAATTAGTGAATGCTAATTTAACAATAAAAAGAATATGTAAAGGAGGTTGTTATAATGAAATTTATTGCTGATATTTTGGCTGCTATTGGTAATGGGGCAGCAACTGTTGGTACACAAGGTTGTTATATTTGGTTTATCGATGAACCAGAGATGCCAAAATCTTTACTTGATAAGTAATAAAGAAGTCTATTTTTTAGAAATAGACTTCTTTATTGTTAGTGTTTGAATGTATAATTTTTTTGTTATTTTAGTTTCTAATATAAAAATATTATTCTTATTAATTAGATGATTGACTAATAATAGGCCATGTCCTCTATTAATATCTTTGGTTGAATACTTTTCTATGCCAATTCTTTCGAAATCTATTTTTTGATTATGGGAATTGGAAATAATAAATATACAATCTTTTTTAGTGTTTAAGTATACTTCTATGCTAAATTGGTGTTCTTTTGTTTCTAATGCTCCTTCGATAGCATTATCTAATAGAACACCAAGTATTTTACCTAGATCACGATTTTGTTTTGTATTTAATTTATAAATAATTGAGTTTTCTACTCTGGTTGATATGTTTATAGCTGTTTTTAATCCTTTATTCTCTGCTTCTTGTGTTTTAAAGTAACATAATCCTTTGATACCATTAGCAGGTAGATAGCCAAATTTGGCGTATATTTCATTTTTAAATTCATGTTTTTCATTTAGTATTTCATCAATGTATTTAATAATATCTTTTTCTTTTTGTTTATCTATAATTTTACTTTTTATAGATAGAAATTCATTTTTTGTTTCATGTCTTAATACTCTTATTTTTTCAATTTCTTTTTCATAACTAGTCATAAATTCTAATAATTTATCATATTTATTAATTATCTTTTTATTCTCAATAGTTTGTTTTATGAGACTAAATAATACTATTAATAATACTATAATAGCTATTATATATATAAAAATATTTTGACCAAATTTGAATTCTTTTATTATAGTGTGAAAGAACATTCCAACACATATAAAGATTATTATAGAATAAATAATTATTTTTATATTATTATCTATTTGGGTATTTATTAGTTTTTTTAGTGGTTTTCTTAATAAATATGTTATTATTAGAAATAAAATACATATAGATATGTTACCAATAATACTACCAGCGAAGCTATTATAGCATTCTTCTATGCTTAACTTTAAGATTTTGGTTACAAAAAACAATTCTAATAAGTCAGGAATTATTAGAATTATTAAGTATAAAAATGTTAGAAATATGGCTTTTTTTGTACTTATATTAAATGTATATTTATAAAATAACATGTTTATGATTGAGACTAAAACTGTTTTTAGGGTTCCATCTAAATAAGTATAAATTATTGTATGAATAATGCATATTAAGAAAAGTATAAATAATATTTTATTTTTATTATTTTGATTTGATTCGGCAAGTATGATTTTTCCAAAAAAATATACACCTATAGTCATAATAACTATTCCTATATAGGTGCTAATAATTTGCCACATATTCTTTTAATCCTTTCTTATTTCTTGTTGATATTAAATATATGGTTTGATTGTTAAGAAAAGTTATTGTTCCTTCTGGATAATTAATTCTTTTTATTTTTTCTATATTTACAAGGCAAGATTTGTGAGATTGATAGAAACTAGGTCCTAATTTGGTTTTGAGCTTAGATATGGTTGATAATATTTCATATTTACTTTTATCTTCCATATAGATGATACACTTTTGATTATCTGGAACTTTTTCAATATATAGGATACTGTTTATTGGTAATCTATATGAATTACGATTATAGTCGAATGATAAAACTCTTCTATTACTAATATTTTTGACAGCGTATTTTATTGTTTTTTCTAATCTATCTTGCCATAATTTATTTTTATTAATATAATCAATAGCTAGTAATCTGGAATAAAAAATATCATTTTGACATTCTGGATGAGCAGTTACAAATATTATTACGCTTTCTAGATCAGTTTCTCTTATATTAGAAGCTATTTCCAATCCAGATATTTCTGGTAATTCTATATCTAGTATATATATTTTTTGTTCTTGCTCTTGAGCTATAATTCTTTCTATTTCTTTATCGTATTTTTGGAATTTATTTATCTTATATTCAAAATTATAGGGCATCATTATTTTATTGATAATAATTGCTATTTTTTCATTGCAATCTTTATTGTCTTCACAAATGATAAACCTCAACATTATTGTCATTTCTCCTTCCTAAAAAACACTTTTTTATTATATCATCTTTTTAATGAAAACTAGCTTTATTTTATGGTTTGGTATAAATATTACCAATATGTTATAAAAAAGATTTGACTATTTAGTCAAATCTTTTATTAATAATTCTGTGGCTTTTTCTAACTGTTCATCTTTAGTTAAACTTTTTAGTTCAACTTTCTCAGTTGGTGTTACACCTTTCTTGTCAATCCAATTACCTTTTGGTGTTAACCATTTTTGAACTGTATATTTTATCATTGTACCATCTTTTAGTTTTTTGGCTTTTTGAACGGTTCCTTTTCCATAAGTTGTAGTACCTACTATATGACCATTATAGCTTTCTTTAATAGCAGCTGCTAGTATTTCTGATGCAGAAGCACTATATTTGTTGGTTAGAACTGCTATTGGATACTCTCTATGTTCTGTAGTTTTATCTTTTTCTTTAATTGTTTTATTTTTACTAGATAATCTGTATATTATTTTTCCCTTCTTTAAGAACATGCTTGAAATGTCAGTTGCTGTGGTTAAATAACCGCCATTGTTATTTCTTACATCTATAATTAGGGCTTCTATTTTTTTCTTTTCTAGTTTTTTTAACTCTTTTTTGAATTGGGTTGTGGTTACGGATGAGAAAATTGATATGTTGATATAACCTATTTTTTTATTATCTTGTTCTATAATCTTGCTTGAGATTGTTGGTACGTTTATTTTTTCTCTTTTAATAATTATATCTTTTTCTTCTTCACCTCTTTTAATGGTTAGTTTTATGGTTTTGTTCTTACTATTTTTTACATATTCGGCCATATCTGTAATACTTTTATTTTCAAAATTTTTATCATCTATTTTTAAAACAATATCTTTTTCTTTTAAGCCAGCTTTTTTGGCTGGACTGTTGTCAAATATTTCAACAATAACGATATTCCCTTTTTCATCTTTTGATACACTGGCACCTATTCCTTCATATACACCGCCTACTGTTTCCATAAATGATTCTGTTTTTTCTTCATCACTATATGTAGTAAAACCATCATCGACACTTGAAACCATTGAAGAGATAGCTGAATTTATTATTTTTTCCTTATCAACTTTACCATAATAACTTGTTGTTATAGCATCATAAGTATCTATTAATTTATTTAGTTCTTTATACAATTTAATATAGTTTTTTCCACCAGATAAAAAATATAATACTATTAGGCACATTAGTGCTCCCATTAGTTGATAGTATATTGCGTTAAATATTTGACTTTTTAATTGTTTTTTATCTTCTTTGTTTATGTTATTTTTTTCTTTAAGTTTTTTTCTGGCTTCTTTGATAGTAGCTTTTTGTTGTTTTATTATTTTTTTAGCTTTTTCTATTTTGGATAACTCTTTAGAGGTATCTTTATCTTTTTTTATACGAAACTTCATGTAATAATCACCTTCTATGTATTAGTCTAGCATATTATATTTTTTTTTACAATTAAAAAAGCAGATTTTAATCTGCTTATTTTTTGGAAATCTCGTCCTTACTTTTTTTATTATCCTCTTTTTTGGTTTGACTACTAGTAGAATCTTTTTTATTGTTGTCGGATTGAGCTAAAAATGTGACACGTTCTGCTATTATTTCAGTTTTTTTCTTTTTAGTTCCATCTTCATTTTGAATGACTCTGGTTTGAATTCTACCTTTAACGCCAATCATATCACCTGTTTGACAATACTCACTTGTATTTTCAGCAACATTTGTCCAAAGTGTGCAATCTAAAAAATCAGTGTCATATTCTCCATCCATATTTTTATAATTTCTTGGTACGGCTAGAGTAATTCTACTAATCTTTTTTCCGTTGTCAGTTATTTTTAGCTCTGGTGTTTTTACTAGGCGTCCAACCAAAACTACTTGATTAAGCATTTTTCCCTCCCTTCAAGGAGGAATATATCATTTTAATATTCTTATTTCAAATTTAAATTTTTTGTTTTTTACTATCATATTTTTTTTGTTTTGGTTGGAATTTTTTTATTTGCTTTTTAAAAGATATTTTTGGTAAATATTTTTTTTATTTTGAAGATTTTCTTAATGTATATTTATATTATTTTTTATTTTTATATTATTTTTTATTTTACATATATTTTACATTATTTATATAAAAATAGAAGAATTAATGCTTTAATTCTTCTATTATTGTATTAGCTATGGCTTGAGCATATTCATCTTTTTTAGTTGTTATAATTGAGAAATCTTCTGGATTTGTTAAGTATCCTAATTCTATAACATAAGCTTCTACACCTACGTTACTATTATAGTATTTATTTACACCTACTTTTTCTGAATTGCTATCATCTACATAAGCACCAGTCATTATTCCTCCTGATTCACGAATCATATACATGTAATTAGAGTTTTGGGTTACGTTATATCTTTTATATCCTTTACTATCATAATATGCCATGTTATCTGCTATTTCTCTTTTAGTAAAATTATGAGTATATAGGCCATAATCAACTCTATAGTTTGTTACAGCTGATGTATGGATATTTGTTTTTGCTATTATATTTTCTACTAGTTTTGCTGAAAAGTCATAGTTAATATTGGCAGCAGTGTAAATGCCAAGTCCTCTTATGCTTGTATTATTACTGCTATTTACTTTAAATGATAGTAAATATTTTGCATGTGATTCTTGGCCAATTACAGCTCTACCTCCATCGTTATATTCATCAAAATATTCATTTTCTGATAGACTATTTTTGGTTCTTGTAAGTTTTACTTTTATATTTCTTTCTTCGAGTATTTCTTTTACTTTTTCTGATATGGCTAATGTTACAACTGATTCATTTGTACCATTAGCTATTACTCCTTTATCTATTCCACCACATGCTGGATCAAGGACTATGTCATATGTTTTTTCTTTTGACTTTTTAATATTAATATTCATTGTTTTCTTTGTGGTGTTTATTATTATTTTATTACCATATTTACTAGTTGTATAATATGTTGTGGTTTTATATGATGTTTCATTTTCTAAGGGATAATACTTGTCTTTAGCTGGTTTATTATTTTTTTTATCTTTGGGATAAGAAAATTTTAAATATATATTATACTCTCCTCTTTTTATATCATCTAAATATAAAGAGGTGTTCATTTCATCAGATATGTTAAATTTTACTGTTGTTATGTTCTTTTTATATTTTATGGGATATTTTAGTTGTTGACCTGTTTTTTTGTTCCAAAAAATTAGATTTACATCTTTAAAGTTTGCATTTACTTTTTTTATAATACCTACCATGTTTAGGTGTTGGCCATATATATAATATTCTGATATAGTTGCATGGTTTTTTTCTGTTTCTAGCTTAGGTTTTATACTTGGAAGGTATTGGTTTTGATAATAATAATTGCAACTAAAGCTAATAATTATAATTATTAATAAAAAGGCTAGAATTTTTTTCAAATTATACACCTCCAATATTAATTTGCAATAATCTATTTAATTCAACGGCATATTCCATTGGTAATTCTTCTCTAAATTCATTTACAAAACCTAGAATTATTAATTCTTTTGCTTTTTCTTCACTTAGTCCTCTAGACATTAAATAAAATAATTTATCTTCACTTATTTTACTTATTGTAGCTTCATGTTCAAGGGAAGATGATTTGTTATCCACAATGTTTGTGGGAAAAGTATCACTTTTTGACTCTTTATCTATTAGAATGGTATCACATTGAACATGAGCTTGTGAGTTATGAGCGTTTTTTGAGATATATACTTTGCCTCGATAGGTAGCATTTCCTCCATTAGAAGCTATTGATTTGGATATTATATTGCTTTTGGTATATGGGGCTAAATGTATCATTTTAGCTCCTGTATCTTGTATTTGACCTTTACCTGCTCCGGCTACTGTTATACATGTTCCTCTAGCATTTGGTCCATTTAGTATACAGGCTGGGTATTTCATATTAGTTTTTGACCCTACATTACCATCTATCCATTCCATTAGTCCATTTTCTTCAACAATGGCTCTTTTTGTTACTAAGTTATATACATCACTTGACCAGTTTTGAATTGTTGTGTATCTACATTTGGCATTTTTTTCTATGAATATTTCTACGACAGCTGCATGCAAGGCATCTTCTGTATATGTGGGAGCTGTACAACCTTCTATATAATGTAGTTCACTTCCTTGATCAACTATAATTAGTGTTCTTTCAAATTGTCCCATATTCTTGCTATTGATACGAAAATAACTTTGTAATGGTCTATCTAATTTTGTATGTGGTGGAATATAAATAAAAGTTCCTCCACTCCATACAGCTCCGTTTAATGCTGTAAATTTATTTTCGTTATACTTTACTAATTTTCCAAAATATTTCTTAAATAGATCTGGATGCTGTTTAAGAGCTGTATCAGTATCAAGAAATATTACATTTTTTTCTTCTAATTCTTTTATCATATTGTGATAGATTACTTCGCTATCGAATTGGGCTCCCATGCCATCAAGATATTTTTTTTCAGCATCTATTACTCCTAAATCATCAAAGATGTTTCTAACAGAACAAGATATTTTTTCCCAATCATTAGTTAATTCTTCATCTCTTTTTTTATAATAGTTTATACTATCATAATCTATATCTAGTTTTGGGCCAAAGCTTGGATTAGGAGCTTTTTGAAAAAAATCAAAAGCTTGTAATCTTAAGTCTAGCATCCATTGTTGTTCTTCTTTGATGGTTGATATTTGTTTGATATCATCAATTGTTAATTTCATAATATCACCTAATTTCTTCTATTATTATACATCAGGTTGTTAAAAATAAAAAGGAATTTTGTCTTTTTGGACAAAATTCCTGTATATTAATTTGTTGTAAATAAGAGAAAGGCAATAATGAATGAGAAGGCAAATACTATTCCTAAGGCTAATACGATGTGAAATATATCTGCATAACCAGCATTTTGTTGATTTCTTTCAATAATTGCTTTTTCATTTAGTATTCTTTCAAAATAATTAATATTGGTTACAATATTATTAATAAGCATGTTATAGCTATTTAAATCTAAATTATATTTAAATATCATTGATGCTGTATTTAGTATTTTATCTTTGTTATTTAGTATATAAGTAACTTTCTTTTCTATTTTATCATAATAATTGTAAAATAGGCATTCCATTAATTCATAGCGATTACATGTTATACCATTAAATGATAAGATGTCATTATTTTTTAAAATAGATGGAAAGGCATTATCGAATAAAGGTGCATATTTATATCTTTTTGTTTCCTTGTCACATAAGATTCCATAATCTTTAAAATTTCTTTCACTTTGATTAATTAGGCAATCATAGATAATCATTTCAAAATATTTTTCTTCTATTTGTTTGAAATCTTCTTCTGTAATACTAGGAAGACTTTTTAATATTTTTAGTCCATAATCAATTGCTGTTACATAATCCTCTTTTGTATTAGCTACTTTTAGTTGTTCACTTTTTTCGAACCATTCTTCCTTTTTGTATTTGCCAGCATTTATTAGTTTGAAAAATCTTTTGTTTAGATTTTCTAAATCATAAAATTCATCTTCATTTATTATATTTTTTATAACTATAGAATTTTTTTCTTTATTAGCATTATATACTCTATATTCTTCTTCTATTTCAAATCCAAGAGCGCTACCAAATTGGCATAAAGATATTTCTATATCATCAACTTGAGTATGCTTTTGATAGCCTTTGAAGCTATTATCTACTATTACTTCTGATTTTTCAGGATTTGTTACTGCTATACTAACTGGTTGAAGATAAAAATTGCTATTTTGGTCAAAGGCTGTAATATAATAATTTTTCCCTTCTGGTAATGCAGGAGTATTAGCAATAATATTTTTTAAGTTGTTTTGAAAGCGATAGAAATCGCAGGTATTTGTTATTTCTTTAATAATAATATTTTGATCTCTGGTGTCGCTTTGATATTTGGTTGTTATTAGATTGAATTGTTCTGCTGTTAGATTATAGCCTTTGCTTATTTGATTTATTAGATTTAAATTATTATTCATATTATCACTATCCTATTTTTTTAATTATATCATTATTATTATTAAAATAAAAGAGAAAAAATGAATATTTTTCTCTTTTATTTTATAATTTGCTTATACTTCGATGATTTTTTATGAATTTTTTTACTCCTATGGGATGTGGAAATGCTATTGTTATTAGGCTTTTGTCTATATTAGTAACAACGCCTTCTCCATAATCAACGTGTTTTACATGGTCTCCTATTTGGTAATTGGCATCAAAATTATTTAACATGTTTTTCTTGCTAAATTTTGCTACTTTTGTAAAAATAGAAGTTGTTTTTTTGTCTGTTTCTATATATTTAGGGTCTATTTCATTTATAAATCTACTTGGTGCATTGACATTTGTTTGTCCATATAGAAGTCTTTTTTTACAGTTAATTATCCAAAGATCTTTTTTTGCTCTTGTTATGGCTACATAGCATAATCTTCTTTCCTCTTCAATTGCATCATTTGTTCCTTCCATTATAGAATTATAGTGAGGAAATATTCCTTCTTCCATACCAATTACGAAGACGTAATCAAATTCTAAGCCTTTTACAGAATGAACTGTCATTAAACTTACTTTATCTTTGCCATCTTTGTGTTCCGTTACATCTGCTACTAGTGATACTTCGTTTAGGAAATCATCTAGAGATATTTCGCCAAAATCTTCTTCATAATTTTTGGTTATAGATTTGAATTCTTCTAGGTTTTCTAATCTTATTTCATTTTCTAGTGTTTTTTCTTTGGTTAATTCTTCTCTTATGCCACTTTTTTCTAATATTTCTTCTACCATTTCTGTTAATGATAGGTTTTGACAGTTTTTTTGTAAGTCTTGAATTATGTTTTTGAAGACTAATTCTTTTCCAGAATCAATAGCTTCAAACATGGATATATTTTGAGAATCAGCTTTCTCTGTGATATGGCCTATAGTTACGTTACCTATTCCTCTTTTTGGTACATTAATGACTCTCATTAAACTTACATCATCTTTTGGATTATTTATAAGGCGTAGGTAACATATTAGATCTTTTATTTCTTTACGATTGTAGAAGTAGAGGCTACCTATTATTTTATATGGTATGTTAGCTTTTAGCATTGATTCTTCTATTGCTCTTGATTGAGCATTAGTTCTATATAGAATAGCAATTTCATCATAAGTAGTCTTTTTTTCCTTGATAAGTTTTTTTATTTCTTTAGATACAAAATCACCTTCTGCTTTTTCATCATCTGTTTTTATATATTTTATTTTTTCTCCTTTATTGTTATTACTCCATAAATTCTTGTCTTTTCTTTGTTTATTATGTTTTATGATGGAATTGGCTGCATTTAATATATTTTGTGTTGAACGATAGTTTTCTTCTAGGAGAATTGTTTTACAATCGGGATAATCTTTTTCAAAATTTAAGATATTTTTGAAATTTGCTCCTCTAAAGGCATAGATGGCTTGATCATTATCTCCTACTACGAAGATGTTTCTATATTTTGAAGCTAGTATTTTACTGAATATATATTGAGCTTCATTAGTGTCTTGATACTCATCTATTAAAATATATTTATATTTTTCTTGATAGGAGTTTAAAATACTTGGGCTTGCTTTGAATAGTTTTATTGGTAATACTAATAAATCATCGAAGTCTACGGAATTGCCTTGTTTTAGTTTTTCACAATATCTTTTATAAACTGTAACTATTTTGTGATCAAATTCTATTTTTTGGAAGTGATCAAGGCTAATTAATTCGTTTTTGGCTGAGCTTATTTTATTACGAATTAATTTAGCATTGTAAAATTTAGGATTCATATTTAAATCTTTCATTATTTTTTTAATAACTGTTAATGTATCATCGCTGTCTAGGATGGTAAAGTTTTTGTCATATCCTAAAAATTCATAGTTTTCTTTAATAATTTTTAAGCCTAAGGAATGGAAAGTTGATATTTGGATGTAATAAGCATCGGGACCTATTAGTTTTACTACTCTTTCTTTCATTTCACGAGCTGCTTTATTGGTGAATGTTATGGCTAAAATATTAGCAGGGGAAATGCCATTATCTATTAAATGGGCTACTCTTGACGTTAAAACTTTGGTTTTGCCTGATCCGGCTCCTGCTAGGACTAGCATTGGTCCTTCAGTGTGTAAAACAGCTTCTTTTTGTTTTGGGTTTAGATTGTCTATATTCATTTTACTACTTCCTTTCAAAAAAAAGAGAAAATGTTAAACTAATTTCTCTTTAGGGGAATTTATAACAGGGGCTGGTATTTTTTCATTTAAATAAATTCCTATTTTTTTATTATCAATATTTTTTATTATTTCATCATAAGATAATTCTACAAAACTTGTCCTACTATAATTATAACTATAGTATTTGTTGTTATGACTTATGAGAATAAAGTGTTCTTTATTCTCATATATATTATTTATAAACAAATTATTGATATAGATATTATAGTTAGGACAATACTTTTGAAAAATTATATTATATATTATTCCTAATTCGATTGGTTTTATATCATTTACTTTTATAATATTTTGAGTTTTTAAGAGAATATCTTTAATTAGTTGTTCATTATTATAATTTATATTTTTTAAAGCTTGTTCTATTTTTATTTCATTATAATCATCTTTTATATATTTTATTTTTTTATCTAGTGATAAATCATCATTATGACCTAAAAAATTTTTTGTTTTAAATGTGGCTTGAATTAAAGGAATATCTTGAGTTATATCAGTTAAGATATCATTATTATTAATAGATAGAACATTTTTTTGATATCCTATATTGCTAGTTGCGATTAATTTACAATTGATATTCATAATACGGCATAAGTAAAGATATATTTTAGCAAAAGAAATATTAGTTCCTTTTAAATTATATAGTGAGCCCCATATATTATTTATTGTATTAATAATTTTTAGGTTGAAAGTCTCATTTTTATCTGGAAGAATATTTATGTCATAGCCCATAATTTTACCAATGGTTATGTATAAATATCTTGATATTTCTAATTCATTTAAATCTTCAGGTATACCTGTAATAATATCAGAGATTAATAATTCAGCTTCTTTGAAGATATCATATGATACATATATATATCCTCTTTTACCTTCTAATAAGTCAGAATAAGAATAGTTTTGTCCATTCTTTATTAGATATTCGATTACTTCTCTATTGGGATTATAAATATCAATATTAAGATATTTAACCGTATTATTATTTTTTAATTTTTCAATATCTTCCATTGTTGATATATTCATAATTATCTGGGACTTATCTTTCATATTCTCACCATAATAATTATATAACACTTATTTTGAAAATAAAACCTAATTATACAGTAAGTTTACAATTATTTTTGAATAATTAAAAATCTTATCTTTAAGATAAGATTTTATATACTTAATAATTCTATTCTCCTTTAATACTTTTTAGATAATTAAGAAATTTGTTTTCAAAATAGAAGTCCTTTATATTTAGATTATATTTCTTTAACCATATAAATATCATTCATTTGGAATTCTTCTTTAATATTAAAATTTAATTTTTTAGTATTTCTTTTTTACTATCAAGGCATCTGACACATATTTCTAATTCTTGCTTCATATATCATTTTCTTTTATTTAGAAAGTATTTTTATTACTACTAGTATACATACAATTATAGTTATTATGCCTAAGATTAATAATATTATATTATCATAATTACCTTTGTTTATGGGTTTACTTTTTTTTATTTTTACTAGTGGTGTGTTAGGATTTGGAACATCTAGTTTATAATGTAGCATACACTCTCTTAAAAGTGTTTTATTATAAGTAGTTATATAACATTTTTTTTGGTTAAATTTGTTAATGCCATTTAATTCTAAGTTAGTTAATTCTAGTCCTTGTTTTTTAAGATTTTCTAAACTAGTTTTATTTAAAAAAGTTGTGATAATATTTTCTAAAGCTCCTTTTTCATCATCTTTTATATTACTATCTAGAGTGTATCCTTGGCTATTTGTTACTAATCTTGATACAAATATATTGTCTTCATTAGGATCTCTTTCAATAGAATATAGGCAATAATCTATATTACCATATTTAAAAGTACATATTATTAAAGCCATCATTTTTATGTTATTGGTCTCATTTATTAATTCATACATACTTACACCTCTATTATAATATTAACAAAAAAAAAGAAAAATGCCTAGTTTATTTGACTATTTTTCTTTAAATTTTCTAATTTTAACATTTTTTCTTGATTTTGTTGACGTCCTTTTGATAAATTTGTTTTTATGGTTTCGATTTTATATTGGTTATTAATAACTAATTCTTCTATTTTATTTAGTTTGGTTAAGGTATCTGAATAACCTGGTATTTGGCTGTTGTATTGGGCTAGAAATTCTGATTTAATATTATTTATAGTTGATAATGTATCAGATACTAGTTTTGAAGTATAATCTATATCATTTATTTTATCTTTTAATTCTTCATCATAATTAATAGCACTATAGTGTATTTCTGTACTTCTTTCAGGAGTCATACTATTAAGCATGTTTCTAGCTAGTCTGTTGACAGCCATTGTACCTATGAAAATTCTTGGTACAACAGGCATTCTTTTTGATAAAGTCATAGTTGCTATAAATTGTAAAGATCCATTTATTATATTATTTAATCCATTAAATCTAAATCTAGTTATTTCTTCTCTGGTAATATCATTTATTTTTGACATTATTTCTTCTAAACGAGCATTCTGTTCATTTATTTCATTATCACATTTGTCCATTACATTATCTAAAGTGCCAACACAATACTTTATACTTTTATATTTAGTATCTTTTTCTTCTAGTTCATTTTTTTTATCTTTATAGTTGTCTATTAGTTCATCACTTATTGCTTTTATATTTGTCAATTTGTTGTATAGTTCTTGATATTCTTTAAGTAATTTATATTCTTTTATAAGATTTTTATTAAAACTATTGTTTTCAACTAGATGTCTATATTCTATTATATCGTCTATAATTAATGTATCATTTAAATCTATAACATTTCCAAGGTCATAGCTGGTTCTATAGATATTATATTCAGCTATGATTTCATTTATTTTTTGTATTGTTTCATTAATCTTTTCTTTTATATCTTTAATTTTTTCTAATTCTATTTCATATTCTGTTGATTCTTTTAAATTATATAATTCATTTTCTAATACTTCTAATTCGGCTAGTTTTTTAGAGAAATCATTTTTAATTTTGGCTATTATTCTTTCTTTTAGTTCTTCTAAATACTTATCATCCTTTTTTTCTTCTTTTGAATCCTTTATAGGTGTTTCTTCTTTTTGAGTTTGATTATTATTATGATGATTTCTAAAGATGCCTTTATTTATATTTTTAATATGATTAGGTATTATAGTTTTATCTTTTGTTTCTTTTATTGATTCTTGTTCTGAATCTTTATTATAATTATTATCTTCTTCTTTGTAATTATCTTTTTGTTTTTGTTCTTTTGTTTCTTCCTTTAATTGGTCTTTCTTTATGAAGATTCCTTTTTTGTGATTTGTTCTTCTAACTATTACTAATTTGGTATTTTGTTGTTCTTTTTCTATATAGTCTTTTATTTCTTTTACTTTTTCTTCGACAAATTCTTTTTGTTCATCTTGTTGTCTTTGTTGTTTTAAAGCTTTTTCTCTTCTTATTTGGTTAATACGTTGTCGGAATTTGCCTAAAAGGCCTGTTGTTCCTGATGATGTATCTTGATTGTCGTTATTCATAATTACCTCCTTTATAATTCTTTTAATTTTTTGTAGATTTTTACCATGGCATAGGTATCTAGTTCACAATATTTTAATAAATTATTTCTTACTTCTTCTTGTTCTTTTTTTGATAAATTATTTAGATTGGCATATGTTGACATGGCTTCTTGTCCGTTGTGAACTTGATCTAAGTTATGGTAGTCTAAGCTGGGATCATTGGGAAATAGAGCTGGTAAGACATATTTAATAGAATATGATCCATCCATTTCTTTGGTATAATAATCTCTATCTTTAAATGGGATCATTAAATCCTTTATATTATAATATATATTCATTAGATGCTCTGTTAAGTCTGGATAGAGATTAGCTAGATTTTTGATAACCATTTTTTCAAACATCATATTATAGGCTAGAACGCAGGTATCTTTAGGGATATCCTTTATTAGGCTTTCAGCTAGTGTTCTTCTTGGATCAATACCTGAAGATGCTAAAAATTCTTTATGCATTAGTTTACTATTTTCTTTTTCTAGATAATGAAGTGAGTATTGAAATGGTATTTGCATATATGGTTTTATACCATCATATTGAGGAATAGATTGTTGATAGGTTTCAAAATCTAAAAAATATAAGGGGTATGATAAAGTAGATAAAAAATCTTTTATTTTATTTTTATTGATAAATGGGGCTTTATCATATAGTGAGTATTCTATTTGCTCTTTATACTTCCAATTGATATCTTCATCTAATAAATCTTTATAATCATATAAGCCCTTATGATATAAATCAAACTTGGTACTGCTACGCATTCCTTTTATATTAAAAATATTATTAGCTGGTAGCTGTTTGGTACAGTATTTAAAGAAGGGGCAATTATATGGTGTTACACAGTGAATACCAATATCATCTTTTGGTTCTTCTTTTGTTTTCATATAATCATTAATATAATTAATTTTTTCTTCTACTTCTTTTTGTTTTGATAGAGATATATCTGTAACATCTTTAATTATAAACAATTTGTTTAAGTCTAAATCTCCATCTCTTTCATAATCGCTATTAATATAAACTATACATGTTTTGGTTATATTATGACCTAATTTTTTTAGGACATATGTTTGATATGAGATATCATCTAGGTAGATATCTTTTACTTCTGTAGAACTTTTTACTTCATATATTTCATAATTATTATTATTCTTTTTTAATATATCGATACTGCAGAAGTTATTGTTATAGGAAAAAGAAGCTTCTGTTATGATGATATTATCTTTTTCTAGAGCTTTGTTAGTTTCATTTATCATTTTTTGTAAATCAGTACTGAATTCTATATCTATATGAGGTCCGAATAGATCTTTGGCTATTATGCCTACTTCAGTTCCGTTATCTAGTACTGATTGATTAGATATATCTTCTTTTTCTTGTGGTTTGTTTTTATCTAACCATAGTATTTTTGGACATTGAATAGCATTACAATATTTAGATTTAGATAAATACATTATTACACTTCCTTCTATTCTTTATTATTTGGTTTGAAATTTAATATTTTTGTTTTATATTTTGAATCTTTTTTCTTTTTATCTTCTTTGCACATAAAGATATCTTCAGCGATATCTAGTGCTTCTTTTAGTATTTTATAATCTTCAATATTTATCTTTTTATTAGATAATAGACTGTTATCATTGTTATAATCATTTGATAATCTAATTGGTAATAATAAGCTTTTTTTATCTATATAGTCATATACTTCTTCAATACTTATTGGGGAGTTGTTATTAGATAATAGTGCTTGTATTGAATTCTCTAGTTCTTCTATTTTATTACCATAATTCTTTTTTATATATTTATTCCAGTTTTTAGCTATTGTTTTTATATGTTTGTGGATATCCTTTATTAATTCTTTATTGTTTTGTAAATAGTAAGCTAAATAGCCATCAAATACGGCTGTGAATTCAATTATGAAACTATCTATGCCATGGGTTACGAAATCGAATCTATCTTTATAAGTCATATGAATAATTTCTTCTAAGTCGTATTTGGCTATATTATAAAATATATCTTCTACAAATTTGGTAGCAATATAATTAGTTATTATTTTACTTTGCTCATTTTCTAAGACAAAAATAAAACCTAATCCATTATCTTCAGAAATGTTTTCTTCCATTTTTTTTATTATTGATTTAATCTTTGATATATATATTATTTCTTTTTTAGCTTGATATGTAAGAGAATTCTTATCAGTAGGATTTTTTATCAAATCACTCATAATAAAAACTAATTCTTGATATGTATAATCATTTATTGATGTATTATTTAAGTAATATTGGGCTACTTCATTAATAAATGTCTTATTATCTTTAAACTTATCAATTATATATGTTATAAATTGATAATTATTTTTTACTTCTATTGGGCAATAATAATATAATTCATAATTGTTACTTATATCAATAGCATCTATATAGAAATTATAATCTTTTATATTTGGGGCTTTTTTGGTGTTTATAAAATTCCAGAGTATTTGTTTGTTATATTTCATATTAATCTCCTAATTATTATATTTCTATTAAATTAATTTTTATTTTTTTATTTAATATTTTTTCGGCTAGTTTAATAAAATTTCCTTCTTTATCTGTTAAGAAAAATATATCTTCTTGTTCTTGTTTGGAACTGTTAGTTGGTAATATATCTTTTAAATATGATGCGATTATAGTACCGGTATTAATAATAGTAGTATTGGGAAGTTCTTCTTTAATTAATCTTTCAAACATAGGATAATGAGTACAGCCTAATATTAGGGCATCTATCTTATTGAAAGATTTTAAATATTTTTTAATAGTTAGTTTGGCGATGATATTATTTGTCCAGCCTTCTTCAGCTAAGGGTGCTAATAGTGGACAGGCTTTGTTTTGAACGTTAATATCATCAATAATATGTTTTAATTTTAATTCCCAGGCATTACTATTAATAGTTCCTCTGGTAGCTATAACACCTATGTTTTTATAATTATTGTCCTTTATATATGCTACTGTGGGATCAATAATTCCAATAATAGGAATATCATATAAATCTTTTAAGGTATCAAGTGCTAAACTAGTAGCAGTGCCACAAGCTATTATTATTAGTTTTACATTTTGACTAATTAAAAATTCTATACAATTTTTAGATATTTCAATAATACTATCTTTTGTTTTTGTACCATAAGGAAATCTTTTAGTATCACCTAAATATATTATTTTTTCATTAGGAAATGTATGTTTTATTTCTTTATAGACTGTTAAGCCACCTACTCCGGAATCAAACATACCTATTGGTCTTTTTTTCATGTTCTTCCTCCAAATTCATTATAACATATTTATTAATAACTAATTAAAAAAATCTAAAACAAAATACTTATTATTCTACTTTGTTTTAGATTTTTTTTCAAATAGTGCATTATATATTTTATTATTTTCTAAATATAATAAATTACAAATATTCTTTTCATGATTAGAATATTTTTCAATTGTTATTTCTTCAAATTTTTCTAGATAGTTTTCTATTTCTTTTAGTGATTCTTCTTGCTCTTTGGTAATGGTTGGATAATTTACAAATAATCTTCCGTTTTTTCCATGTAATAGATAATACATACTTCCATAAGTTGTTAGATTAGAAAATATTATATAGCCATCATTTAATAATTGGTGAATTACATTAGTTGTTACGATTAAGTTTTCATCTGAGGAGAAGTTTTTTAAATATTTTTTATAGTTAGGATTATCTTTAAAAAATCTGTTTAGTAGTACTTGGATATAGTCTTTATGATGGTTGCATTTATCGTTATCATTATAATAGTCTAATTTAAAGTCTTTTTTCATTAGGTATTCATCATATTTTTTACTAGCTAAATAGATATCTCCTTTAGGACTTATTATAATAAATTTTATATCTTCTTCATCTTTTATAAATTTTTTTCCTGTCATAAAATCAATTGTTTGCATTTTATCACCTCTTTATGATGTATTATAGCATATTCTTTTTTTATTTGTAAATAATAGAGTTATCTGTTCCATGGATTATTTGGATCTGGATCAGTTGGATCCCAGCCTTTATTTGGGCTGTTGGATGGTATTTTGGGAGCTGATGGTTTAGATACTCCGGCTGGTAAGTTTCCATCATATATTTTTACAGTCATTCCGCTTGGACAGTTATCAAAAATCCATTTGACATCTCTTACTGTCATTCTTACACATCCTAGTGATGCTGGAGAACCTAATTTGTTATATTCTTCCCATTCTATATCTGCTGGATTTTTGCTAAAGTATGGTACGGAATGAAATAATATATCACTTACTATTCTAGTGGAGTATTGTCCCCATACTCCACCATATAAGCCACCCCAGCGATATTTATCACTGGTATGAAATGTTCCTGTTGGGGTATCTTGTCCACTTCTACCAACTGAACAAGGCATTACTCTTACAATTTTGTTATAATTTCCCTGTTCATCTAGGCCATAGGCAATAACAGTATTTTGATTACGTATTACTTCTATATAGTATGGACCTGTACTTATAACTTTTTTATTTACTGTTATTTTTATTTTTTTAGAAGTGTTATTATTAGATTTATCAGTTGCATTAATAGTAATATCATAAGTACCTATTTTATTAATATCATATTTGCCATCTATTGAACATTCTACTTCATCATCAACTTCATCGATACATTTAATTTTATCTTTTATATTGATATTAGTACCTTCTGTGGTACTAATATCAGTAGCTTCTATAGTTGGTGGTGTTTTATCATTGATTAGTTTTGGTTCTGTATAATTAATTAATTTAATATCTTTAAATTTGTTCATGATAGCATTATATTCTTCTAATTTTTTTCTTTTAGTAATTATTAAATAATTATCTTCTTCTTTAAAATAATCTTTATTTTTTTCAATATAGTCTACTGTTTCATTTAAAATATCTATATTTTTTATTAATCTATTTGATAGAGATTTATAATCTTTAATATTAATAGTAGATGATAATAAAGTTTTGTATTTCTTTTTATATTCTTTATCTATCTTTTTATAATATTTGGATTTATTTTTTGAAATATATTCTAATTTTTTTATAGAATTTGTTATAGATTCTTTAGATTCTTTTAAATATTCTTTTGTTTTAGAATAATCATTTTTCTCTTTAATTATATTTTTAGTAGTTAAGAGGTTTAATATTTTTTTATCTTTGGTTATATTAATAATATTATTGGTGTTTGTTAAATTATCTAATAAATATGATTCAATAGATTTTTCTAATACTTGTCTTTTTTTGGAAGTAATGTTTTTGTTTAATTCTTTTTTTAATGTTTTATAATTAAAATCTTTTTTATCTATTTTGTTTGATACTTTAGTTACTTCTTTTTCTAGTATTTTTATATCATGCTGCTCTATTAGAGATGTTCTAAATACTAATAAGAAGGTAATTATTATAATAAATAATATTATACTAGTTATAATTAGTTTTTTATTAAGGGTTTTCTTCTTGCTTTTCTTTTTTTTACTTCTTTTTTTCATAATATTCCTCACTTAAATTTGCTTTTATTATATATTATTTAAATATAATTAGCAAGAAGAAAACTAGAATAATTATTATTTAGGTTTATTCTTAGTTATTAAAAATCATATTACATATATTTATTATGCTTTTATATCTTTTAATTTTTTATAATTCATTGTATAATAGTTTTGGAGGATAGATATGAGTAGAAAAAGAAATAAAGAGAAATTGATTAGAATAATATTAAATCAGGGTAGTAAGGATGCTAAAGAGAATTATGATGAATTATTTGAATTATTAATAGATGAGCCAGTTGCTATAAATGTTGATAAAGATGTAGAAAGAACTCTTGGAGAAAAATTTGCTGACGATATAGCGGCTATTGCTGGTTCATGGGGATTTATATTTGGTTTTCTTGGCTTTTTGGCTATATGGATGATATTAAATCTTGTTATTGCTAATAGTCCTGATCCTTATCCATTTATTTTACTTAATTTGATATTATCTTGCCTTGCGGCTATACAGGCTCCTATTATTATGATGAGTCAAAATAGAGAGGCTAAAAGAGATAGATTAAAGAGTACTAATGATTTTAAAACTAATATAAAGAGTGAGCTTATATTAGAAAAGCTATATGATAAAATTGAAGATCTTATTAGAAATCAGGAAAAAATTTTAAAATATATTGATGCTAATGATTTGGAAGAAAAAATAGAAAATGGAATTGATGAAGATTCTGAAGAAGATAAAATAAATAAAATAGAAGAAAAAATTATAGAAATGATTAAGAATAGTAAATAAAAAAAGAGTTTATGATTATATAAACTCTTTTTTGTTGTCTTTGAAGAAATTATAATATGTTCTAACATTATCTAGTTCTGTCCATTTTTTAGTTGTAACTGGTATACTATCTAAATCATAGATTTTAGCATATGCTAAACTTAATAAAAATGGTGAATGAGTTGCTATAATAAATTGACAATTAAAGAATCTGGCTGATTCTTCTATGAATTGTTTTAATTTTAATTGGTTTTGGGCTGATAAACTGTTTTCTGGTTCGTCAATTATATATATGGCATTATCTTCTATTTGTCTTTGCCAAAAGTCTAAGGCTGTTTCACCATTAGATTCTTGAATGATATTATTATTTTTAAGTCTTGTTCTAACATACTTTGATACAGTCATACGATTAGTATCTACTTTATTTCTTAATTCATCATACTTATCAAGAAGTGATGAATAATTACTAAAATCTTTTTCTTTATATTCATAATACTCTTTTACTAACTCATCTTTTCTTCGGTTTACATTTGAGTTCATTGCTCTTAGGTCTAATAAATAGTCAAAGACATCATCACTTGATATATATTTTATTTCTTTTAATTCTTCTTTTCTATGTAGTGTATAATTACAACCTTTTACATATTCACTAAATAGTAAGTTACTTTTATTGATATTTCTTTTTGATGCTCTTATGGCATTTGCGATTATATTTAAAATTGTTGTTTTACCTGAACCATTTCCTCCATAGAAGATAGTTATAGTATCAAAATTTATTTCTTCTAATCCTTTTTCGGGAAATATTTTTAATGGGTAGAAGTTATTATGAATATACATTCTGTTGGCTATTATCTCATATTCTCTATTTTCATTTAATAAGGAAAAGTTTTTTAAATATATCATTTTTTCACCACTCTTTTGATTTATTATTGTAACTAAAAATCACTTCTTTGTAAAGAAGTGATTTAATTATTTTATAAGTATTCTACTATTTCATTTAGATCTTTTCTTATGTTGTGATTAGGATTACCAGGGTAATCATCTGTTTGATAACCTAATGGTAGCAAACAGATTGGTTCTATATTATCATCTAAGTTAAGTAATTCTTTTAATTTAGTTTTATCAAACATTTCTATCCAGATACTATCAATATTTTCATTTTTGGATGCTAGCATCATGTGGGTTGCTACTATACAAGCATCCATTTCATAAGTTGAATAATCGTCTTTATGCCAAGCTATTGATTTATCACTACACACGATTAATACTAATGGGGCATTATATCTACATGGTGTAATGGTATCTAATTTTTCTAACCATTCCTTACTTTCAACAACATATATTTTTTGAGGTTGTAGATTTTTAGCAGTTGGGGCTAGATTACCAGCTTCTAATATTTTTTCTATTTTTTCTTTTTCAACTTTAGTGTCTTTGAAACTTCTTACAGCTTCTCTTTCTTTTATTACTTTATTAAATTCCATTATATTTATTCCTTTCTTAATCTCTAATTACTATACCATCTAAATTACATATATATGCATTTGGTAATAGTTGTTTTATTTCTTTTAATATTTTCTTATTTTTTTCATATGTTTTTCCTACTAGTATTCCTTCAATAAGATTAGATGGTATACCAAATAATATGGCACTTTCTCTATCAGTAAAGAAGTCATCTTTATTCTTTCTATCAATAATAAATTTATCATAATAATTTGGATTGATAAAGTCTTTTACATCATTATCATTTATTGTTTTAGGATTTAGAATATCTCCTTTAAGTAGGCTTTTAGCATATTTGTTATTACCATTAAAGATTATACCTATTTGTACTCTGTTTTGAGATAAACTTGGCATAAATCTAGCCTCTTTTGTTTGTTCTAGAGTCCACATATGACAGTTTATTTTAGAAGTAATACTGTTGATACTAGGCATTTTATTATATGGTATTAGTGCTGTCTTGTTTTGGCCTGTTTGTTGTCCATTTTTAAATATACCTCCATATAATATAGTGCCACCAGAATATAAATTAATATAATCTTTTAATAAATACTTTTGTTTCAAATTCCATACACCTACTGAGCTAGGATATTTAGAAATTCTTCCATCAATAAACCAGCTAGATATTAGTCCATCTTTTACTATTTCTTTTAGACCTTCTATATTTTTATAAGTGCCATGTAATAAGGTGCCTTTCAATAAATTTATAGAATCTCCAATTTTATAATTATGTTTTGGTAATTTATATTCTTTAGCTTTATAATATCTTTCTATTTGTTCTAACATTATCTTTTTAGATGTTTTAGATAGTTTTTCTTTGGTTATTTTTATATATTCTTCTTTTTTCATTTTATCACCTTTAGATTATTTATTTTATCATAGTACTATTATTAAGTTGAAATATTTTCATATAATTTTACTTTCCTTACTACTTTTGTAGTTACAGGTAAGCATACTATTTCATATAAAGTTTTTATTAATACTTGCAGTATAATCATTGTTAATAGCTGAGATGCTGGTATTAGGCCTGTGAAGGCTATTAGGACAAATATTAGGGAATCGGTAAATTCTCCAAATATAGTTGAAACTATAGCTCTTACGCCAAATTTATTATTCTTTCTTTCTTTCATTTTTACTAATACTTTTGAATTTACTAGAGTTCCACATAAGTATGCTATTAGGCTAGCTATACTATTTCTTTGGGTGGAACCTAATATAGTATTAAAAGCTTTATCATTCTCGAACCAGCTTGGAGATGGTAAGATTATGGCTAAACTAAATACTAGTATCATAAATAGATTCATAATAAATCCTAAAATAATTACTTTTTTTGATTTATCAAAGCCATATACTTCAGATATGATATCACTAATAATATAAGATATAGGGAATACTATTACTCCTGAAGTAATGGAATAAGGGCCTAATTTTAATAATTTGGCTGCTAATATGTTAGATAGTAATAAACATACAATAAAAACTATTGATAAATATAAGAACAATTCTGAAACTTGATTGGTATTCTTTTTTCTTTTGATATTCATATACACCATTCCTTTTATTTGTACTATATAAATTTTATCATTGACAATATAAATGTCAATAAGATTTTATAATAATAATACAAAGTAGATTACAACTACTTTGTATTATTTTACATAGCTTTTTTGTGAGTTTCATTTTCTTCCTTAGATTCTACTAATTTCTTTATCTCTTCTATATTTTTACGTAGTTTTTTCCATTCAGCTATTGTTCTTTTTTTATTTTTTGGATTAATTTTTTTTCTATTTTCTTTTATTTCTTTTTCAGTATCATTATATTTATCTTTATTTATTTTTACTAATGGTACTCCTAGATAAATAGCTGCCTGTATTTCTGCTTCAACAGGTTCCTTTCCCTGAACAAAGACTGCTGAAGGTTTTATTTGGTTACCTTGATTGTCTTCTCTATAGAATACATACTCGTTGTATTTGTATCCTTCACTTTTTGTATTTTTAATTGTTTTCCTTACTGGATGTAAATTTGCTCCTCTACGACTATTTAGTTCTAGATCATTATTTTTGCCAATTGAGGCAATATCTTTATTCGATGCTAAGGCTAATTGTTCACTATCAAAATCATTAAACAGAAGTGCTACATGATCCATGTCTTCTACTTCTCTTCTTACACAACCTACATATTCTTCATCTATAGCGCTTGTACATAAATATGTTCTTCCTATTAATCGTGGTTTCTTAAAATCAGCTAATGTAGCTCCTGAACCATATGCATTTAATACATGAACGAAAGATACAAATGGTGTGCCATTTAATTCAATTAAGTCTACTTTACCAGAATATGTTTCTTTTTTATATTCAAATCCTTCTCTATTATATTTATCTTTGTGGACTATTATTGGTGCTTCATCATTGCGAGCGGTATCTCCTGTTATAAATTGAACATCTTTATTTTTTTCCAAGTCTTCATTTTTAAATGTAGTTACTGATTCAAGTATTTCTTCACCATAAAATTTTTTGGCTTCTTCTTCAATGTTATTGAAATTAAGCCATATTTTATTAATATCTGGGCTGTCTTCTAGTACTTTTTCATTTAATGATTTGGCTAATGAGACTACTTCTTCAAAGTCGTTCATATTATATATTCTTTCTATTAATTCAATAAATACTTTATAATTCTCTAATTCGTCCTTTATTTCTTGATTTTCAATACATTCTAATAATTCATTAATACGTTCTGTATTAAATAATTCATTTAATAAAATGGTTATTTGATTATATGTTTTATTGCATAACAATTGGAAAATAATATCTTTTAATAATTCTTTATCTCCAGAATTTTCACCATAATCTATACTTGATTTATAGCTTTGATATGTTGTTTTTTTATAGTTTCTTAATTCTTCTATATTTGATACAGTTTCATTATTTAATTGTTCTTGATTGTTTGATTCGTTATATATTAATGCTTTTTCACCGTTTACTAATACTTTATGTAATAGTTTGACGTCTTCACTTGAATAATCTTTTTTTACGAAGTCTTCACATAATTTGGTATAATTGGAGAAATTAGCTACTATTTTTTTAAACATTATAGTATTAAAATCTTCAGACGGATTCATTATTAATAAAACTGTATATATATCTTTTAATAATTTTGAATTATTATTTTTAACAATATCAAGTAATTGATCTTTAGTTTCAACTAAATACACATACTTAAATATTTTTGTAATTTCTATATCAGTAAAAGTATCTAAAAACTCTTGATTACTTAATAGGTCTTTTAAAGCTAGGCTCGTTGCTGTAGAACCCATTATTTTTGATATAGAATTTATTTTTTGTTTATTTTCAGGATGTTTTTCTAGTTCGCTTTCTATATATTTTTCCATTAGCTTTTCGTTATTAAGTATTTGTAATGGTGTTTTATTTGTAACAATATACCCTAATTTTAGAGCTTTAACAAAATCTTCTTCATCAATATCACCGGTTGCTAAATCAATTATGAAAGGATCATTCGTTCTTTTAAGTGCTAGATGAATTGTTAGTGGATTTTGGCGTAAGTAATCACTTGATTCAGATGTAATTATGTTATCTTGGTTATAGTATTCTATAATCATATCATCATTAGGGTTAGTTTCAATATAATTTAAACATTTAGCATTATTAAGTTCAATTTCTTTTTTAAATATTCCTAATGTTGACTTCATAATTTGACTACTTTTTTCAGTTAACCTATATCCTCTTTTATAAGCTAATTCAATTTCTAAATTAGTTAGTTTTCTTCCAACATAATTAAAAGTTTCTAGTTTACCCATTTTTAAGGTATTTCTAATTATTTTATCATTTGTACATATAGTTTCATTATGATTAGGTTTTTGCAAAATAAAACCTAAATCAGCTGCATAATCAACTAATTTATCATATTTATACCCATAACTATTTGCATATAAAAGATCATTAGGATTTTTTGAATTTTTTAAATATTCTTGCATTATTTCAGGGTAGTCAATTAAAAGACGAGGATGATTATTATCTGATAGTCTAAATCCCTTGTTATATATTTCATCTATGAATGAAAACCATTTTTTAGAAATATTAAAATGATTATCTATATTATCAAACCTGTTAATAATATCATATTTTGATGATTGATTAATAATTTTTAAGACTATTGCAGGATTTGTTACTAAATTTCCATAATCCATTCCTTCTTTAAAAGATATTTTTTCTTTTATCTTATCTTCATATTTATTTATAAGCTCTGGTGATATTAAGTAATAAAGATCTGTTTTATTATTATTTATTAAATATTGAACAACTTTATCATTTTCAAAGAATTGCTTAGGTGAAGTATTTGACAATTCATACCCATTATTACATGCAAATTCAATATTATTTGATAGTCCTTCTTTTGATGCTAATTCAATAATTTTCATTGAGTTACTATTTTTTATTGTGTGTTCAAGTATTTTTCTAACAATAATATCACTTTCAAATATTTTTTTTGAATGATTTGGAAGGTTCTCTATATTTAAGCCATTTTCAATTAAGTAGTCTAAATTATCAGCTACTAGTTTTGTACTAAAACTATTTAACCCTTTATCTTGCCAAGTCTTTTTTAAAAATATTTCACTATTTTTAGCTAATTTCATAAGTTTATTATGGGAAAAAGATTTGATTGATTTGTCTACATTTCTTTCCATAATTGGTAAAAATATTTGATCAGTGTATTCCAAAAGTGATGAATCTGCTACGTCAGAACAAAGATACTTTTCAAAAATAGTTGCACTTTTAAAAATAATGTTTCGGATATTATAATATTCAACACGATTTTCAGCTATTGCTTTTATAAATAAATCAATATTTCTTTCAATTATTGGTGTTGGTATTAAATCACAATTAACTGGAAGTTTAAATCCGCTTTCTAGCATAGTAATTACTAATTCTTCATTTGATAAATATTCTTTTTTAACAACATCACCGTCAAAATCAACAGTAGTAAATAATCTTTTCAATTGTTCATTAGTAAATGACATATTTATAATAGAAGTTTTAGCAAAAGGATCTTTATAATTGGTAAGTCTGAGTAATAATCCTTCGAATATCTCATCATAATCTTTAACAAATGGAGAGAATTCTAAAGCAAAAGAACTACTAGCATATTTTGCTACCATTTCACGAGTAAAGTATTCTGGATGATCTTCTAAAATATTAGTCCATAATTTATCTGAATGATTTAGAATTTTTGAGGTTTCTTCTTTTGTTAAATTAATATTAAATATATTATATAAATCTTTAACAGGTAATTCAGGATTAATTAATAGTTCGATTTGCTCTTCATGATTTAGTTTTGCTAAATTTGGCGCATAGGCAAGAAGAACTTCTTCAGTGGATACTTCTTCTAGTTCTACTTCTCTTTTTTTACAATAATCTTCTCTAAATACTTTAAAATGTTGGGTATCCTTTAATATATTAATCAGATTATCCATAATTCACCTTCTATCTATCCTATTTTTTTCAATTTTATCTTTTCTTTCTAATATTTTTTGCTTTGTGTTGTTTAATTCCTTTGGGACATTTATTTGATTTAATAAATTAGCTGTACTAATAACTAACTCTTCACTTTTTGTGGGCTTTTTGTTTGTATTATTTTTATTAATTATTGTGTTATTCTCCATAATAACCTCCTTATATTTTATTTGTTTTATTATATCATATTTAGTTAGTACAAATCAATAATTGGACTGTTTAAAAAGGCTAGCCCTTTTGGACTAGCTTCAGGGTAAAACATATGTTTACACCATCATTTGAATTAACCTTTATAATATAAACAATTATGATATTTTAAATATTGACTAAATCATATATCATTTTTAAAAACATTACTTAATTTTTCTTGTATTTGTGCTTTAGTAAATGGTTTAGAAATATAACAGGTAAAACCTTCATTTTTATATTTTTCTTCTGCCCCTGCAATTGCATCTGCAGTTACAGCAATAGTTAGAATATTAAAATCTTTGTTTTCTTTTATTTTTTTTATAAAGATTTATTATTTCCTTTTTTACATTGCTCAATAACTAAATCAGTTATCATTTTTTTATCAAAATTTGTTCCATCAATTACTACTGGAAGTTCAAAACTCTCTCTTTCACCATTTTCATTTGGTTCTTTTTTACAACCAATACCAGTTATCTTTCTAGTTTCTTGCATTTTAAAAGTATCTTCAAAATCAGATAATAACCAATCAGAACATTTTTGTTCTTGTGGTATTCCCCTAAATCCATCTTTTATAAATATTGCTCTGGTTAAATCTATTGACTTTAATTTTCCATCAACTATTGCTGCAATCCATGCATGTCCCAGTTCACTAATTCCATCTATTCTAACTGCATTAATGCCAATTTTAGGAAGCAATTTTTCAAGATAATCTGCAAAATGTTGACATACTCCTCTTTTTATAATTCCATCTTCAATTAGTGGTGGAAAATATTTGTTTTTATTTACTAAAAATGTTAATAATACCTTTTTTATATCAGAAGAAAAATAATTATTTCCAATAATTCTTCCAACTTTCATTTGTCCATCTATTTGTTGTACTAACCTTGCCATTTCTTTAGATGCCAATTCTTGATTATCTAAATGCTTTAATAATTCTTCTAACAATACATCATAGGTACACATCAAAAATTCTGATTTATTACCCTTATTTTTTTCTTCTAAAGCTACCACTTTATCAAATAATTCTGATTTACCTTCTGCTATATCATAAGACAAGCAATAATCATCAGAAAGTTCTTTTTCCTCTCCGTTAATATCAATTTTGATTTTACCAGCACTTAATAAATTATTTCTAAGAATAGGTTTTCCATTATCTTCATTGGTTTTAATATTAGATATACTTCCTCGCATATATCCACCCGCAATTAAATACGCATAATCATAATGTGTATTTTGTAATAAATAATTCATAATATAATTAACTCTATCAGTTTCAGATTCTATTAAATTTGCAGCTTCAATTAACTGACTTTCATTCTTTATCTCCATTATAATCACCTCTATCATTATACCACGTTTTCAACTACATGTTCCTGAAGAGTGCACAATTTATAACAAAAGCCTTATAAATACTGGACTTAAGTGCAAAAAAAAGTGCCAGGCCTCTCGGCCTGCATATATGCAAAGATTGATTGATGAAATTACAAGGGGGTGAATAATATGAATGCTGAAGATACATTAAAAATAATAACTAAACAATGGTGTAACCTAACTGATCTAATGAAGCTATTAGGTTGTGGAAGAAATAAAGCATTAGATGTTAAAAAAAAATAAAAGATAAGTTAATTAATGAAGGATATTTTATTCCTGGTAATGACTTACCTATGCAGGCTGTTGTTGATGTTTTAAAAATTGATATCGATAGATTAGAAAAAATAATTAGTTTAAACAAAAAAGATTAACACTGCTGTTAATCTTCTCTGTTATTGCATGCTTCTATCCAATCATTTAATGAAATAGATTTAAATGCATTGATTGCTGATTTTGCATATATGTTGTCTTTTTCTTCTTCATTTAAATATTCAATACAAAAGTTATATGCTTCTTCTAATGAGCAATTATCTTTATATTTTTCATTATACATTTTTTTGAATTTTTCATAATATGCAGGATCACCAGAGTTTTCACCTTCCCAAATGAATGGACTCATATCACTGCAAAATTCACCTAAATTTTCTTCTTTAGTATCTTCGTATATATATTCTAATGAAAAATATAACATTTTATAAGTATCATAACAATTCATAATTATTTTCCTTTCTTTTTATATGGATTTTTATCAAAACCAGTATATGGATCTAGTTTAATTGGTGTTTTATTAATTCCACCATTACTTAATTTATTTCCATGTACTTTTCCCCATGTTTGAGAACCATCCGAGTTAATTTTAGAATACCAACTATTACCATTTGAATCTTGTGATAATACAAGATTTTTATCATTATTAATCAAATTAGATAATATCTTAGTATTTTTCTCATTGAATGGTAAATGTCCTTCACTCTCACGAAAGATATGATTAATTTGAGATATAGTATTTGGTATTTTATTATTCTTTCCAGTATTTACATCATTAACTATATCAATCTTTTGTTGAGAGGATATTGCTTTTGAACCTGATGTGTTGCTAAAGTGTCCAGATGAAGGTTTCATTATTTATCACCCTTTCTAAAAGCCTGACTTGTTTGACTTTCATATTGATGAATAATAATGCCTTTTTCAATCAATTCTTTAAAGAATCTCTCAGGAGTTCTACCATATACAAGAATTATCTTAGGTTCTAGTATTTTAACCATTTCATTTAATCCTTGTTGGTATAAAGTCCAATTGATTTTTTCTTTTATACAACCAATTGTTCCTATAGATATTATATCATGTTTTGGAATTCCTGCGAAACAATATTCATAAGAATCAGGTTCAGACCATCTAACATTGTTTATAACATTAATTCCATTCTTTTTAAGATAACATCCAAAAGCTCTCATTCGATAAGTATTATAAATTTTCAAAGATACAGGAAAATCTATATTTGTAGAGAAATCAGGAAGAATCACTCCCTTAAATTTCTTTAATCTTTCAAGAGCTTTTTCAGGATTATTCCATATTCCATTTGGACCATCAAATTTTTGATCGTCAATGTAGAAATGAACAAAGGCATCATATTCAACTGAAGATTTAGTTAAATCATAAGCAATGAGTTTTGTAGGAATCTCTGCTACAGATGATGAACATATTGGGATATCGTACTTACCATCAAATTGTTCATCTTTTACCATGAATGCATTAAAGACATCTTTGCATCCTTTTCTAATATTTTTCATACTAATTTTCCCTTCTACACGATACAAGAGGTAATCATTTCACTTATATTGTGATATAATATTTATCAAAAGGTGAGCTCTTCCCTTTCGACATTTCCATTATCACATTAAACAAGAAAAAATGCCGGACTGACGAAGACTACCAAAGACTGGTAAAGACTGGAAGGTGAAAAATATGGAATTTTCTGAGTTTGCACAAATATTTAATAAATTTTTAGAAACAGGAACAGAATCAATTACACAAGAATTAGTTAATGCTATTAGTGGTATATATATTGAAAAAGAAATTAATATTTCTCTTGATGGATGGAGAAAATACACTAGTGGTTCTACAAATTTCAAGAAAATAGCTAACAAAATAAAATATCGATATGAAAAACAAAATTTTATTGAATATCTTGATGACAACATTATTGGTGATACTATACCTAAGTTAATTAATGAATTTAAATTAAAAGGTATATCTATAAACAAAGATAATTGGAAAGAAGAAATATCACAAATATTTGTAGATATAATTGATAAAAGCAATGGAATAAATACAACTATTAAGGAAGAAAATAAAAGCAAAGATCTAGATGATAGTTTTAAAGAATTAGATAACAAAATTGTTCAATCATATAGTTCAGATTTCAATGAAGCTGATAAAAAAATTAAAGAAGCTTTTAATAATTCATTTAGTGTTGCTAATACGATTCAAAGTAGTAAACTTAATCCGGAATTACAAAAGTATTATGAAGTGAAATATAATCATATAAATGGTCAATCATTTGGTACTTTAGTACCTAAAAATAAAGAAGCAATTCAAAAATATCCTTTTAATGTTTTAATATTACCAGAAGAAGATTCTCCAGAAGAAAGAGAAAGACTAACAAAATATTTCAATGATATGCAAAAAGAAGCAAATATCAGTAATAAATCAGTTAAGATTAATGAACCATTGAAATTTATTGAAAGACTTGGAACATATCAAAATCCATTTCCAGTCTTTAGTAATTATAAGAATTTTGAATTATCACCTACTCCAAATTTAAGAAGTTCAAAATTTACTATACGAGTATATAATAAGCATTATGATCTAAGATTTAATAGTATTGAAATGTGGCTATTAGATTTTGATAAAGATCACTTTGTTTTTTCAAATATAAGAGATGAAAAAGCTGATTATGTATTAAGAGTTGAATTATCACATACTGATAAGAAAAGTAATACAGCATGTATATTTAGAACTAAAGAAGAATATATTGGAGATGCTAAAGCAAATAGAAGAAACTATTTATGGAGAATATTATTAGCTGATTATAATACAAACCTAGAAATATATTCAGATATAGTTGGAGATTATGCTATTAAAGCTGATCATGTAGGTAAAGAAAAATTCACATCTAAAGAATACAATGAATTTAAAAAATCAATTAGTTATTTTGATAAAATAATATTCATTGAACAACAACTTGATTGTCATATCGATGTTGATCATATGGATATGGAAAAAGAAATGCCTGCTATTGACTTTTTATACTATTCAATCAAAAGAAAATCTAAAACATTTAGAAAGAAAATGTACTTTGATATGGAAATTGAAAAAAAGTATATGGAAGGTTTAAAAGAAGGTATAACATTGGTAAATATTGAATCCGATTTATCATTTGTAGAACTAAGAGGTCAAACATTCAATTTGAATGATACCAAAGTACAAATAGATAAAGCTGAAATAATTAAAATAGAGAATCTTGATGATAATACTTGCAAAGTTTATTATCAAGCCGATGAAGTAAAAATGATAGTTAAATAAATATAGAACCAGATATGGAAAATGAAGTGAACCCTATTTAGGACACTTTAAAAAAACAGATATTTATTATAAAATAACATCTCAAGAAAGTGAGGTGTTATTTTTATGGGTAAACATCATGATATTAATTTAAAAAATGAAATAGTTAATAAATATAAAGACG
>JAZAUS010000009.1:0-76971 GCA_036342255.1 Bacilli bacterium
ATACATATTTAATACCACCATCATGTATACCAACCTCAATATTTTTATTAGGACTTCTCCATCTATAATAAGCAACAGATAAAGATGCAATACACAAAATAAAGATAGCTAAACCAATAATACTACCAATTAGTTTTCTAACATCTTCTTTCATAATTGCACCTCCTATCCTAGTCTTCCATATTAATTAATTATACCATAAAAAAAGAGATTAATCATCTCTTTTTATTAAATAATTATATTTTTTATTTAAAAAATACCATATATATTATAAAAGCCAAATACATCAACATAACTACACAACCACTAGCCTTCTCACTAGTAGTATTTTTATCAGGAACCCCTACTGCCATCGAAGCAAAAACGCCACCAATTAATCCCCCAATATGAGCATAATTATCAATGCCAACAACCATAAATCCTATCATTAAATTAAGAATAATTACAGGTATTATCTGGCTTTTTAAAGCATTACCTAAATATACCCTATAATGATAACCAAAATATAATATAGCACCAAGAAGACCAAATATAGCACCACTAGCACCTATACTAATTATATTAGGATCATTAACAAAAACTAAAGATAATAAACTACCACATATACCACTAAAACAAAAAATAAATATAAATTTTAATTTACCAAAGAAACTCTCTACCTGTGGCCCTATAACATATAAAGAATACATATTACACATTATATGAATTATACCAGCATGTAAAAAAATACAAGTAAATAATCTATATAATTCCCCATGCTTAACAGCTAACTTATTACTAGCCCCTAAATTATATAAAGCTTCTAAATTAATAGAAAATATATCTCCTCCACCCATCAACAAAGATATCAAAAACATTACAACACATATACCAATTATAGTATATGTAACAATAGGTGTCTTAGGAGAAAATATTTTTTCAACTCTCTTTGATTTTTCAAAACTTTCTTTATTAATATCATCACTTATCTTAACAAAAAGATCTATTCCTTTTTCTTTATGATTAGTCTTCTCCACTATATCAGGAAATATCTCTATTAAAGTAGGATTCTTAATCTCACTAATAGTACTAATAAAAAAGTTTAATTCATTATCTTTATTAATATCTAAATCAACAGCATCTCCCAAACTTGTATATATATTAACAACTGACATTTTCAAAGAAAATGTCTTCTTCTTCAAATTATCAACTATCTTCTTTAATTTAAATTTATCAAAATTTAACTGCTCATTATTATGTATATATCTACTAACAATCCTAATTATTTTATAATCACTATCTAAATTCTCAAGCCATATCTCATCTGTAATTCCATGTAAAACAACAGGATTATAATTCTTTTCTGTTATAAAATAATGAACCAAATTCATAATAAGCAAATCATTATTATTAATCTTTATCTCAGACATCATTTTATATCTATACCTTCTTCCACTTCTTAATATTATACTAAAAAACATAAAATAAATAAAGGGTTGAATTTATTAAATATATTATTATCAACTAGCTTCTTTATATTTTTGTAATATTTCCTTAAATTTATCAGGCATCTCTGCTTCAAACTCCATATATTCACCAGTCATAGGATGTATAAATCCTATAACGGCAGCATGAAGCATTTGACCAAAGTCCTTATCATCAATTTTTCTATATCCATATACTAAATCATTTACAACTGGATGTTTAATATATGCCATATGTACTCTAATCTGATGTGTACGACCAGTTTCAAGTACACATTCAATTAGAGTACTATTTTTATACCTTTCAAGTACCCTTAAATGCGTAATAGCATCCTTAGAATTAACATCTGTAACTTCCATCTTCTTACGATCATTAGCACTTCTTCCAATAGGAGCATCAATAGTAGCCGTATCTTCAAGTATAACTCCATGAACAAGTGCAATATACTTTCTTAAAACAGATTTCTTACTAATTTGCTCTGCCAAATTATTATGCACCTCATCATTTTTAGCCACCAATAATAAACCAGAAGTATCAGCATCTATTCTATGAACAATACCAGGCCTAATCTTACCATTAACAGAACTTAAACTATTACAATGAAACATAATAGCATTAACTAAAGTATTACTATAATTCCCTGTTCCAGGATGTACAACCATACCAGATTTCTTATTAACAACCATTAAATAATCATCTTCATATACAATATCTAAAGGAATATCTTGAGCTTCAATCACCACTTCTTCAGAATAATCCTCATTATAATATATTTCATCATCTATTCTTAATACATAACTAGCCTTAACCTTATCACCATTAACCAATATATTCCCAGTATCTATCATTCTCTTAATCTTACTACGTGATACATCAACCTTATCAATTAAATACTTATCAATTCTTACCTTTTCTTCTGCCTTTATTATCATCTTTATCACTACTTTCATTCATAATACTATCAATAATAATTAATAGTATACCTATTACTATACCACAATCAGCAACATTAAACACAGGAAAATCATAATTAATTATATATATATCAATAAAATCTATAACATATCCATATATTACTCTATCAAATAGATTACCCAAAGCCCCACCAATAACTAAACCATATCCCCATAATTCTATTTCTCTTAACTTTCTATTCTTTAAATAATTATAAATAATATAAAAAACAAACAAAGTAACTATAATTATAAACAATACATTACCACTAAGAAAACTAAAAGCAACCCCTTTATTTTTAACATAATTAATATATAAAACCCTTTTAATTATAGTTACCCTAACATTATAAATAAAATTATTAACAATCAACCTCTTACTAATAAAATCAACAAAAAAGGTAAAAAAAGATATTAAAGATAACTTCTTCTTGTCCATTATTTTATACATCTCTTATCATCCCAATGATATGGACTTCCTAATCTTTCACAAACATTTTTAGGAATATTAGAAACTATTTTATTATCATCACTAACATCACAGGTTCCCTTACTAAGATCTAAATAATAATAATATACATTATCCTCATCTTTATAAACAAATGCATATAATACACTACCATCCATACAATCTTTCTTGTTCTTAGGATTAACTATATCATTTTCTTTTAAATGTCCATCATCAATTAATTCATGTAAATCAAAAGAAGAATCACTTCTTAGTTTTCCACCAGATACTTTAAATAATTCCTTTTGTAATGCAGTAACATCATCAGAATCCAAACAATTACCAGAATCATCAATTCTATTACACTTAACAAACTTTCCTAAAGAAGTACTCCTACTCCAAGAAAGCCTATTAGTTGAAATATAAGACTGAATAGCTGTATCCATACTCTTAGCAAACAATCCTTCCGCTTTTTCCTTAGAAGTCTTAATAGTACTAGATACACTAATAACAGCAATTCCCAAAACAACACTCAATACAACCACAACACCAAGTAATTCCACTAAACTAAATCCTTTATTATTCATATTATCACCTAAAAATATTTTATCATAATTCAAATTAATTTACCACTACTTTTATTTTATTGACAAAAAACAAAAAAAAGTTTTATACTAATAATGGTGATAATATGAAACTTAAATATCAAAACAAAGAAATCACACTAATAGAATGTAAATCCTTCTTTAAAAGATTTAAAGGATTCATGTTAACAAAAAATATAAATATAGCTTTATTATTCAATCATTGTAATAGCGTTCATACTTTTTTTATGTATGAAAATATAGATATTATAATGTGTAATAAAAATAACACTATATTATATTATTATAAAAATATAAAAAAGAATAAAATTATTCTACCAAAAAAAGGTGTAACAAAAGTATTTGAAACACCAGCTAATTATTTTAATATAAAAACAAATGACAAATTGGAGGTAATAGAATGAATATAACTATACTAGGCTGTGGAGTTTACGGAACAGCACTTAGTACCATGTTCAAAGAAAACAAATGTAAAATAAAAATGTGGGATAAATACGACAATAATTTTCCTCAATTAAAAAAAGAAAATAATGATATTATTTATACTACTAATATGAAAGAAAGTCTTATAAATAGTAATTTAATTGTCATAGCTATTCCCATTCCTTTCTTAGAAGAAACATCAAAAGAATTAAAAAAATATTATCAAAATCAAAATATTTTAATTGCTAGTAAAGGAATAGCCCAAAACAGCCTATTTGCTCATGAAATAATCGGACAATATATCCAAACTAAAAATATAGGTGTCATATCTGGTGGAACCTTTGCCATCGATATGAAAAATAAAAATATAATGGGTCTAACACTAGGTACAAAAAGTGAATTATTAAAAAAACAAATTAAATCATCACTTGAAAACAAATATCTTAAAATACAATACACTAACGATCTAATAGGTACCGAAATATGTGGCTCTCTAAAAAATGTAATGGCTATAGCTTATGGCATATTAGATGGCGCCAATTACCCAGAATCAACAAGATTTCTCTTTTTAACAGAAGCTATATATGAAATAAACAATTTAATAACACACTTAGATGGTAACAGTAAAACAATCATGAGCTATGCTGGAATTGATGATATAGCAATGACTTGTACCTGCTCCAAATCAAGAAATTATACCTTTGGAATGCTAATAGGAAAAAATTCTTCAAAAGAAATAATAGAAGAATATAAAAAAAATAATACTATCGAAGGATTAGGTACAACAAAAGCCATTTATAACCTTTGTAAAACAAAAAAAATAAATTTAAATATTTGTAATATACTATATAATATTATATATAAAAACGATAAATATACTAAACTAATTGAATATTTAGAAAAAAAAGAATCAAATTTTTAATTTGATTCTTTTATTTTCTCCATTCAAACTCATAATCCATAATTCTTACTATATCACCATCATTAATACCCATTTTTAACAATTCTTCATCAATCCCCATTCTTCTAAGTCTATTAGAAAATCTTGTCATAGCTTCCTCAGTATTAAAATTAGTCATAAGAAAGATTTTTTCTACCTCATCACCCTTTATTATAAAAGTATTATTATCTCTTTCTATTCTAAATGGTTTCTCCTTCTTAAACTTATATAAAACATGACTTTCTTGTTCTTCATCAGCAAACAACACTGAATCAGGAGTTTCCTTAACCATCTCTTTAAATTTATCTACTAACTTATCTAATCCCTTATTATTTATAGCAGATATCTCTATTACCGGTAATTTAACCCTTCTTTTAAATAATTCCAAATTCTTTTTAGATGACTCAATATCCATTTTATTAGCAATTATAATTTCAGGTTTCTCCAATAATTTTTTACTATACTTACCAAGTTCATCCCTTATAGATAGATAATCAAAATAAGGATCTCTTTCTTCCATACCAGACATATCAATAACATGCGCTATAACTTTAGTCCTCTCAATATGTTTCAAAAATTTATGACCTAATCCTATTCCTTCAGAAGCCCCTTCAATAAGACCAGGCAAATCAGCAACTGTAAAATCAAATCCTTTAGTTTTAACTACACCTAAATTAGGACTTAATGTTGTAAAATGATATGAAGCAATTTTAGGATTAGCATTAGAAATCATTGATAAAATAGTAGATTTGCCAACACTAGGAAGACCAACTAATCCAACATCAGCTAACATTCTAAGCTCAACAATAACTTTTCTAACTTCACCAGGCTCACCATTTTCAGAATAAGAAGGGCATGGATTAGAACGAGTAGCCAAAGCCACATTACCTCTTCCTCCTCTTCCACCATAAGCAACAATTACTTCTTGATTTTTCTTATTCAAATCAGCAATAACAACACCAGTCTCATAATCTCTTATTGTAGTACCAATAGGAACCTTAACAACTGTATCTTCAGCACCCTTACCATTTTTATTCTTACCTAAACCATTTGAACCAGGTCTAGCCTTTATTTGTTTCTGATATCTTAAATCAATCAAAGTCCTAAGACCTAAATCAACTTTAAATCTAATATCTCCACCCTTTCCACCAGTACCACCAAAAGGGCCACCCATAGCAACATATTTTTCACGTCTAAAAGCCATACAACCATCGCCACCACGACCAGCCTCTAAAGATATTATAACCTCATCTACAAACATATTAATCCCTTCTCTCAATGTAATAATTATACAATAAGTTAAAAAAAAAAGAAATAACAACACTGTTATTTCTTTTATTATTTAAATTAATATTATGGTTCAGTAGTTGTTGTATCTGTAGTTTCAGTTGTTTCAGTTGTATCAGTTGTATCAGTACCAGTTGTTTCTGTTGTACCAGTATCACTTTGTAATCCAGTGTTATCAGTAACACCTTGAATAAATCCAGTAACACCACTAGAACCATCAGAACCATCAACTATAACCCTTCCAGAAAATGTTTTATTTGAATCTGAATCATTTTGATTATCTCCAGTTTCATTAACATATAATACAATCATAAATGTTTTATAATTATCTTGTGACTGATCACTAACACCAGGAATAGTTACTGCATCAGCTAATTTAGCATTATCATCTCCAACTTGTGGAACAGCTACAGCAACAGAATATTTTAATTGTCCATCATCAGGATCAGTAGCTTGTAATAAAGTCTTAGTTACACCTAATCTATTAACATATACAGGTTCAAAACCAGTTAAAATAGGACTACCTTCTGAGTTTTGAACTTGAACATAATCATCAACATCATTATATTCTTCATCAGTAGAAGCAAATTGAGGATCATCACCAGGATCAGTTGTTTCATATTGTTCACCAGGCTTAATCTCATAAATCATAGCAGCTAAATTACCAAAACCATTTTCTTCACTTGCTATACTTATAGAAACAGTTTGAGGAGAATTAGCATTATTCCTTACCTGGAAAACATAAACACTACATATTTGGTTTCCAAAATCATCAACACAAATCTTTTTTCTTTCATTGTTTTCTATTGAAGGCCTACGTTCAACAGAATATTCTGCAACACTAGTTCTAACAGGAATAAGTTTATCACTTAACCATGCTGTTGTATAACTAATAAATTCCAATTGTAAAGTAGCAGACCCAGTTTTAAGAGAGCCACCAGAACTATTAGTAGAAGCAGTAAAGTACGCGAATGTTGCTCCAACAGCCATTATTACAAATATAGCAAAAGCCAAAATCCCATAAAAAGTTCCTTTACCCTTTTCTTTTTCCTTCTTATTTACATTTTGATCATTTGCCTGATTATTATTAACCTGATTATCATTAATTTGAGCATTATTAACCTGATTATTATCTACAACTTGATCATTAGTTTGTTTATTATTATCAATCATCTTATACTCCTCCTATATTAAGCTTAAAATAAGTATAACAAACTTAATTATAAAAATCAAGCTCAATATTAAATTTTTTTTCATTTTACAAAATAAAAAAGATCAATACGAAAAACTACTTATTGTTCCTCATACTGATCCATTAATTTATCCAATTCTTCAACCAACTCACTAGCCTTTTCCCAATCACTAAGTCTAACACCTGCTGCAAATTTATGTCCCCCTCCACCAAATTTACTAGCTATTTCATTTATAACAGGCCCTCTTGACCTAATATTAGCCCTAATCATATTATTTTTCTTATCCTCAGTCAAAAATACACAAACTATTATTTCATTTATACATTTAAGCTCACTAATAATATTACCAGCACTAGCCGAATCAACACCATATTCTTTTAATACTTCATCTGTTATTTCTATATATGCAACACCATTATCAGTAACTTCCATATTTTCATATATATATCCTTGAAACCTAACTTCTGATAAAGGCCTCATATATAAAGGTTCATATAATGAAGTAAAATTAAGATTAGTACTATTAATCAACCTAGTTACTAAATTAAAAGTCTCTTTACTAGTATAATCATGCATAAACCTACCAGTATCTGATACTATACCCAAAAACAAATTACTAGCAATATTATTATTTATCTTCAAACGGTTCTTAAAACAAAACTCTAATATTAATTGACAAGTAGAAGACGCATCTTCATCAATAAATTCAATATCAGCATATGTATCAATAACAGGATGATGATCTATTTTAATAATATTCTTATAATTATCTAATTCATCTATATCCACACGTTTCTTATCAGGAGTATCTAATACTATTAATAATGTATTATCATAATCAACATTATCAACCTTATCTAAAGAACCCATAAATTTAAAACGTGTAGCATACCCACCAACAGCATATACTCTTTTCTTAGGATATTTATTTAATATTAATTCTTTTAAAGCTAATTGACTTCCCAAAGCATCAGGATCAGGCCCCCTATGCCTAGCTATAACAATTGTATTATACTTTTTTATACTTCTATATATATTACGAAAATAAATATATCTTTGTAATTTACTCATACAACACCTATTTAGCTAAATTATATGTATCTCTAGCAATCATTAATTCTTCATCTGTAGGTATTACATAACACTTAACTGATGAACTCTTAGCACTAATTAATTGTTCTTTACCACGACAATCATTAGCTTTCTTATCAAGCTTAATACCCAAAGCAGATAATCCTTCTATAATTTGTTTACGCGTATTAATAGAATTTTCACCAACACCTGCAGTAAATACTATAGCATCAGCTCCACCTAATTCTACATAATACATAGCTATATAATTAATAATTCTTCTAACATACATATCTTGTGCCAATATACAAGCTTCATTTCCTTCTTCAATACCATTTTCAATATCCCTAGAATCACTACTAACACCACTAACACCCAAAAGACCACTCTTTTTATTTAAAGCATTATCTATTTCTTTAGCCGTCATACCAGTCTTATCCATAATATATGGAATAATACTAGCATCTATATCACCACAACGACTACCCATCATTACACCAGCATTAGGCGTAAGCCCCATAGATGTATCAATACATTTACCATTTAATACAGCTGATATACTAGCCCCATTACCAATATGACAAGTAATTACTTTCGTATCTTCTCTTCCTAATATTTCATTAATTCTAGCACTAACATATCTATGACTAGTACCATGCATACCATATTTTCTTACACCATACTTAGTATACCATTCATATGGTACTGGATATATATAATTAACTTTACCCATAGTAGCATGAAAAGATGTATCAAAAGCTGCCGTTTGAATAGCATCCTTAAATACTTCTTGACTAGCTCTTATACCAGTAATAGAAGCTGGATTATGTAAAGGAGCCAATGATGAATATTTCTCTATATCACCAATAACACTAGCATCCACAACTACAGTTTTATCATATTTCTCTCCACCTTGTACAGTTCTATGACCAACAGCCTTTACCTCACTAGGATCTTTAATAACCTTATTATCAATTAATTCCTTAACCAATATTTCAAAAGCTTTTTTATGATCCTCTAAATCTACTTCCTTCTTTATCTTATCACCATTTAATTTTATAGTATAAAAACTATCCCCAATTCCAATTCTTTCAAATACGCCTGATATTAATACTTCTTCTTTAGGCATTTCATATAATTGAAATTTTAAAGAAGAACTTCCAGCATTAACTGCTAATACTTTCATTATTTCACCTCTTCCACAAGTATTATACCAAAACAAAAGAAAAAAAGAAATATTTTCTTTATATTTCTTTTTATTAACCCATCTCTAACATTATAACAGGAAGTATCTGTTTCTTCCTAGAAACAATTCCTTTCAAGAATGTTCCCTGTACAAGTTCATCATCTTTATATGCCTTTTTAAGTATTTCTTCAGCCCTTTCACTATATAAAACATAAGAACCCTTATTGATAACATCTGTAATAAAGAAACATACAAAATAATAATTATTTCCTTCTGATACAGCATTCAAAAGATTAATATATTCATCTTTTTTCTTTAATATTTCATCAGGATTAGTAGTAGATATTTGTCCTAATCCAATCTTAACATCTCCAACTGGATAACTCTTATAATCAGTATATAATATTTCTTCCTTAGTTTTTCCTCTAAGTGAAGAACCAGCTCTCAACATATTATATCCATACTCTTTATAATCAACACCAGCTTTCTCACTCAACTCTTTAACAGCTTTCTTATCTAATTTAGTAGTTGTTGGTGAAGTAAGTATTAAAGTATCTGATAGTATTCCACTTAACATAAGACCAGCTATCTTCTTAGGAATTTTAACATTATTCTCATTATACATAACATAAAGAATAGTATTAGTACTACCAACAGGCATATTTCTAAAATTAATAGGCATATTAGTACCTATACTACCAATATTATGATGATCTATTATCTCAAGTATCTCAGCTTCATCCAAACCAATAGCACTTTGTTCATAATTATTATGATCAACCAATATTACCCTTTGCCTATTATCATAATTAACATCTGATAATTTAAGAATTCCAACACATTTCTCTTTCTCATTTAAAACAGGATAATAATTATATCTTGTCTTATTAGCCAAATTCATAAAATCACTTACATTATCATAATCATGTATACTAAGTATTTCTTTCTTATATGGAATAGTTGACAAATTATTAGCCAAATAAAACCTTCTAGAAGTCATCATAGTATCATACTTAGTATTAATTATGTTAACTTTATTCTTACGAGCTAACTGTAAATTTCTCTCTGTAATTGTATTAGGACCAGTAATTATTAACATTTTTACCCTTGATTTAATGGCATATTTTATAATATCATGTCTATCCCCAACAACTAATATGTGTTTTGAATTAAATTCAACATTTTCCTTAATAGTACTAGTCTTATAACTAGCTACCAATAAATTACCTTCTATCTTATCATCAAACCTTAATAATTCTTCCCCATTAATAGCAGCTAAAATATTATCATAAGTTGACTTAACCATATCTATACTATTAGTAAACTGCTCATGAGCTATATCCTTCATTGTAATTAATCCTTTTAATCTCTTATATTTATCAACAACTGGAATCTTACTAATCTCAGCATCCAACATCTTAAAATAAGCATCATTTAAAGAATCATCCTCTGTAACACTATACTTTTTTTCAAAATCCAAATCACTAATTTTCACCTTAACATCATTTAAAAATACCGGTTCTTCCACATTAAAATAATTCAAAACATAATTAGTTTCTAAATTTAATGAACTTAATACAGCCGGTTCACACTCTAAACCTTGTCTCTTTCTTAAATATGATAATGCAATCGCAGATGTCACACTATCAGTATCAGGATTCCTATGCCCAAATATATATATAGTATCTTTCTTTATCATATACAAATACCTCTCTCTATAAATATATTAATAAATCTTAACGCAAAACAAACTAACTACAAATAAAATTACTACTACTATAAAAGCTTTAGCAAGGCCTATAAAAAAACCTAATATTAATAATAACACTAAATAAAAAAATAGTCTAACCATAATATTCAACATTTTCTTTTCTTTACTCATAGCATCATCTTTATCTATATTAACATCTTTATAATGCTTTGATTTCCTTTTTTCAACAGGTAATGTCTCTTTCCACTCTTTATTACTCTTATCCCATTTTTTCAAACACTTATTCCCATACCATCTCTTAAGTATTTTTTCTATATTATTATATGAATAATATTTTCTACCTTCAAAATCATACTCTTTTACTGGTAAAACATCTTTTTTCTTAAATACCGGCTCATGCATAAACTTCTCCCAAGGAATAAGTATCGGCTGTGACATCAAACTACTACCAGAAGATATTTTATCATAATAATTATCTATCATAACCATTATTCTCTTAAGAATTCTAGGATTAAAACCTAAATTATCTATAACCAATACAGGAAATGCCAATATTTTCATTATTGTTCTATATACTTCATCTACAAACTTATTATCATTTATATTCCCATATGTAACAATATCTACAAATACACCATTTCCTTCACACCTATTATCTAATAAAAAATTTTCCTCTTCTACATATGTATTCTTCTTCCTTATCTTCATTTGAGGTATTAATATATTATATTTTTTATTTTTATCATAACAATGATAATAAAAATCCTCTCCAAGTTCCTTATCTAAAGCATCTATAAATTTATCCCAATCACTTCTCAATATAAAAACATCTATATCATCATCCCATGGGATAAATCCCCCATAATTAACCATTCCCAAAGCCGACCCTGCTATCAAACCATAAGTAATATCATACTTACGACATATTCTATCTATCTCATCCATAATAGTCAATATCTCTTTATGTATAATTTTTAAAGATATCTCTTTATTATTCCTAATAGGAATTACAACCTCACTACCCTCAATATAACTACTCATACAATACCTCGCTAGCTTCTTATATGAATTATACAACATATATCTAACTAAATCAACCAAAAATAAAAATTAGAAACTGTAAAAAAAACGTAAACTATCTAGTTTTTTTTACCAAATAAATAATTAAAAACTAATTATTAAATCATTCTAAAAAATAATTATTATTCACTAACATAATATAATTTATTAAATTTATTACTAATAATAGATTTAATAAATAAATACATTATATATTTTATATTTAAAAAAACACTTGTTCATATTTTGCATTATTTCAAATCATTAGCTATTATTAATTTAAGGAGGCAAAATATGAACCATTTTTTTAAAGAAAGAATAATTAACGAACATTTTTTTAAAACTATATTTACAAATAGCCCAAATATTTTAACAAAACTAATATCAGACATAACCAAAATACCTTATTCAAAATTAAAAAATAATATCTATATAATAACTAATAAACAATCAATAACTAATAAACATGATTTTATTATTAAACTTAATAATAACACCATTATAAACAAAAAACTAAATACTAAAAAATATAAAGGATTAAAAAACAATAACCTATCTTATTCACTTAATATATACTATAACAATCCCCAATATAGTAGCAATTTCTTAATAATTCAAATCAATTTTAATACTTTTAGAGATAAAAAATCTAACTATATAGATGTATTTGAACTTAGAAACAAACAAGGAACTAAATATATAGATAATTTTAAGATATTCACTCTAGATATTGTAAAATGTCATAAATTATATTATAACAACCCTAAAACAAACAATAATATTATTAAATGGGGAGCTTTTCTATATAGTAAAATAAAAGAAAAAAACATAATTAGTATACTATCTAACACTTTAGAATTAAAAGACTTAAATACATTAGAATTTATATTAAAAGATATAAATAAAAAAGAAACTAACTAAGTTTCTTTTTTATTATCTTCTTTTTTATCATCATCTAAATATTCAAACAAAGCAAACTTACCTTCTTTATGAACCAATTTATAATTAGGTGATGCCGTTAATATTTGGTTCAAATCTGTATCTTTATAGATTAAAATATGTGTAATATCATATTTACTAAACACTCTACCATAATTAACTGTTATATTCATACATTCATCAAATATATCATTCTTCTTATTAAAAGGTTTAGTATATAAATCACTTCTAGAATCTATATATACTTTTAAATTCTTAAATAATAAGTAACTACCAAAATCATACTCATTATATAATTTCATCTTTTTAGGTTCCATATTATCATATATGTATTCAACCATCTCCACAGGATATACTTCCTCATTAATATATGATTCTTTACTATTAATATTAAATACTATTCCTGATGTAATAATAACTGTAATAAGTACAATAACAGATCCATATATAGGTAAATCAAAATCCAATACCTTATCTTTAGAATTATTTCTACCTATATTAGAATATATCTTACATAAATAAAATGTACCTACTATTGCTAAAAAAGCTATATGTCTAACAGACATAAAAGTCATAAGAATAATTCCAAATATCATAACAAGATCAGATAATCTTACTTTTACCTTTGTAAATATTAATGGAACTAACAATATTAATAGATATCCCCAAACAAAAGCATCCTCTATTAACACTAAAGCCTTATGTTCATCAATATACTTCATAGTATCCCCTTGAAGAATTTTAATAAAATACAAATAAGGAGTAAAACCAATAGGTGTTAATAGACCTAAAAACAAACTAATTATAAATACTATTCCTAATATTTTTATACCATCTTTTTTTTCTATAATTAATCTATCAATAAATATCTTTTTAGATACTTCTATATTAAACTTATTTTTTATTTCATACACTAACCATTCAAATAAAAATGGTAGCATTAATATAAAATAAAATGGCCAAACAGCTGCATGTAAATTAGCTATTAATATATTAATTATAAACAAACCTATAGCGTATTTCTTTTTACTACTAGTTAAAAGCCTTTCTATAAATAAAATCTCCAAAACAAACAAAAAATATGTAAATAATTGTGCTCTAGCTGCTACATAATTAGCAAGCATAATAACACCAAATATACTAAATAAAAGTGATAAGAAATAACTCTTATTTAATTTTAAATTAATATTATAAAATGTAATAGCGATAAGAATAAAACACATAATATTAAATATATACAAACCACCAAATTTAAACCAACTATATATTTTATATATAATTACATCATATAACCAATGTGGATATGTATAATCAAGCTTATGCCATGAAAAATGATCTTTCATATCTATACCATTTTTTAATATTAATTTACCAATCTTTACCGTATAAAAAGTATCATTTTGTAAAGCTCTATGTGTAAAAGCTATACATATCAACACAATTATCATTATACTAACAACTTTTAATGCTTTTTTTTCTTTATTCATCCTATTCACCCCACAAATTTTCTGGATATACTCCTTTCTCTATTAAACTTTCTATATAATCTCTAACACCATCTAAATCTTCCAAATAAGTCATACCATTAAAATGACTTGTAGTTTTTAACACTTTCATATCAGCACTACCATCATCAATAGCCTTTCTAGCTATTGTTGGTAAATAAAATTCTCTCTCATGCTTATCTTTATCATCCATAAAGAATTCTTTAAAATATTCTTCAGCTTTCTCAAAAACCTTAGGTGTAAACCCAAATAAATTAACTGATACAGGTGTATTCTTATCAATATCTATCATCTCATCATCATCAACATATACAAGCCTATCATCAACATATCCCACATGTTTTCTTTCAACTATTTCATCCAAATAGCCATCCTTAACTTGACATACACCTCTTGACACAAATCCATTCTTACTAAGTGTATTAATTAATTTATAAGCTACCATCGCATAATGTTCTTTATCACCATCACTTTTAACATTTTTCAAAAAATTACCCAAAGTAACAAAAGCATCTCTTCCATAAAAATCATCAGCATTAATAACCATAAAATTACTATCTACACATTTCCTACTAGCAAGCACCGCTTGCCCAGTACCCCAAGGTTTAATTCTCTCAAAATCAATCTTTACACCATCTGGCAAATCATCTATTTTTTGAAAAGCATATTCTACCTTAACATGGTTTTCTAATCTTTTACCAACAGTCTCATGAAACATCTCTAAATGTTCTTCTTTAATTACAAATATTACTTTTTCAACACCAGCCTTAATAGCATCATAAATAGAATAATCTATAAGAAATTCACCATTAGGACCAACCGATGTAAGCTGCTTGAGCCCTCCAAACCTACTACCCATACCAGCAGCCATAACAACTAGATTCATAACATTTTACCTCCCACAATTCTTATCATAAACAAAATAGCCAAAAAAATCAACAATATATACGACCATTTTGATATTATTAACCTTCTTCTATCCTTAGCTTTCATTTTATTATCATATTTTCCCTTTTCTACCATTTCAATTCCCACTACATTAATATAAGATAAATCCTCATTACTAACAACCGTAAATGAAGTAGGATCATCTAAATCTAAATATATTATATCTCTAGGAGCTTTAATAAAATAAATTATCATAACTATATCCCCAATAGAAGCAACTATATTCATAATAGATAAATATACCAACATAAAACTATTTATACTCATACCTATTATTAATGTAATAAAACCTATAATAACTATTGGAAAACATAAAGAAGTTAAAATAACTCTTCTTCCTATATTCTGTTTACACATAACATAAAAAATACCCTTCTCTAAAAACATACCAAAAGTTAAATTAGTCTTTTTAACTTCTTTAAATATCATAAAACCAACAGCATGTAACAATTCATGTACTATTAACCATACAAATATAAGTATAATAAATCCTATAACATCAAGCTCCAGCACATAATTATCATGTCTCTCTATAAAAAATATAATACCTCCTACTATTACAAATAATATTATTGAAAGAATATTTAACACTTTCAAATCCAATTTATAAGTATAATATTTTAACTCTTTTTTCTTCATAAATATCACCAAAATTATTTATATCTTAATCCTTCCTAATAGTATTAAAGCACATAATAATACAACTAGAATAACCATACATATTAATAATGAATTAATTCTACAATACTCTCCCTCTCTAAATAAAAATATACACATTAAAAGCCAAATTATATAAAAAAACCATACACCAACAAATAAAATAATAGATAGTACAAAAAATTTTGAACCAATAAAAGTAGCAAAAATCAAAATAGGAGCTATAATAAGAGCAAATCCTCCAGATAAACTATCATTTAATATAGGATACAGTATTTCATTACAAATATATATAAAATAGACAATCAACACAATACCAATTATCATTGACAAAACAATTGGAACCAATATAAAGGTTTCTTTTTTCTTTTTATCATCATCTACAACCTTATCCGTTTCTAATGTTTTATTCTCTTTATCAGACATTTATACACCCCTCTAATTATAAGCTTTTTAAACATTCTTTAAAATATTCATCATTAATAATCATACTATTCTTAAAATATCCATCTATATCAAATGATAGACTATTATTATCTCCCCTTAAGTAATAAACAGTACGACATGCATAATTTATAATTTTCTTTAATACTTGCTTATCAACAAAAGTAGTATCTATATAAGATAAATTATTAAAATTCTTATATATTACTTCTCTCATAAATAAATAGCTATTACTTAAAACAATAGGATATTTCCCATCTCTTAAAAAAACTTCATTATCAAAAGAGAAACTCTTATTACCCATATATTTAACAATAACTTCTATTAAATTATCCGCATCATCTAACAAATCAAAATCTATATATTTAAATATCTTATTATCATGCTTAACTAAATAGTTAAGCATATGTTTGTTTTTAACAAACATAATCTTAACATTACCATTCTCATCTAAATAATCATCTATATCAAACTTACTCTTTCTATACTTATTTAAATATATATCTATAACCTTATTAACTTCCTCTTCGTTATCTATATCTAAATATCTAATATTATGCCTATTCCTATCTATTAAATAAGCCATAAACATATAATTTTTAATTAATATATTCCTAAAAGGATATTTTCTATAATCAAAATCTATATCTTCCTTAACAAGCTTTAAAGCCAATTTATTAATAATCTTCTTAATATCACCACTAACAATATTATGAAAATCAACATATCTAATATTATCAACATCTATATTAATAATACTAATCAAAAATTCTACATTACGAGATAAATATATTCCCAAATCTCTATTACTAAATAACTTATTAATATCCACATCTTTATCATTAATATAATCTACTATTACATTAACTAATCTTTTCTTATCTTTATCTATTAAACTATCCAATATCTTATTATCTAAATAACTAATATTATCTATATCATGACTAATCATATAAATAATAAAATCAATATTATTAACCAATAATTCGGGCAATTTATTATCATCTAACATAAATTTCTTAATATCAAACTTATCATTATTTATATCCTTAATAACATCTCTAATTATTTCTCTTTGAGCCTCTATACTATCCTCATTTAAAGTAATATACTTAATATTATAACTATCAAGGCTTACTAAATATCTCATAAATACAATATTACTTGACAAATATACTGGCAAATTAGTAGGATACCTAAGTATCTTATCTATATTAATTTTAATCTTCTTCTTTTTTATCAATTCCATTGTATATTCAAATAATTTATTCAATCTACTATAAGACAAATTAAACTTATCATAATAACTAATATTATTAATATTTAAATCTATTATTTTTTTACAAAAATAATATGAATTAAAATAACTTATTTCTTTACCATCATTATAATATCTAACATCTTTATTATCAAAATAATACCCAATATCTAAATTTTTAGAAGCACTTTTAAAATAAGCATCCAACACTTTTCTTTGAACACTTTCTTTAAGTGAGAAAAATTCTTTACAATGTAATCCCAAATTCTTAGGATCCTTTTTTATTTTAAAACGAAAATTAAACAAAAAAGCTTTCATACATTTCACTCTTTTCTACTTCTCTTTTATATATTTTATCATAATATAATGGTAAAGAAAAGAATAATTAAAATTTTTATTGACAATTAATTATAGTTATTATATCCTAAAAAAAAGGAGTGAAGTTATGAAAAAAAACAAACAAGGTAGCGGTATTTTAGGAGGTCTATTACTATTATTAGTAGGTATCGGTCTTCTATGGTGGAATGAAGGAAGAACTGTAAAAGCACAAAGTGGAATTAATGAAGCTAAAAAAAATTACACTCAAATAAAAAATGATAAAATTGATTCTAAATATGACGGAAAATTAATCGCCACCAATGGAGAAATAGATTTATCAGAATCTGAAGATTTAAAAGATGAAAAATTTGGTATCTCTGTTAAATCTACAAAATTACAAAGATACATTGAAATGTATCAATGGGAAGAAAAATGTGAAACAGATGATGATGATAATAAAAAATGCACCTATGAAAAAGTATGGAATGATGCTATTATAGATTCTACTAAATTTGAAGAATCAGGTCATACTAATCCAGGTACAATGCCTTATGATGCAGAAATGCACCTAAACGATAAAGCTAAACTAGGAAAATTTAGAATCCCAGTCGATTTAATTGACAAACTATCAACAAATAAAACTAAAACAGAAGAAGAATTAAATAAAGAATATAACAAAAGTGTTGAAAACCTAAATATTTCAGGAAAATATTTAACAAACGCCGAAAAAATAGAAGAGCCAGAAATTGGTAATATAAGAATTTCTTTTAAATATTCTGATACTAAAAAAATAAGTATTCTAGCAGTTCAAATTGATGATACTTTTAAACAATATACATCAAAAAAAGGTAAAGTAATATACAAAATAAAAGAAGGTACTTATACTGGTGAAGAAATATTAATGCAAATGACAAAAGAAAACAAATTCTTTAAATGGTTATGGAGAATAATAGGAACTCTTCTAGTAATAGCATCTATTGGTTCTCTATTTGACCCAATTCAAAAGTTAGCAAACTTTATACCTATTGTAAGAAATATAGTTTCAATTGGCATAAGCCTAGTATCATTTGTTGTAGGCCTAGCTATTTCTTTATTAGTCATAGCAATAGCATGGTTTAGATATCGACCACTATTATCAATTTCACTAATAATAGTAATAATCGGCCTATTAGTATTCCTAAAAACAAAAAAACCTATTGAAATCAAATCAAAACCTAAAACAAAATCTAAGAAAAAAGAATGATTTAATCATTCTTTTTTTTCTTACCCAAATATTTATTTAATACTCTTTTTAATTCTAATTTATCAATAGGTTTAGCCAAATAATCATCAAGCCCCTCTCCTATATATTGTTCTTTCATACCAGATATAGCATTAGCTGTAAGCATAACTACAGGTACTTTAAAATTCTTATCTTCTTTTAGCTTTTTAAATGTCTCTACCCCACTCATCTTAGGCATCATATCATCTAATAATATCAAATCATATTCTTTTTCTTTAACCTTATCTAAACATTCAAATCCACTCTCACAAGTATCAGCTTTTATCTCATAAAACTTAAGCATCCTTGATGCCACTTTAACATTTAACTTATTATCATCTACAACCAATACTTTACTCTTAGAATAATCTATTATTTCCTCTTTTTCTTTTTCCTCATTTTTATCCCTATTATCAATCATAGATACTATCTTTTGATTTAAATATACTGTAAATTTAGAACCACTACCATATTTAGATTGAACTATTATCTTACCACCCATCATCTCTACTAAACTCTTAGTAATTGCCAGTCCCAAACCAGTACCCTCCAAAGTAGTATTCCTATCCTCTTCAAGTCTTTGAAACTTCGTAAATAACTTATCCACTTTTTCTGGTTTAATTCCTCTACCAGTATCTTCTACTGATATAACCAAACTAGAAGTTTTATTCTTATTTATACAAGATATAGATAACTCTATTAAACCCTTATCTGTATACTTAGCAGCATTTGTCAAAAGATTAGTAATAATCTCTTTACACTTACCCATATCTCCATGCATTACTCCTGGTAAGTCTTTAGAATAAGTAGCCTTTAATTCAATAGGTTTCTCTAAAATACGAGGAGTAACTAACTTTACAATATTATCACACATCTCACGTAAATTATAGTCAACCTCAACTATCTCCATCTTACCAGCTTCTATTTTAGATATATCTAAAATACCATTAACTATCTCCATTAAATTCTGCGCAGCCATAACAATATCCTTAGCCTCATCTTGAGCTTCTGTAATATTCTCATCTTCTAAAATAGCAGTACTAAAACCAACAATAGCATTTAATGGTGTCCTAATCTCATGAGACATACTAGATAAAAACTCTGTCTTAGCTTGATTAGCTTTCTCAGCATTATTCTTAGCAAGCTCCAACTCATTAATCATCTTAACATCAGGATTCTCTATTGTAAAATACATTATCAAACAAACAAACATCTCAATAGGTGTAACCAACAAAAATCCTGGATTCATAGCCTGATAAAAAAACAAAAACTGTCCTAAAGTAAGATAAATATAAAAAGGAATATATTTTTTTTCTTTAAACTCACCATGCGCACATGTTATTAAGTTAAATAACCACATAACTTGATAAATACATGTTGCAAAAAAAACTACTAAAGTACTTAATCCATCTCCATAAGCACCATATTCACCCACTTTTAAATTAAGTGGAAAAATAAAAATAAAAAAGGCACTAATAAAAAATACAACCATATATATTATTTCTTTTCTTTTAAGTTTTTTATCATCATCACTAACAACAGTTGCCATATAACAAGTCATATATGCTATAAAAGAAACTAAAAGACACAAATAAATTCGTACAATAAAATTGGATAAAATATTAATATAATTATAAGTAAAATAACTATTAATAAATTCAAAAATTAATGATATCAAATTTATAACTATTAACCTCTTATATATCTTATTTTCTTTATTATCAACCCTTTGTTTTGAAAAATAAACAAAATTCAAGAAAAAACTAAATAACAAACAAGTTGCCGGAATTAATAAACCTACTACCATATCAATCATCCTACCTTTATAATAAAATAACACAAAAAAATAAATAAGTAAACAAAAAAGCAAAACTAAAACTTGTTTTGCTTTTTTAACTTTCTCACTTTATTTTTTATTTTCTTAAAAGGACTCTCTTTTCTTACAACTCTATAACTAACATTATTTTCTAAATCAAAATAATTTTCAGCATTCATTAAAATTATATTACCATCAACCATCATAGGTTTAAAACAATTATTATATTTTTCCTCTAACATTTTAGAAACATCTCTTTTAGCACAATGAGACTGAGGATAATTATATTTATCATCTCTAACCCTAAATACAATTTTCTTAGCCAACTCTTCAGGTAATAAATCCATACATTTATTATTAGCATCCAACAAAACATTAGCTACTACTTCACTTTTATTTTTACCTTTTAAATATAAAGGATTTATTTCTAAATCAACAATAGGACTATTATTATAATTTAAAACTTCAGAAGATAAAATTCTTTTTCTATCACTTAAAATAATATCATTAATTAAAAATTCAGGTATTTTTTTTCCTTCAACTTTAAATTCATTTCCCATTCTACCCTTCATAATAATATTACCTAATTCATTACGGTAAGCATATACATCAAATCTAGGAATCTTTCTACCATAATTATCAAAAACAAAATAATTATTATTATTATCTTCATCAAAAAGATATTTATTATTTGCCATCGAACATGGAGAATCAGCACATAACTCTCCTATTTCATTTACATTACATTCATTACCATTTTTATCAACTATAACAATATCAGTAGCCAAAGTAGGAACCATTCCATATCTTCTTTTCTTCAACTTAAAACCATATATTTTTTCATTAAGTCCTTGCAAAATAGTATAAACTATTCCACCTGATTCAGTACGTCCACCACCTTCACCAAGAAAAGTATGAGTTAATGGTAATTTCCATTTTTTAAGCACATCACTTCCAGCATGTGTTTTTTTAAATGCCTTATCAATAAAATTTCTTTCATTTACCTCTAAAGGTCCACCAACAGAAAGTGGAAGTACCAAAAAAGATAAATCAATATTTGCATATTGTTTATCAAAATATATTTTTTTAGCAAGTTCTTTCCAACCACTCAAAGTAGCATCACAAAAATTTGGTCTATTCATAATAATACTATAAATTAAAGTATCAGGACCATAAATAGGCTCAAAAGCTACAACACTTCCTTGCCCAAAAGTATCTGAAATAACACTTTTAACATTAGTATCAGATATAGGAGGAATATGTGCTAATCCAACAATATCATTTAACTTAGCACTTTTAGGTAATCCCATCATATCCTCATCATGAAATCTCATCATGGTCAAATAACTTAACACATTATGTGGAATTGCTTTAGGTCTATCCGGTCTACTAGTACCACTAGAATACGTTATAGTAAAAATATCATAAATGCTAGGATTTTTATCCTTAATATCTTCTTCATTATATTCCTTACCTTCTTCAATAAAATCGTCTATTAATACAACATTATCAGAGTTTTCTTTATATTTTAAAGCCTTATTTTCAAATTTATACATTTCCTCAGGTACATTCTTATAATAATCTGGAAATTTATCAGGCAAATGATCAGCTAACGATAATAATACTCTTTTCTCTATTTTTGTATCATCCAAAACCTTATCTATTTTATCATACTGATCATCAGAACAAAAAACAAAAGATGCATCACAACTATCAATTATTTTTTTTATATATTCTTTATTAAAAGAACTATCAAATATATTTATTTTCGCCCCTATATAACTTGTTGCCAAAAGTGTTGTAAGTAAATCAGGTATATTTGAAACACATGCAGAAAAAGAATCACCTTTTCTAAGACCGTTAGCATACATACCTTTAGCTATTTCTCTAGCCCTCGAAAAAACCTCCCTTTTTTTTATATAATTACCTCTATAATAAATACCACATTCATCCAATTTATCCTTATTTCTAGAATATTGACCATCATACCAAGAACATTTTTCATTAGTATAAACCTCATCTAAAGCATTAATAGCCTTTTCAACTTTCTCAACATTATTTACTTGCACAGACAATAATCTCTTCATATTATTAATCTCTAATTCACTAGGCTTATGCCCAAGTTGTCTTTCCATAATCTTTATCATTATTTCAATTTCTCTATCTTTCATCAACATTCCTCCTTCTGAATAATAATATTACAAAAATATTTAAATACTCAAACCTACCATTAACAATATATCATTTTCTTAACATAAAAGATACATTCTTAACCTAATAGTAACAAAAAAAGAGTCTTCTGACTCTTTTTTATCTTTCTAATTTTATTCCTACTTCATATCCATTAATATCAAATTTATCTTCTATCTTATCTATTCTTACTAATTCTAAACTTAAAGTCTCTTTCATAATAAATTCTCTATTACTATCTATAGCTTTATCAAATTCATCATTACTACTATAATAAGTCTTTATTCTATCTTCTATATTATAGTCATTATTCTTTCTTAATTGTTGTACCTTAGATATCATCTCACGAGCAAGACCTTCATTAACTAATTCTTCAGTAAGTTCTGTATTAAGAATTAATACTAATTTATTATCAATAGTAACATTATATCCCTCTTTTGCATCAATCTTAATATCAACTAAATCAGGTGTAATATCATACTTATTACCATTTAATTCTATTGATAACTTATTATCATTTAATTTTTTAACATCCTTATCACTAATATTAGCCAAATAGTTCTGATATTCCTTCATATCCTTACCAAATACACGCCCAGCCTCTTTAAAATTAGGTTTATAACTAATATTCATATATTCACTTAAATTCTTTAAGTATTTAATTTCTTTAACATTTAATTCTTCTTTAATTAATAAGTCCATATCTCCAATAATACTTTTATTATTAATATCAATAATAATATCAGAAATAGGTTGTCTAACCTTAATACGAGCTTCCTCACGAGCATTTCTACCCATAGAAATTAAATCTCTAACCATATCCATCTTTTCTTCTAATTCTAAATCAATATACTTTTTATTAGCCTTAGGAAAATCACTCAAATGAACAGATTTTTCATCAGTTAAATTTGTATATATTTCCTCCGTAACATAAGGAATAATAGGTGCACATAATCTACATAATCCTTCTAACACTTCATAAGTAGTAATATAAACTGACTTTTTAGAATTATCTAATTCACTAGCCCAAAATCTATCTCTATTTCTTCTTATATACCAATTAGATAAATCATCTGATACAAAGGCAGTTATAAGCCTTACAACATTATTTAAATCATAATTATCATACTCTTTTGTAGCATCTAATACTAATTTATTATATTTAGATAATAACCACTTATCTATATCTTCTCTATCACCATATTTAACTTTTATCTTATCTATTTCTATCTTATCGATATTAGCATATGTCTGAAAGAAAGTATATACATTTTTTAAGGGATTAAAAAATTTAGAATGTACTTCTTGAAGACCCTTTATATCAAATTTTAAAGGAGTCCACACTGGTGATGCATATAACATATACCACCTAACCGTATCAGCACCATACTCCTCCATAACTTCTACTGGATTAATAATATTTCCAATACTCTTACTCATTTTCTTACCATGAGCATCAAGCATCATATCATTAACAACAACATTTTTAAAACTTGATTTACCTGATATTATTGTCGAAATTACTAACAAAACATAAAACCAACCACGAGTTTGATCAACACCTTCTGCTATAAAATCAGCTGGAAATTGACTTTCAAATAATTCCTTATTCTCAAATGGATAATGGAATTGTGCATAAGGCATAGAACCTGAATCAAACCAAACATCTAATACATCTAATACTCTATCCATAACTCCACCACAATCACAAGTTAAATGTAATTTATCTACATATGGTCTATGAAGTTCAATCTTTCTAACATCAACATCTTCATTTACACGTTCTTGCAATTCATCTAAAGAACCAATAACATGTTTCTTACCACAATCACGACATATCCATATAGGAAGAGGACAACCCCAATATCTATTTCTAGAAATACCCCAATCTACCATATTATCTAACCAATTAGCAAATCTCTTTTCCCCTATAAAATCAGGATACCAATTAATCTTATTATTACATTTAATTATTTTATCTTTATACTTAGTAGTAGCAACATACCAAGCAGGTTTAGGATAACTAATTAAAGGACTCTTACACCTCCAACAATGTGGATAATCATGTTTCATTTTAATCTTCTTAAATAGTTTATCTTCATTCTTCAAATATTTAATAATATCTATTGCCAACTCATCATCAGTAACAAGTCTACCCGTCCAAGGTCCTTCTGTATAACAACCATCAGGACCAACTGGATTTACAAACCCTATGCCATTTTCTCTACAAACACGATTATCATCTTCTCCAAAAGCAGGAGCAATATGAACAATACCAGTACCATCAGAATCAGTAACATAAGAATCAGCTAATACCTCAAATGCACGTCCTTCAACATTTACAAAAGGCATCAATTGTTCATATTGCATACCTACTAATTCTGTTCCTTTATATTTTTGTAGTACTTTAACATCATCACCAAGTACACTACTAACTAAACTTTCAACCATTATAAATTTATAACCCATAGATTCTACCTTAACATACTCTAAATCTGGATTAACACATAAAGCTACATTAGCAATTAAAGTCCATGGAGTAGTTGTCCACACCAAAAAGTATACATCTTCATCCTTTTTCTTAAAAGGTAATATTAAAGAATTAACTGTATCTTCCTCATAACCTTGAGACACCTCATTAGCCGATAATTCCGTTCCACACCTAGGACAATACCATAATACTTTATTACCATGATATATTAATCCTTTTTTATCCATTTCCTTAATTATCCACCATTCACTCTCAATAAACTCATTACTACAAGTAACATATGGATTATCACAATCAATAAACTGTCCCATCATATCAGTAACTTTATTAATCTCATCTATATTAGTAGCCGTTTGCTTATTACATTCACGACAAAAATTCTCTATTCCAAATTTTTCAATATCAGCCTTACTCTTAAAACCTAATTCCTTTTCAACATTTACCTCAATTGGTAATCCATGTGTATCAAGCCCTATCTTACGTAGTACTCTATAACCTTGCATTGTTTTATATTTACAAAAAGAATCTTTAATAGTTTTAGCAAATACATGATGCAAACCTGGCTTAGCATTAGCATATATAGGTCCGTCATAAAAAACCCAATCTTTTTTATTCTTTCTATTCTTAATTGTTTTATTTAATATATCCATCTTTTTCCAATTATTAAGTATTTTACTTTCTACTTCATTAATCTTAGAATTATCTAAACTCTTAAACTTCTTCATCTCTAATCATCCTCCCAATAAAAAAAACACTTAAAATCTTTAAGGACGAGTTCCCCCGCGGTACCACCTTAATTCACTTAAGTGCTCTTAATTTATATAACGGCTCTAAACCGGCAATTTCCTAATATCAGAAATCCACATCAGAAGTGATCTTTATCTAACTATCTTTATCTATTTCCACCAACCATAGACTCTCTCTAAAGCATCATTAAATAACGTCTTCCTCACTTGTTTTAAACAACATATATTATATTATTTATTTGCAATTTGTCAAGTTACTTAGCCTCAATATAAGGTCTAGCCATCATATAATACTTAAATCCACTCACTACTGATAAACAGCAAGATATTATAAGTAATACTAGATTAACTCTTATACCAATAAGTTCAAATGGTAAATTATAAAATAATGTAAATACAAGACCAAGCATTAGTGTTGCTGTCTTCCACTTAGCAACACCAATAGCAGCCACAGCTTTACCTTTATTACCAATAATCATCTTTATAGCATCCACAATTGTATCTCTCATAATAAATATAAGTGCTATAGCTGGATGAATCATACCATTTGCTGACAATATTACTAAAAGTGAATTAGTAAGCATCTTATCACTAATAGCATCAACCATCTTACCAAAATCAGTAACCATATTATATTTTCTAGCAACTCTACCATCAACAAAATCAGTAAGTGAAGCTATAATAAATAATACTCCAGCTACTATATACTTAAGTTCTATTACTCCCGTACTAATCTTATAAGTAGGAAGTTCTACTCCTACTAAATTAAACGGAAATAACAAAAGTATCATAATAACTATTGATAATACCACTCTTGATAATGTAATCTTATTAGCTAAATTCATTTTATTACTCTCCTATTCTATATAACTAATTTTTTCATTAACAAAATCATCTTTTCCATGATTATTTCTAACAAATATATAACCAATTACTAATAATAATACAAATATAATAATACATATAATTATTATTCTTCTCCTCTTGATATCTTTAGAAGTAACTGTATATGGAGATAAAATTTTCATATCTTTCTCTTTTTCTTCTTTCTCACGCTTAGCCTGTTCTATCTCTTCTAAAGATATCTTAGATGTCTGTTCAAATAAATATTCATTAAATGAATCCAACATCTCTTCACCATCTAATCCCAAATACTTAGCATAATCTCGAATAAAAAGTTTTAAAGAAAGAACATCTTTAAAATCTTCTTTACGTCCCTCTTCTATACTTTCTAACTGACTTGATCTCATCTTCAAATCTTCAGCTGCTTCTTCCAACGTAATACCATTACTAATACGTCTATCTTTTAATCTTATACCAATTTCCTTCATATTATCACCTTAATAATATAATTAATCTTATAAGCCACGTTCTGTACCTATAAAGGCGGTAAACATTTATCTATAGCTAAGCTATCCATCTTAGAATTCTTAATTCTTCCTTGATAGTTCCTCTACCATAATTTGAGTTTCTTACTTGTGGGGTTTACCCGTTTCACTCTTCATATTTCTATAAAGCTCGTCTCTGTGGCACTTTATATTATCTATCCATAGAATATCCTTAGGAATCGATAATGCCGTAAGCATAAGCTCCCTTAGGTTATTTTTTCCCTAAGCACAAACACTACTACCATCACAGATAGTGTAAGCGTGGACTTTCCTCTACATAATTAATTATGCAGCGTTTACCCAGATTAATTATTCTCTTTACCAAGTATTATCTTTTCTAATTGGCTTACCCTTCTAATCAAATCAACATTAGTAACTTCTTTTTCATTATATTTAAGAGCCTCTAAATTAGATTTCAAATTTCTAACCTCAACTCTCAACTTTTCATTTTCTTCAGTCAATTTACTATTCTTAACAGCAAGTTCTCTTACAATATTATTATATTCATTATAGTCTTTAATAACAATATCCAAGAACCTATCAACTTCTTGCATACTATATCCTCTAGCATTAATTTTAAAGTCTTGCTCATAAATACCTTGACTACTTAAAGATATTCTATCATGATACATCAAAATCACCTCTACTATAATAATATTGTAAATTATTTATACCTATTTGTCAATTTAATTAAACACGAAGACTGCCTAAAATTTTACCACAATTATTATAATTAGTCAAACTTTTGACACTTATCACAATAATACGTACCTCTTCCTCCAACTTTAATTTTCTTAATTATATTTCCACATCTAGGACATTTTTCTCCTTCTTTAGTATGAACATTCAACTCTTGTTGAAACATACCATGTATACCATCAACACTGCTATAACTTCTAATAGTAGTTCCTCCTTCATCTATAGCTTTTTCTAATACTATCCTTGTATTATCAATAATACTCCTTAGTTTATCTTTATTTATATTCATAGCTTTAGTTAAAGGATTTATACCCGACAAAAACAATATCTCATCAGCATATATATTACCAATACCTACTACTATACTCTGATCTAATAATACACTCTTAATAGGTAATTTTTTACTACTATATTTATCTTTTAAATATTTAACATTTAAATTCTTATCCCAAGGCTCCAATCCTAACCCCACTAATGGACCCTTCACACTTATCTCATCTTTCTCTATCAAATGCATCTTTCCAAATTTTCTAACATCCATATATCTAAGTTCAGTATCATCATCCAATAAAAATACTACATGCTCATGTTTATTTAACTCATCACTAACATCTCTTATATTATATTTACCTTCCATCCTTAAATGAGATAAAAGATAATAATCATCCAAAACAAACATGAGCCATTTACCATATCTATCTATATCATTAATCCTCTGATTCTTTATCCTATTCCTAAATTCTTTAACACTAGGATATTCTATAATACCATCATGATATATCTTAACATCCCTAATAACTCTATCTTTAACCTTTAACTCCAATCCCCTTCTTACTGTTTCAACCTCAGGTAACTCTGGCATACTAAACACTCCCTAACATAATTATTTATAAATTCTTCTAGAACTATTAATAATATAATCAGCATCTATTCCATCTTCATAATTTAAATATTTATTAAAGAACTCCCTAAATTTATCCTCACTAACATTTTCCTTATCTAAGAAAAAAACATCAAATCCATAATATAAATAATTTAATTTATCATCTTTTTTCAATTCATAATACTTTTTCTCAAGTATAATCTTTAAATCACTATAAAAATTATTAGTATCATAATTATAAATAGCTGAACTACAAAAAATAGAATAATCTTTATTATATATATTATAAGCCCAATAATCAGAATTACTAACTCCCAATTCCTCAAGATATATTTTTAAATATTCAACTGGCTTATCACTATTAACCATCTTATCAATTACCTTATCAGGAATAAAATAATCAAGTTTTCTAATCCTTATATTATCAATATTATTCGTATCTAATCCATCTTTTTTTCCATCTTTTATAATCAAATCTCCATCATAAATACAAAAGAAACTAGTATTAAAACTATTTTTATCAAAAAAATCTATTACTGTATCTTTTGTAAAACTAATTTTATCATCAAACAAAGTAGATATAAAAGCAGTATTTGAATAAGCTTTAGACGCTGTATATAACTCGTTCATAAATATATCTTCTTCTATTGAACAATTATTCTTCTTCTCATATATATCTTTCATCTTTTCAGCTATATCATCACAATATCTATAATCCATACCTAAACTACTAAAATATAATTCAAATTGTTTTTCAAATAATTGCATTAACTCTTTATAATCATCCCCCAACAACTCTTCTAACAATTCAAAATCACTATTTAAATAAACTTTTAACAAATTATCTCTACCTATTATTTTAGATAAAAACAACATATGTGTTCTCATTTTAGAATTATAAGAATAATTATCATAATACTTTAAATCAGAACTACTATTCATAGCTTCAAATAAATACAACCACCCATCACTATCTATCTTTAAATTTTTTAACACTTCATCTTTATCAATATTAATAGTAATAGTATGTTCTACTTCATGACCAAGAGTAGATTCATCACCATCTTTATCTACACTAATTACATTTTTATAAATATCATAATCCCCGCCTATTCCATCTTCCAAATCAGTATTTCTTTCAACCTTTAATCTTCTTAATCTAGAAACCATATCAAAAATACTTTCAAAATAATAGCAATGTCCATATTCTTTTAATAGTTCTACTTCTCTATACTTCAAATAATTTTTCTCTTCATCCGTAAATTCATCACTATTATCTATAATATTATTAAATATGAAAACCACATATTCATTTTTCTCTTCATCTGTCATACTATTATATCTATCTTCTAGTTGTTTATATTTATCCTTAAACAATACTAATTCTTTATTAACACTATCTGTATCTAAATAAAAGTTCTCATACATATAATCAACATCATTATCTCTAGATGTTTTTTTACCAATTCCATGTAATAACATGAACGACAAATCTATAGCTAAAATAACAGAAAATATTCTTATTCTATTTCTTCTTGATAATAATTTAGCTATAACCTTACCTTCACTTATATCAACTTGCCCCAAATACTTATTCTCTTTTTTAAGTTTATACTTTTCCATAACTCACCTACTTAGCTTCATATAAATCATTACCAATTGATATATCTACCTTAAGTGGAACACTTAACTTATAAACATTTTCCATTTTATCTCTAACAATTTCCTTAACTATATCTTCCTCATCCTTTACAACATTAAACACCAATTCATCATGTATCTGCAATAACATCTTACTATTTAATTGTCTATATTTAATCTCTTTATCTATATCTACCATAGCTTTCTTTAATATATCAGCAGCACTACCCTGTATAGGAGTATTAAGAGCCATTCTTTCACCTCTACTCCTTATCATATAATTACTATCATTAATTTCACTAATTATTCTTTTTCTATTCATAATAGTCTTAACATAACCATCTTTATGAACTTTCTCTATCTCATTATCCATATAAGTCTTAATTCCTGGATAAGTCTTAAAATAATTATCTCTAAATTCTCTAGCTTCTTTAACACTAATCCCCAAGTCACTAGCCAAACCAAAACTACTTATCCCATATATTATTCCAAAATTAACAGCTTTAGCACATCTCCTCATATCCTTAGTGACCTTATCAACATCAACATGATATACATCGCTAGCCGTCTTAGCATGAATATCCATATCCTTAACAAAAGCTTCCTTCATACTATCAATATCAGCCAAATGACTAAATACACGTAGTTCTATCTGTGAATAATCACTACTTAATAAAACACTATCATCATCACTAACAAAACTTTTCCTTATCAATCTACCATACTCATTTCTAATAGGAATATTTTGTAAATTAGGCTCAATAGACGACAATCTACCAGTCCTAGTCAAAGTTTGTGTATATATAGTATGAATCTTACCATCATTCATTATACTATTCTTAAGACCTACAATATAAGTACTATATAGCTTAGTTAACATTCTATATTCTAGTATTAAACTAATTACAGGATAATCAACTAACTTAAGTAAAGTAGCTTCATCTGTAGAATAATTACCACTCTTACCCTTTTTACCATGTGGAAGTCCTAACTTATCAAATAAAACATCTCCCAATTGCTTAGGACTTCCTATATTAAATTCACATCCACATAAATCATAAATATTTTTAGTAATATCATCTACCCTATTTTGAATATCCTTACCCATATCATCTAATATAGAAGCATCACATTTAATACCATTAAACTCCATATCTCCAAGCACAATTGCTAAAGGAAGCTCTATATCATGATATAAACTTAATATATCTTCTTCCATCATTTTCTTATCTAGCACATCTTTAACATCATATATAAATTTAGCCCTTAAAACACATTTCTTTGCTATTTCTTCTTTATCTAATTCTTGCTTCTTATCATCAAAAGGAATCTCATATCCCATATCATTAGCAAGATAACCAATATCGTCTTTAACATTATAATTTAACAAATAAGCAGAAATCATAATATCATCAATCATATTATTAATAATATAATCTCTATATCTAAAACTAACATATAATTTCTTAACATCATAAGTATATATATTACCTCTTATAAAATCTAAATTACTTACTTTATCCCCATCTATATATATGCTAGTATTTTTTCCATATATCCCCATACCAACAATACTAGCCTTATGATAATTATCATCTGATAATTCTATATAAACACTAACATCTTCATCTATTTTTACTTTACTTATATCATCTAATAATTTATATTTAACATCTCCAGTATCCTTTTTTACACCTATCTTCTTTATAAAAGAATTAAACTCTAACTCTTTATAAATATTAACCAATTCCTCACTATAATTATCATTATATTTAACATCATCTAAACAAACATCTAAAGGCACTTCTTTATATATAGTAGCCAAATCTAAACTATCAAAAGCTTTCTTTTTATCATCTACTAGCTTTTTATGAACAGCACCCTTAATCTCATCTATATGTTCATATAAATTACCAATCGTATCATATTCTTTCAACAACTTAATAGCCGTTTTCTCACCTATTCCCTTAACACCAGGAATATTATCTGATGAATCACCCATAAGACCTTTAAGATCTATCATTCTAATAGGTTCAATACCATAAGTATTAACAAACATATCATGATCCATCATAATATAATCCTTAGATTTTAATAGTTTTACTGTTACTTTATCACTTATTAACTGTAATAAATCTTTATCACTACTAACTATTAATCCCTCATAATCATCATTATCATCAATCATTTTAGCAAATGTTCCAATAATATCATCAGCCTCATATCCTTCTTTTTCTAAATATGTAATATTCATAGCCTTAAGTATATCTTTAGCAACAGGAAATTGACATTTTAAATCATCAGGAGTCTCATTTCTTCCACCCTTATATTCATCATATTTCTCATGTCTAAAAGTCTTACCAATATCAAAAGCTACCATCATATAATTAGGTTTCTCATCATTGATTATCTTATTAATCATATTAACAAAACCATACAACCCATTAGTTGGAAACCCTTTACTATTTCTCATAATATTACCAGTATACGCTGTTGCATAATAACTCCTAAATAATAAATTATTACCATCAACTAAAACAATTCTCTTCATCATAAATCACCTATATCTATAATATCACATAAAAAAAAAGAAAAAAAGAAAAAACGTTTAATAAAACGTTTTTAAAGTTTATTCCAACAACTTTTCCAATCAGTAGCATTAGTTTCCTCAGCATTATCAGCTACAATATTCATAACCAAAGTAACAATAAATACTACCAAGAAAATAGCAACTGCATAAATAACTCTTTTTATTAACATACTTTGAGCTTTTTTCATTTCCTCTTCTTTACTTGAAATAACAGCTTTACCTAAATCTAATGTTCCAAATAATATCAATCCAATAGGAACAATAAATTGAATTAAAAATATAACTGCTTTAATAATTCTTAAAATAGGTTTTAAATCACTACAATAACTCATAATTAATCCTCTCCTCACATATCTAAATAAATAATACAATATATATACTCTTTTGTCAATATAATAAATAAGTTTTTATCCTATAAATAAACCTAACATATATAAAAAAATATTACATAAACATACTATTCTAACAACAAAAGCTACACATTTATTCTTCATCAAATCAGAATATAAATATATAGGATACAAACCTAATACATATCTAAATAAACTAATACTAGCAATAGTTTTCCAATATACTATATCTCTAAAAGAACTAACAAAAACAATAATAGATAATATCCCATATATAGAAGATATTCTATCTTTTTTAAATATCTTAATACACAAATAAAAACCATATATGGTAAAAATCCAATTCAAACCAACTAAATATACTTCAAATAAAGAAAAACCAGTAGTAATAATAAACTTTATATCATTAATAAAACCTATAACAAAGAACAAACTCTCTCGTCCCCAAAAGATATACTGAACATCAACAAAATATAATAAATTATCCATCCTATAATATAAATATAATGGATACAAGCTCCCAATACCTATTGGAATCATAATAAATAAAAATAATTCTTTATAATTAATCTTTTTATTTTTATAAATATTATAAAAATAATCTATTAGCATTGCAAAAAATAGTATAGCACCAGTATTACGAGTAACAATACTTAAACCAATAAATAAAGAACTAACTATCTTTTTTTCCTTTTTATAATAATAAAAACTTAATAAAGTTAACATTAAAAATAAACTTTCAGTATAAATAATAGAAAAAAATATAACTATAGGTGAAAATATATATAACCACAATCTATTTTTATCATCAACCAATTTTTCAATAATATAATAATTAATAATACTACAAATAAAATTAATTAATAAACCAGATATAATATAAGATCTAAATACAAATGAAAATAATTTTATTAACAATGGAAATAAAGGAAAAAAAGCATACAAATTCTCCATACTATAACCATTTTTAGCAATTTCAAGATAACATTGAGCATCATAATATTTCAAAAAATCAAAATCATGCCTTATCATACCAAAAATAGCTATTACAATTAATAAAAATATTCTTAATCCCCAAAACATTTTTTCTTTCTTATCTTTAATTTTAATCACTTATTAACATCCTCTTTTTTTAAATCTTTTCTAACATATATTTTATAACCCATTCCTTCATTAGTTTTTCCTTTAAATACAACTTCATATTTTCCATTTTCGTTTATTCTATTATATAAACGTTCTGAATCTACTACAACTAAATGTGTAAAATTATATTTTTCTAAGAATTTATCTAAATCATCTTTATCTAATAATAAACCAAACAATAAATCATAATACTCCTTAAATATATCTTCTTTTTTGTTGTTTGCTTTCAAAAAAACTTCAGCTCTAGGATCTATATAAGGTTTAAGTCCTCTATATTCAAAATAACCTCCTTGATCATATCCAACATATAATTTCATCTTATTCTTATCATAATTATCAAGTAAAAAATCAACAGCTTTACTCATCTTATTAGTATAATTAAGACCATTCGTTTTATAAAGAACACTAAATAATATAATAAAAGTAACAACTACTAAACTAAATATTATTTTTATTTTAGACGAATATACTTCTTTAAATTTAACAATTCTAAACTTATCTTTATAGAAAAAAGCAAGTGGAAAAATAGACAAAATAAAGAAATAACTTAATCCTTTAACAGAAGAAAAACCAAGATATAATGGACCAAATAAAAATAATAAATATCTCACTCTTAATCTATCTTTATTAGAAAAAATATAACATATAAAAATAATCATCATAAAAGCAAAAATAAATTTACCACTCATCATTTTAAAACTAAAAGGTTTCATTTCTAAAACTAAGCCATTTATTTCTTTTACACCATAAGAATTTATAAAATACTTAATTGCCTCTATACCATATGGATTAATTAAAGCTGTTAAAAACATTACAATCATAGTAATAACAATAGGAATCTTTCTATAATGTTCAGCTTTAATTTTTTTAAAATTAAAACCATCTAATAAATAAGGTAACATAAACACATATAACATCCACCACATTGAAGCATGTAAATTTATTTGAAGAAAAGAAATTACAGGTAATAATAATAAATATTTTATATTATTTTCTCTAATATATTTTTCTAAACAAAAAATTAACAACATTACTAAACAAAAAGTAAATATTTGAGGTCTAAGCACCATAAAATTTAAAGATAATAACAAAAAATCAACAAATATTGAAACAATAAAAGAAATTTTATAATTATTATTACTTAAACACATACAAACTTTATAAAAAATAAAAAAGAATACATAATTAATTAATACGCAAAGAAGAAGCAATGATTTTATTCCGAAAAAACGATAAAACAAATAAAAAATAAGAGCTGATAACCATTGTTGCATAACAAAAGAAAAACCATTATGTAATGTAAAAGGTTCTATTTTTGGAATACCATGATTAAAAACATATCTTCCATGATTAATTAAAAACCAAGTGTCATTATTTAAAGTATAATTACCAGCATATACAAGAAATAATAATAAAACAGTTAAACATATAAAAAAATACTTATTTAAATATACTCTTTTATTACTTTTAAAAAACCTAAATTTCAATATAAAACACCTACTTACTTTCATGATATTCTTTTTCTACATTAACATCCCAAATATTATCCTTTTTCTTTACATCTTTAACTATATTATTCACACACTCCATAGCAGTCTCCATAGAATGATCCATATTATTATATCTATGCTGACCATTTCTACCTATACAATATAAATTTGAATATTTATCTAAATACTTCTTTACTACATCAAATTCAGAATAAGTATCAAAATATGCAGGATATGCTTTTTGAACTCTTTCAACATGATAATCTATAACATCATCTTTAGAATTAATAACACCCATCTTAATTAATTCATCAACTGCTAAATTTTTTAGTTTATTATCTTTAAGATTCCAAAAATCATCTCCTTCATTACAAAAATACTCTAATCCCAAAGATATTGTATTATTAAAATCTGAAGGCATATAACAAGACCAATTATTAAAAATTTGAATTCTACCTAATTTAACATCAGTACTTTGAACATAAATCCAACAATCTGGAACAATATTATTAATAGTCTTTATATGAGTTTCATTCTTTATTTTTAATTCTTTTAAAACCAAACCAATAGTAACAAAATCTCTATATGGTAATCCATTAGATACTTTTAAAACTCTACTAGGTACTCTCTTCATACCATTCACCAAATCTTTAATAGGCATAGATGAAATAAAAATATCACCCTTAATAATATGTTCTTTACCATTACATATATATTTAAGAGAATTAATCTTGTCTTTACTATTATTAACACCAATAACATCAGCATCAAAAATAATTTTTCCACCCATAGAAATTATTTTTGATGCCATTAACTCCCACATCTGACCTGGTCCATATTTAGGATAGTAAAACTGTTCAATTAAAGATACTTCTTTATTACTATCTTTAATTTTAAAAATTTTAAACAACGAATTCTTTACAACTTCAAAAATAGATATACCTTTAACTCTCTGACTCCCCCAAGAAGAATCAATATCTTTAGGATTTCTACCCCATAATTTTTCTGTATATCCTTCAAAAAATATTTCATATAATTTTTTACCAAACCTATTAATATAAAAGTTTTCTAAATTACTTTCTTCTTTTTTTATAAATATAGATTTTAAATAACTAAAACCAGAAACAATAGTAGTTCCCAATCCTAAATTACGAAAAGTTTTAAATTTTAAAGAAATAGGATAATCAAAAAATTTCTTTTTATAAAATATTCTAGAAACTCTATTTCTAATTAAGAATACTTCATCTTCTATTTCAGGATCTTTACCACCTTTGATATATTCTTTATTATCAATACCAAGTTTTATATCATCATAACTTCCTTTACCCTGTATAGGCATAATTTCCTTCCATATATCAAACACTTTCTCATCCTTTGTAAAAAATCTATGTCCACCCAAATCCATTCTATTACCATTATAAGATACAGTTTTAGAAATTCCTCCAACTTGATTATCTTTCTCAATAATAATAATATTATATTTATCATAATCTCTTAAAAGTAAATAAGCTGCAGTTAATCCAGCAGGCCCTGCTCCAATAATAACAACATCAATTTTCCCCATTGAAACACCTCTATAAAAATTATAACATAAAATAAAAAAAACTACATAAGTAGTTTTAATTTTTCTTTAATAATTCCATTTTTTCAAATAATGGTAATAAAGTATCAGAATTATCTTCTCTATCATATAAAGGAGGAATATTATAAAAAACCTTTATACTAGCTTCAAATTCAAAATCTTTAATATCTTTATTATTAAAGAAACTTTTATTCAAGACAATTCTTTCCATCTTAAGCTTAGAAAAAATAGATTGATCTAATGTAATTAACTTATTAATTTTAAGCAATGAAGGTTCAACTAAATATAACATATCAGTACACACATTACTACTAATAGCTTCCCCTAAATCATTTAAATCAAGAAGAATTACATTAACATCCTTAAATTCCATTATTTTACTTGTAAGCTCTTTCTCCGTAACAGAAATCATAGATTTATCATGATAAAATAGAAAATCCTTTTTATTAACTTCTATTGCAATAACAGAATAAAACTTAGATAAAACTTCTTTCATCATATAAACCAAACTAGTAGCCCCAGCATCATCAGTAAGATTCTTAACACCAATAACTCTTACATTATTATTAGATACTAATTCATTACTAACTTCCTGGACACCTTCAATCATTTCTCCATCCATCTGCTGATAATGAGCTACATCCCTATAACTATTAGGATTAGCATACAAATATTTAACCTCATCTAAATTACGAGCAAAATTATAAATACCCATACTAACTAATTTAGATAAATATATTTTAGAATTTACAACAGGATCATCATTCAATAAAATAATAACTTTATCAACATCTAAACCCATAGATAACTTTTGAATATTACCAAAGTTCTTATAATCTTTAATAGATGTAATATCTAAAAACATTCTATTAAAAAAGAAATTGGAGAAAGTCTGAACAATTTCATCAACATCAAATTCTCCATTCATAGATTTTATAATATCAACATCTAAATTACTAAGCACATCTCTATTCAAATTTGATACAATAACATTCATTCTATACCTCCAAAATCCTTCTTATTTTACCATAGACATAGTCTCACCACTAATAGGTAATTTTACACTAATATGTAAAAAAGGAAACTCGGCATACATATAAACAGTCACCTTGTAATAATTACCAGGATATTGTATAATACAAACACCATTATCAGATTGATATTTAGCGGAATCTCCAGCTTCCTTAGCAGCAGCCTTGCAATCATCACTGATAGTTTCAGAACTAACCTTATAAGGAATTTTATATAAATAAGCATAAATTATATCATTAACATCATTCGTTCTTGATGCATCATTAATATCAAATTGTTGTTGCTCTAAAATATTAATAACACCATTCTTTATACGATAAGCTTTTGCAATATTAAGTGCTACTCCTAAAAAAGTAACATATACTACAAAAAATACCATCAATAATTTCAAAGTAAACGTTCCACCAAAAGCTTCCTTCATTAAATATCACCTCTATTAAAATAACCAAAATATATTTTAGTGTAAAGAAACACTAACAAAAACTAAGAATAATCAACAGCATTCAATTGGGTGTTTGCAGCTTGATTACCTGCATTAGTCATATCTTCCCAAGAATGTTTTATGTAATTACGCATACTTGGTATTAAAAATACAGATAAAATACCTACAATTGCAATTACAGCGATAATAACAACTATTGTCATACTTAATTCACCAGTAGCATCTTTCATCCATTATCACCTCCTTACCTAAAAATCTTATTATAATATATCTCCAATTACATTGCGTTGGCTAACATCATAAACATTGAAACCATTAGAATCAACATTCCACCACCGCCTGTACAAACTAGCATCATCATTGTCATACTTTCCATCTTATCAAGTCTAGCTTTATATTTTTGTTGTCTTGATTTTTCTTGCAAAGCAGAAACACTCTTACTAAATGAAAGTAATTGTGTATGTTTCTTTTCTTGTTCACCTAAACCTAATCTATACAAAAGTCTCATCATTCTCATAGAATCTCTAACTGGATACATATTTGCAAAATCAACATAAGGTTGAATACTTGCATCACCAGCTTCAATTTTAGCAACTGTTTCTTTTAAACCAGGTTTAAAAACCTCAGGAGCATCATCTATACTACGTGCCAAAGCAACTGGAACAGTATAATGTTGAATCAAAACTTCAAGACCTTTCAAATAATATGGAAGCAAAGAATCAATTTCATTTAAATGCTTCTTATAATAACTTCTTAAACTAAAATAGTCATATTTAAAAGTTAAAAACGCTAATACAAAACAAATAACTATATACAAATAATTAACACTTGTTAAAAAGACTAATAATGTAATAGCTAACACTATACCAGCATTTCTCCATCTTGTCATATATACAGCTTGTGGATCATAAACCCTATCACCATATTTAGCTAATAATAGGAATTCATAATCACTTTCTTTAAAAATATTAAAAATATCTTTATTATCATCTACAAATTTAGAAGTATTAACTCTATTAGTATAAAACATTACACCAAAGGCAATAACACCTATAAAAAATATTTCTATCATAATTACTCAGCCCCCACATTCTCATTATAATATTTCTCACCTTTAAGCAAGAAACCTGTATTAATAAATACTAAAGCATGTAAAGCAACAGCAATCATCAAATTATGTAACATTTGAATATATGTCTCAATCTGTACTAACATTTGAAGCAATATTACTATTCCAAATAAAGCAAAACCAAACATTAAAAACTGTCTATGAAACGATGCCCTATCCATTCTATCTCTATATACACCTTCAACCAAAGCATCTACATCATCAAGCATATTATCAAACATATCTCCAGTATCCTTAGCACCTTCTTTAGTAACTTGTAAGAATAATTGATGCATATTCTTTACCATAAAGAACGGATATTTAGTATTCATATATACTATAGAATCATAAACATCTCCATTTTCATAAGACAATGCAATCATTGTTTTTACATCAGATAAAACTGGATCTTCTAATACACCAGATTCAACTACACCCTCTAATGACTTTACAAATGCTTGTGTTGTAGCAAATTCCATAATAGTATTAGTAACATATACTTGTATTTGTTCAAATATAAACTCACTATACTGCCTCTTAGACCTTAAGTATGTTAAATATGGAACAAATGCAATAGCAATTGCCAAATACACAATAGAAACAATAATACTATAAAAATATAAATAACCAACACCAGCTGCAAAACCACCAACTAAAAGTATTTGAGTCAAATATTGCCTTGGAGTATAATCAATACCAAGCTTCTTAATTTTAGCTCGCATTTCTTTATAAGAATAAGGGGCATACTTATCATATATAGAATTAATCTGAGTATTTACAAACTTATAAACACCAGCACCAACACTAAAACGATAAGTAATTATAAATAGGACTATAACGCCAACTAAAATAATTTCAATCACATTACCACCTCACTCTATCCTTTATTACTACTAGCATCAATATTATTATAACTCATATTTTGTGAATTAACAAGATTATTATTTGCAAAATTTGAATTATTTTGATTAGTAACTACATTAGAAGTTGATGCAACACTAGAAGCATTATTAGTAACAGTATTCTGTACTACTGCTTGTTGCTGATTAGAAGCATTAACACTAGCGACAGTTTGCCCACCAATAGTATTAGAATTAACAACTGCACTAGCAGGTTTTATCGCAACAACCTTAGCCGAAGCATTATTATTTGCATTATTTGCAGGTGCAACTTGTTGCACAACCTCATTATTAGTACCACTATTCTCCTGTTCAGCATTATTATTATCCAAACTTTCATCTTTCTTCTCATTAGGATCATGGAATTGTTCTTTAACCAATATATCAGGCTTCATAATAACACCCTGACTTTCCAAATACCCTAATAAATATTTAGAAGGATTATTAATAATAGTATGACCATCAGGTGTTCTTTTATATAATATTTTAAATTCAGGTTTATTTTCTTCAGTAACATAAAATTCAACAACTTCAGCTACCTCTCTCTTAAATCTCTGTAATTCAGGACTATAATAACCCTTTATATGAACACCTAACTGAACATATCTATGAATACTTCTAAGAAATTGATCCATATCAATACTAGATTCCAATAAACTATATAAACGGCTAGGTATACTCTCAGCTTTATCAGCATGTATAGTAGATAATATATTATGTCCAGATGAAATAGAGTCCCTAACAGCCATAACAGCTTCAGCACTTCTAACCTCGGACAAAAGTATCCATCTAGGATTCTGTCTCATACAAGTAACCAAAACATCAGCATAACTAGCTATATTATTAGTCTTCATAGCCACTATATCACGATGAGGAAATATTCTATCCAAGTGAAGCTCTAAAGTATCCTCAATTGTTATTAATTTCTCATCTTCTTTAGTATGAGCAGCCATATACTTAACAAACTCAGTTTTACCACTACCAGTTTCTCCACTAACTAATATATTACAGTGTCCTCCAACACATTGTAATATAAAGTCATGTATATCTAATCTAATATAATCTTCTTTAATAATTTTATCTTTTTCCAACCTTATCTTAGCAGGTGTTTTACGAATTAACACAGCGACACCATTTCTAGCAATAGAATCATGTACAAAGTTCATACGCAACTCTGCACTTTCAGCATCTAGAAATGGATTAGCCATATTAAAAGCTTTTCCCATTGAATTAGCACATTGAAAAGCCATTTTTTCAACAAACTGATTATTAACAGCAGGGTTCTCTACTCTATAAACACCCTTAGATAAAGTTTTTAACCAAACTTGACCCCCATTACTATAAGATATATCTGTAATATCATCATTATCTAAATATTCCTGAATCGGCCCAAAATCAACTTGTGAAAATTCATTCAAAATTTTCGCCTCCTATCAGTTGCTCTTCTTCTTAGTCTTAGAATCAGTTGTAGTCTTAGTTTCAGTTTTAGCCTTATCAGCAGTTTCAGATAATATTTCATCAACAGAAACCATCTTAGTCTTACTATTTATAAATGATTGAATATCCTCACTACTAACCATAACACTATCATTATCAGTAAGTTTTTGAGTATTAGGTACTAATATTAATTGAACACCATATTGACCAACTAAATATAAAGCTTTTCTAAATAATAAATGCATATCTTCTGGTAAAGCAAATATCATATAAGCAGGTACTCTAGCTTCATCACTTCTTTCAAATACATGTTGTCCACTACCATCCTTAACATCAAGTATTTTAATATTACTTAAAAACTTACCAAACATAACATTACCATCATCACCATTAGCTTTAAAATAGATATTAATATAACTATTAGGCATCATACTATTAGCATAAGTACTAGCCATATCAACACCATAGTTTATAACAGTATAACCATCCTCAACCTCAGAAAAAGATGAATCAGGTAAATCTCTCTTATCAACAAGTAAATCAGCATAGAACAAACTACCTTCCGCAATTATTGTATTATAATTAGAAAATTTACCTACAATATCTTCCTCTCTTCTATAATATCTTGCATTACCAACAAATGCACCAGCCACTTCCATATAACCAACCATATCATTAGTTATCTGAGTTTTAGGTTGAATAGTTACTTTAGCATATGGTACTCTTACTAAACTAACTTTCTGATTAATCCTAAAATTATAACCAACCCACAAAATTAATACTGACAACAAAACCCCAATAATCGTAACCGTATTCTTATTACCTAAAAATTTCTTTAACGATTCCTTCATTTTTTTATTCCTCCTCTATTATTATTTATATCAAAATAGTATATAATACTACTATTTTACTCCGCTGGAACAACTTCCAATATACCAGACAAATTATTTACAATACTCAACTTATCATCTTCTTCACTACCCATAACATAAGAATATGAGCGATTATTACCAGTTATTTTAACAGAAACTTTAGGTGGTTTTTCAATAATATCATAAAATTCAATTTCATACTCATCAGCATCACCACCAACATTATTAGCAAATCTTTTAGAAAAATTTTCAACAAACTTTTGCTCAATTATTTTAACTTGGCCCATATATCTTTGATAATCAGAACCATCATCTTTAGCCATTAATATATACCCCTCTTTTTCAGGCTTCTTAATTGTAAAATAATTAGAATAATATTTCCAATCAATAGATTCATACATAGAAGCTTTCATAGCTTCTTTTAAAGTATAATATTCCGTATCATTATCTAATGTAATAGACTGAAACATAACAATTACTACAAGTCCTATCATACCAAACATCATAAGTCCAAATCCTAAAAAACCATACTTCATTTACTAACACTCCCAATCATCACATTTACCTTCCCAATATCCTTTTTTATTATAAACTGGTGAAACAACATCAAATATACTAGGATTATTAACATAATTACTTGTACCATTATTTGTAATATTTGTCATGTTTTTATCATATCCTTTATTATCAGAATAAGCTCTAACCTTACTTGTATCAGTTTTATATTCAGGTATACCATTTTTTCTACTAAAAGAATTTTGAATTCTTAATCTATTATTACCCTCTTTCCAAAAATCAAACCAATTAGAAGAAACTTTACCCGTTGGAAAAGGTTCTGCTGTAGAAATAGGTCTAAACCTAAGATAAAAACTACAATCTTCAACTTTACCAGAATCTAAACATATAGATTTAGAGTTAACATTTACTTCACAAATTTCCCTAAGTTTATAATTTTCATCAATAATAGTACTAAATTCACTATCAAAAGTATAATATACTTTATCACCCTTATAACCATATGGAACATAATAAGTATCATCAAAATCATGTTGATACTTAGTATTAGGAGCATTTGTCTGATACTTAAAACTACAATCCATATTACCACTACAACTAACCCAAGATTTTTTCATTTGTGCAACATATTTAGCAGTATAGATATTCGAAGAAGCATGAGTATCAGAATCATAATAATCACTAGGTCGATAAATAGAATAATGCACGTTCAATGGTATATTAGCATTTAACTTAGATGCATCATTACTATCAACAGTTGTTACGCTATCCTTTAAAGTTTCTCCTCTATCATCAACTTTAATATCTAAATACTCCATAAGTTGTTTTCCAATAGTAGCAGAAAGATTATTTACACCATATGGAGTATTACTACATCCACCACTAGCATTCAAAGTATACAACTTATCATGATAATCTTTAAAACTTAGATAATTAGATTTCTTTAAATCAATCGTTTCATTATTATTAATATAAGAACCATTATATTTTATACGTATTATCGGATTTCCTTTTTCTACACTAACCGCATAATACCATTTAATATCATTATTTAAAGTAAATCCTTTCCAAACAAAATAACCTCCAGGATATGTCCCATGTGGATCCTCCCCTTGCATAGTAAAAGTCTTACTAGACTCCTCAAGTACAACACCATTAGCTGGATATATAGTTACTTTTCTTTTTCCAACTCCAGGAACATTATAACAAACATTATCTGCATACACAGAAGTTTCACTAATACCAGAGCACTGTTTTGAATGATCAACTCCAGTAATAGGAACTTTATACCAAATTGCTTTATTTTCATTATCATCAGGATCAAGATCAGCAGGAATTGGAGCAACAGAAGGATCAACTACTTGACCAATTGCTGTAATCGCTTTTAAAATTTCTTTTTGAGTATCATCATTAAAATTACCAATATTATAAGCATCTGCACCATACTTATTAGGAAAAGTATACTTTACTTCTTGCCTAGATTGACCTTTAACCCAACCAACAACTCCTTTAAATCTAGCATATTTGGTATTTTTATAATTATCTTTAGAAAACAATTCTTTCTTTATAATATAAGTCTTATTTGAACCATCATGAGTACTATAAAAACATTTTGTTTTATTAGCATGGCCGTTAGAATCCTTACATATCTTACTAGAAATAATATCACGACATCCTGTATATTTTTTAGTAGAAGTATTATAACCTGAGCATAATTGCAAACCAGTAATATTCCTATTATTACTATTATAAGTGAATTTAAAAGCTAAACCTTTAGTACTACTACTAATTTTATTCATATTAGTTAATAATCCACTAATATTAAAATTAATATAAGATGATCCTAAGCTTCCATTTATTACTCCATAATCAGGAAATGCAGCAACACTAGCAACTACCTCTTTATATTTAATTCCATTATAAGCTTTATATAATTCTCCTGTTTCTCCAGTATCAGAACTACTCAATCCAGCCAAATTAGGAGCCATAACAAACTTTGCAAGTTTATCTGAATCATACATTCCTATACCAACAGGATAAAATCTCGCATTAGTCCTAGAAAGTTTAGAATTAGAAATTGCGCTAGATTTCATAGCTTTTACAAAACTTCTCAAAGTAGATGCACTTTTAACCATTAAAAACGAAGAACTAACAAAAGGATAAGAAAATTCACTTTTTGTATCCAATTTCTTAATATCAGTAGTTCCAGAAAATGCACTAGTTGGATAACCATCTGTAAGCATAATGACCATTGGTGATTTAGACTTATTACTAGCATTGTTTGTTTTCCCTTTTCCCATTTTTTTCAATTGATTATAAGCTCTTTTATATGCTCTTTGAAAATTAGTAGTATGAGAATCTGGACACATCGCTGCTGTCAATATTTTATCTTTTTTAATTTTATCTAACCACCATGAATAATAACGTCCTGTATCACCACCAATACAAGGAGTACTTCTATTAAAATAACAAACAGACAACCTATCAAGTTTTCTCGCCTTTTTTTCAGGATCAGTAGTACCTGAGTTAGATAAAACAGTAATAAGTTTTTCAAAAAATTTATTTACCTGATCTATTTTACCTTTACCACCAACCGGATTTAAACCCTCTACATTCATTGAATTACTATCATCAATTAATACAACAATTCTTCTTGAAAGAAGTACTGGAGGAGTAGAACAAGTCTTACCATCCTCACATTCACCAGGTGTAGGGTCACAATCATCACCTTCACTTACATCACATTGATCTAATAACTTTGATTCACAAACTCTTTGTGTATCTATCATTGAAATAGTTTCATCATTTCCTATTGTTGGAGAAGAACAAGTATTATTTATTGTTCCAGTACCTTGTTTAGTACAAGTATTATAATACACTTTAGAAAAAGGACAAACAAGATTTGTAGGAGTTTTTAAATCAACAGAAACTTGTTCATAATCAGATAACTCTACTTTTTCTTCTTCGATAGTATCGTCATCATAATCACCATCAGCAATAGGTTCTGTAGTATACTCTTCTGCATCTTCATTGTTTTCAGAATCATCAAAACCATCTTCAGGTTCTATTACAGTCTCAGTTCCATCAGTAGTACCTGTACCACTTCCGTCAGTAGCACCTGTACCACTTCCGTCATCAGAACCTTCTCCTTCATCATCATCTGATTCAAATTCTTCACCTTCGCCACCTTCTCCTTCTTCACCACCTGTTTCAGAAGAATTTTCACCCTCAGTTTCAGTATTATTCTCTTCACCATCTTCCAGATATTTATTATTATTAACTTGAACTAAACTTTTAATATCATCACCAAAAACACTATATCCAGCAACACCTAAAGTAACCACAGCTAAAGCTACAATAACATACTTTTTCACATAATCACATCCTCGTCCTATACTAACTCATTATCAGCTTTCTTCTTAATAATTAACAAAACTATTAAAACTATTAAAATCACTGATACTACCCCAACAACTAATTTATGTTTCAATAAAAACTCTAACAATTCATTATTATTATTTGTTTCTTTAGCATTCTTTTCTTCTAAATATTTTTCTGCAGCTCTTTCAAATATTTCATCATTAATTCTTCCAGAATACCATTCATCACAATATTCGAAATCATCAAATTCACTTGAACTACAATAATTTTCTAATGAATACTCATTAAATACAGGCAACTCTATTTTTAAAGATTTAACTCTTAAATTACAAGGCGTATACATTATATCTAATAAATGATTACCACTATCTATAAGCATTTTTTCACTATCAGACAAAGCTTTTTTCTTTCTAGTAGAATCAGTAACATACAAATTATTACCACTAAGTCCTACAAAAGTAACTTCATACAACTGATAATCATCTTCATCACCTATATATTTATAACTATAATTAACATTCTCAGCCAAACCTCTTACTCTAGCCATATCATTACTATCACAAACCTCAGCTTTTACTACATCTATATTTATCATAAATAAAACAATAATTGTAAGAAACAATACTTTCTTCACAAAGCACCTCCTACTACCATATATACATAATAGCATTTTTTCAAAAAAAAAGAAATATATTTTTGCAAAAAAAGAAAAAAAATGCTATTATAATATTCGAAGAAAGAAGTGTATTATTAATGAAAGAAAAAAAAACAACTATTTATATAATTAGTATCGTACTAATAATTGTAATTGCCTTCTTATTAATTAATAACATTAATAATGGCAATAACAATACTCTAAAAGAATTATCTTATAAACAAATACAAGAAAAAACAGAAAAAAAAGATTCTTATGTCTTAGTCATAAGCAGAACTACTTGTTCTCACTGTATGGAATACAAACCAAAATTAAAAAAAATATCTAGCCAATATAAAATCAATCTATTCTATATTGATTATGATAAAGAATCAAAAAATAATCAAAAAAAATTATTTGACCAATTTGATTTAGATGGTTCTACCCCTATTACAATATTTATAAAAAAAGGTAATCAAACAAACATCTTCGATAGAATCGAAGGAGATGTATCAGAAAAAAAAGTAATAGATAAATTAAAAAAATTAAAATACATAGAATAAAAAATAATAGCACAATGTGCTATTATTTTTTTATCCCTTAACTCTTATTATCATTATATTTCCGCCCTTACCCTTCCAGTAACCATCTTCAATAGTATTAGGGTGTGAATTAGCTCTTATCTCATTAGTATTCCAAGCACCATAGTAATAATATTTACCATCCTTTTTATGAGAAAATATAGCAACATTGCCCTCGGTGCTACCCTTCTTTTGATACATAACAATATCTCCAGGTTGAAAATCAGATACCTTCTTATTAGTCAAAAGAGTTACCTTATTAGTATATAAAGAACTATAATTAGAAGGTTTATTTCTATTTTTCTTACCATTAGTATGACATAACATTGAAACATTTTTCTTATGATATCCAGCACTTATAAGTACATTTCTAACAAACTTACAACAAGAAGTCTTTTTATAATCAGCATATTTCTTTTTATTAGCCCTATAATCAGCATTATGAACATAATTATTTTTATTATTTTCAATAATTTTATACTTTCTTTCAGCATGATATAATACCAATTGAGCTCCCTTCAAATTCTCTTCAACTACTACAGTACAACTAGCTGAAATATTAGGATTACTAACTGAAGTAACCTTAATAACTGAAGAACCAACACCAACTGCTTTTATTTTACCATTAACATCAACTGTTACAACTTTAGTATTACTACTAGTCCATTTAACACTCTTATTAGTAGCATTTGATGGAGCTAAAGAATATTTTAAAGTACCAGTAGCCCCTTTCTTAACTTTTACACTAGCTTTACTAATTTTTATTTTCGTAACAGGTATTGTCTTTTTTACAGTAGTTGTATTACTACTTGTAGTACCTGTAGTACCAACACCAGAACCAGTATTGTCATCTTCAGTCAAGCTATCACTTCCTACAACCTTAACTACACATCTATAACTAACTCCTTTATAGACAGCAGTAACATAAGTAATTCCAGATTTTAAACCTTTAACTATACCACCATCAACAGATGCAATCTTACTATCACTGCTATTCCATATAACATTAGCAGCACTATTACCATTTTCATCTTTAACAACTAATATTTCAGTTTGACCAATTTTTAGCTCTATCTCTTTTTTATTCAATGACATCTTATTAGTATCACCATTAACAATAACTACTCCAAAAGATAAAACAAAAACAAATAAAACTAATCCGATAATCTTTTTCATCTTAATCATAATCCTCCTATCTTGTCATAATTATAACAAAGCAAATAAAAAAAAACAAGATTATTCTTGCTTTTTTATTTTGCCCTAACAATAGCAGATATTTTATAACTCTTAAACCAACTACTAGCTCTTGGATGACTTTTAGCCCTAATCTCTCCAGTAGAAGAAGCCCCATACACATAATAATTACCATCCTTCTTATAAGCAAATATAGCAATATTATGACGATTTTTACCATTCCTTACCATAACATCACCAGGTTTAAGTTTACTCATATCTGAAGTCTTAATTATTTTCATATTCTTAACATGTCCTGCATTCTTAGGTGTACTAGTATTATCAACATTAGCATGACATAAATATCCACCCTTTTTTAAATATCCAGAAACTTCTAATACATGACTTACATATCTACAACATTCTGTCCATCCACCATATTTTTTATATTTTTTCTTATCCATTCTATGAACCCAATTACCATCTTTTTCAATTTTTTTGTAATATTTTTCTGCATTTTGTAATATAAGAGCAGCACCTGTTTTAGCATTTGCCTTTGTATCTACAACCTTTACACTACAAGTTGCAGTTACACCAGGATTACTAACTGATCTAACTGTAATAACAGCACTTCCTGCACCTACAGCTTTAATTAAACCAGCACTACTAACAGTAACAACTTTAGTATTACTACTAGTCCAAGTAACATTTTTATTTGTAGCATTAATAGGGTTTACCTTCACCGTTAAAGTAACACTTGCTCCCTTTTTTACATTTAAACTTGTCTCATTCAAAGTTAACATAACAACAGGTAATGTCTTACTTGAAGGAGGGGTTGGTGTTGGAGCTGGAGTTGGTTTAGGTGCTGGGACTGGTGTACTAGCCTGCTTAACTTTAACCTCACATAAATCTCGAATTGTATAATTATCTTTCAATGCAATTATTATATAAGCTTTTCCTACCCCTACACCTTTAACATTGCCATAACTATCAACTGTAGCAACTTTATTATTGTTAGTTGTCCATATAACAGATTTATTAGTATAACTACTACCCAATCTATAGGTCAATCTTTCACTTTTACCTACCTCTAAAGATAACGTTTTTTTATTAAGAACAATAGGTGAATCAACAGCTATCAAATCATCAATAGATTCTTCTCTTTCAATTAAAAATACTGTACCTAATAAAAATATAATTAAAACACTTAACAAACATTTATGCTTATTCATTACATATCCTTCTTTCATTAAGATTTTGCCCTAACAATAGCAGTGATTTTATGATTTTTCCACCAATCTCTAGCAGCAGGATGACTTTTAAGTCTGATCTCACCAGTAGAAGAAGCACCATATACATAATACTTATCATTCTTCTTATAAGCAAATATAGCAATATTATGATTTTTTTTACCATTCCTTACCATAACATCACCAGGTTTAAGCTTACTCAACTTTTTAGTTTTAATAACTTTCATATTAATAACCTGTCCTGCATTCTTAGGTGTACTAGTACTATTAGTATTAGCATGACACAAATATCCACCTTTTTTTAAATAACCAGATTCTATTAATACATGACTAACATATCTACAACATTCTGTCCACCCATCATAATCCTTATACTTATTCTTGTCCATTCTATGAACCCAATTACCATCTTTTTCTATTTTTTTATAATACTTTTCTGCATTTTTTAATATAAGAGCAGCACCTGTTTTAGCATTTGCCTCTGTATCTACAACCTTTACACTACAAGTTGCAGTTACACCAGGATTACTAACAGAAGCAACTGTAATAACAGCCTTTCCAGCCCCAATAGCCTTAATTACACCAGCACTACTAACAGTAACAACTTTAGTATTACTACTAGTCCAAGTAACATTTCTATTCGTAGCATTAATAGGGTTTACCTTCACCGTTAAAGTACCACTTGCTCCCTTTTTTACATTTAAACTTGTCTCATTCAAAGTTAACATAACAACAGGTATAGTCTTACTTGAAGGAGGGGTTGGTGTTGGAGCTGGAGTTGGTTTAGGTGTAGGTTTAGGAGCTGGAGCAGGCGTACTAGCTTGCTTAACTATAACCTCACACATATCTCTAATTGAATAATTATCTTTCAATGCAACAATTATATAAGCTTTACCTACTCCTACACCTTTAACATTTCCTTCACCATCAACAGTAGCAACTCTTTTATTATTAGTAACCCATACAACAGATTTATTAGTATAGCCACTACCTAATTTATAAGTTAATTTTTCACTTTTACCAACTTCTAAAGTAATAGTTTCCTTATCAAGAGCAATCCCAGAATTTACAGCTAATAAATTTTCAACACTACTATGATTTATATTAAAAATTACTATACTAAACATAAATATAACTAATAAATAAAATATATATCTACATTTATTTAACATCTTGTATCCTCCTCTTATCATTTTGCTCTAACAATAGCTGTTATTTTATAAGTTTTCCACCAACTTCTTGGAGCAGGATGATTCTTCAATCTTATCTCATTAGTACAAGAAGCACCATAAACATAATAATTGCCATCTTTCTTATAAGCAAATATAGCAACATTATGATGATTCTTACCATTTCTAATCATAATATCACCAGGTTTCAATTGATTCATATCCTTAGTCTTAATAATAGTCATATTCTTAACATGATCAGCATTCTTAGGATTAGAACTATTATCAACATTAGCATGACATAAATATCCACCCTTCTTTAAATATCCTGAAACTTCTAATACATGACTAGCAAATTTACATGATTCTGTCCATCCACCATTTTGTTTATATTTTTCTAAATCCATTCTATGAACCCAATTACCAGCATTCTCTATTTTTCTATAATATGCTTCAGCATTCTTTAATATTAATTCTCCTCCACTTAATTTTTCAACAACAATAGAAGCTTTAGCAACAATATTAGAATCAGAAACTGAAGCAGCAGCAATAACAGCCTTACCAGGTGCTACAGCCGTTAATTTACCAGTATTATCAACAGATACAATCTTACTATCACTACTTCCCCATTTAATTGCCTTATTTGAAGCATTACTTGGTGATACAGTAGCTGTCAAATTATATACAGTACTAACCTTCATAGCAAGACTAGACTTATTTAATGTTATTTTATTAACTTTAACAATTCTATCTTTTACATTTACTACACAAGTTGCCTTAATTTGATTACTAGATGAAACAGTTATAGTAGCAGTTCCAACTCCTACAGCTTTAATATTACCAGCACCATCTACAACAACTACTTTATTATTACTACTTCCCCAACTCAAATTTCTTTGTGTAGCATTATTAGGATAAACAGAAGCAACTAACTTACTAGAATCCCCATTAGCCATATCCAATTTAGTATTATTCAATTTAATAGCACTTACATTAACTGTTGGTGAAGCAACAACAACAGTCATACTCGCACTTTTACCATTATCAGAAGTAATTGTCACCTGAGAACTACCAGCTTTAATACCAGTTACTTCTCCTTCATTATTAACATCAATTATATTTTTATCAAAATCAACTCTTAGTGTCTTATATGAAGCATTACTAGGTGCAATAGTATAAGCTAATTTCTTTTTCTCTCCAATATTAATATCCATTTTATCACTATTAACAGTAATACTCTCTATCGGAACCTTTTGATTAACAACCGTTACCTTAAATTCTTTCTTTATACCATTATTAGTCGTAACAACAACAGTCGTTTCACCAGGAGATTTACCAATAATTACTCCATTAGCCACAAATGCAACCAATTCATTTCTACTTAACCAATTTAATTTACTATCACTAGCATCACTTGGTACAACACTAGCTGATAAATTATAATTAACACCAACCCCAACAACAATAGAAGTAGAAGGTAATACCAAATCAGTTGGCAATTTAGCATTCTCATATACTCTAACACTCATTTGAGCCTTAATATTACCAGCAGCCATATAAATAACAGCTTCTCCAACTCCTTTAGCAGTCAACACTCCTTTATCAACAGATACTATATTATCATCACTTGAAGTCCATACAATATCATCAGTCTTATACGCATCACTAATTAAATTATAAACTACATCAACCTTATCTCCAACATTAAGAAAATACTCTTTATTAGCTAAATCTATAACATCCTTTTTAACTGTAACAACTGCCTGATCAGTATTTCCAAAATCATCAGTAACCTTAATCTCTACAGTACCAGGATTAACTGGCTCAACAACACCATCTTCATCAACAACAGCAACATCATCATCTTCACTATCATAAACCAAATCTAAATCAAAATCTTCATCCTCGACAAAAACAGTATCATCATCTTCTTCTGCTTCATCAAATCCACCAAAATCTCCAATTTCATCAGAGTCATCACTCACATCATCACTTACAGTATCACTTGGAGTATCACTTGAAGTAACACTATCATTTCCATCAGATGAAGGATAATCAAATGAATCAAACGAATCATCTCCCTCATCTATATCTTCACTAAAATCATAGAATCCTTCATCAAATTCTTCATCAAAGTCAAAATCTTCATCTTCAAAATCAAAATCCTCATCTTCAAAATAATCATCTTCAAAATCAAAATCTTCATCTTCAAAATAATCTTCATCAAATTCTTCATCTTCAAAATCAAAATCTTCTTCATCTATATTATCCCAATCTTCTTCATCCAACTCTTCCAAATCAATATCTTCAATTTCACCAGTTTCACTAACAGTACCAGTATTACCACCATTAGCCTTACTACCTGTAGTAGTTTTAGGAACTTCTCTATTACGACCAACAGCAAAAATATCCCTCATTATTCTAAGTAATCTTCCCAAAAATGTACTATCACTATTAGCAGCCATCAATTGATTTCTCTTAACTTTAATTTTTTGTCCTCTACCCTTTGACTTAAAATTAAAAAAATGTCTTTCCAAACTTAATGCCTCTTTATCTGTAAGAATATTTACAGTTAAATCTTTAACCTGTATACCATTCTCCTTAGCATAAAGATAAGCTTTACCAGACTTCAAAGCCGTAACAACATTATTACTAACAACTACATTATCACCAACAGCAACCCACTCTATATTAGGAGATGAATAAATAGCATCCAAATCAACAGTTTCTGATATATTTAAATTTAAATTCTTACGATTAATCTTTATTACATCATATCCTTTAAAATGTAAAACTCCAATTATTACTATAATTCCTATAAATACATAAAAAACATATAAAAGTTTTCTCAAATTACCAGAAAAAAATGTATTTTCTTTATTATTTTTTTTAAACCTATTTTTTATAGAAAATCTTTTATTACCATCATTAGCCATATAATCACTCCCATATCTTAAAAATATTATATCATAAACAAACAAAAATACAAACAAAAAATTGGTTATTAAATATTTAATAACCAATTATATTATATATTATTTATTACATTGCAGATACTATCATAAGTACAACAAAAATAACTATAATTAATCCTAAAATAAATCTCCATATATATTTAATCCAATTCTTATATGGAACCTCTAAGTAAGACAATCCAAAAATAAGAAGTAAACTAGTAGGTCCAAATATTTGAACTAATCCATATAAACTTTGAAACATTACAGAATAAACAGATAAATTAGCTTTTGTACCTATTCCAGAAACTATTGGTGAAAATACACCAGCTACAGTATAATACAATTCTACATGTAAAATAGAACCAACAACAGCTAACAAAGAACCAATAACAACATTATCTCCATAGCTCTTAGTAACACTAGATATTACTGTTTCTACAATGCCACTATTGTAAACACAAACTAAAACAGAATAAGCTAACATAGCAATCATAACTGCTGGTATCATTTTCTTAACACCATATAAAAATCCATCATATAAATCACTAAAGCTTACTTTACTTACAAAACGTAAAATAAATATAAATAATGCAATTAATACAATAGCCATCATATAATTACCTAGACTATTCCATTCACCAAAAGCACCAATACTATTTGAAATCAATCCAGTAAATATTGAATATTTAGCAAATTTATGTCCAAATAAAGTATGCTTAGGTATAGAAATTTTTGTTACCCATTTATGAAATTGTGTAAAAACTTTAATACCAAACAAACTACTCCAAGGCATAAATCCAAGAACTAATAATGCAAATAATATACAACCCATTAAAGCAATCGGCCATGCCTTTTTATCTGAATAATCAACTTTAACAATTTTTCCTCTCTTATCCTTTTGTTCTACAAATAATGGATCTTTCTTAGAAAGATCTACCTCAACCTCTTCTTCTTCTACTTTCTTAATGTGACTCATAATATAGAATACTAAAAGTCCAACTGATATTACTAATAATAAAATAGTAGGAAAAACATTAGTAAAGTTCTTTTTTAAACCTACCAATTTATCAAAAGTAGTATAAGTTGTTGCGTATTGATTAGATGCATCCTTAAAAGTAATAAAAATACCACCAATAAAACCTAAAGCAATTGCAACAACAGTAGACGATAAAGCTACTAACTTATCATATCCTAATAATAGTATAATTGAAACTACAAAAGGAACAAAAATAAGTAATAGCCCATTTAAGCCAGTAAGTGAAGATATCAAAGCAAAAGCCACTGTTATAATGCAAACAAATAACTTTTTCCTATCACCAATTTTCTCAACTATATCTTTAACTAATTTCTTATAACCATCAACTTTATTAAGTGCACCATAAAATCCACCTACAACAAAAATAAAGATAGCTGTATCAAAGAAATAATAAAAAGATTGTACATAATTAAGAAAAACATCACCTAAAGCCAAATAAGAAATGCTACCTTGTCTACCCTCTATAAAATAAGTAGCAATAACAACTAGTAATAATACTACAAGTAGTACCTTAACTATTCCATATTTATTTTTTGTTTTCATTCTTTAACCTCCAACTTCATTATAGCACACTTACAAATTTTTACTATAATTTCAACTATTTGTTTACGAAAAACAAAAAAATTAGATTAATTTCTAATTTTTTCCTAAATATTATTCCTATTTTATTCCTATAACCTGACTATTAGTAATCTTATCATGTAAAGCAATCTTATCTTTACTAAACACCAATGTCATACCACAAACAATAACAATACCATTTTCCACAACATTAGCAATCCCATATCCAATCAAAAAACTCATACCTGTCAAATATTTAGTAAATATAAGTAACAAAAACATTGATAATAATTGATTAACTAAACTAACTCTAACTAACAATTGTAAAAAACTTACCTTTTTCTTATTCTTATTAACTATCCTAATCCTCATTATCTTCTTACCAATCGTACTCCCATTATTTAAATATTGAAAAATAAGAAAATATCCTAAACTAACAACAAAATAAATAATATTTTCATTAAAACTATCTTGATTTATATCATAAAGAATTTTTCCATATTCATCAAAATACTCTTTTGAATTAATTTTCTCATTACTATAATCATTAATAACCTCATTTAACCTATTCATATTTTTATCATCACTTCTATCATTAGTACTACCAACTATCATAGAAACAAATAAACTAACAATAAAAACATCTATTAAAAAAGCCAGCAATCTTCTTCTAACTATATCATCTTTTCTCATCTTATCACCACTAATCATTATTAAGCTTATCTAAATATTTATTTAATATTCTCTTAATATCCTCTGCAGTAACAGCCTTAAAGCATTCAACCTTTACCTCAACAGAATCAGGCAATCCCTTTATATACCATGCAATATGACTCCTCATTTCTAATACTGCCACTTTCTCAGGTTTTATTTCCATCAAATAATCTAAATGTTTAAAACACATTTTGATCCTATCTTCATAACTTATTATTATTGGCTCCAATCCTTTATCATAATAATTAACTAAATCCCTAATAAGCCAAGGATTACCAAGTACTCCCCTACCTATCATAATAGCATCAACACCAGTATCAAACATTTTTTTTGCACTCTCTATATCAACTACATCCCCATTACCAATAACTGGTATAGATACATTTTCTTTAACCATTCTAATTATATCATAATCAACTTTACCACTATAACCTTGACTTCTAGTTCTACCATGAACAGTTATCGCACTAGCACCAGCCTTCTCACATATCTTAGCTACCTCAACAGCATTAATATTATTACTATCCCAACCACTTCTAATTTTAACAGTTACTGGTACCGGCACAACATCTACAACAGCCTTTACAATATCATAGATCTTATCAGGTTTTTTAAGAAGTGCTGCCCCAGCTTGAGCTTTAACAGCCACCTTAGGAACTGGACATCCCATATTAATATCTATAATATCCGGTTTCATCTTCTCATACACAATCTTAGCAGCCTCAACAAAAGAATCCTTATCACTACCAAATATTTGCTGAGCAATAGGTCTCTCATATTCAGTCATATATAACATATCATAAGTTTTATTACTATTATATACTAAAGCCTTATCACTAACCATCTCAGCATATATAAGCCCTACTCCCATTTCTTTACATATTCTTCTAAAAGCACTATTACATATACCAGCCATAGGTGCCAAAACAATATTATTATCTAATTCCAAATTACCAATTTTAAACATCTAATCACCTATTCTTAGCCAACCTTTTTATATCACTTCTATACTTATTATTAAAACCATCTACAGTCCTATAAATAAAATTCTCAATATCATTAATATTAAACACTTCTAATTCATCAGCTTCACTATTTAAAGCTTCTTTAAATATATCATTCATCTTATCTATTACTTCATAAATATTATTATAATCTATTTCTTCAATTCCTGGATTATTAAAATATTTATCTGAAAAATCCTTAAGCTGATCATAATCAAATATAATTTTATACTTATTAATCAAATACTTATTCATATTAGAATAATCCCTATATAAACCACCAATACTACTACCACTATAAAAATCATTTAATTTAAATATTTTATTATTCTTCAAAACCTTAACAAAAATACCATCTTTCTTTATATTAGTTTGTTTCATATCTTTATCCAATGTCTTAATAACATCCTTATATAAATACTCAAAAAATATTTTATCTGTATACAAATGAAATAAATATCCCATCACAGAATAATCTCTACCAAGTAAATCCTTATACTTATCCCTAAATTTATCAACATTAGGAATTTGTATACACTTATCATCATCTTCTTTATTTCTAAAATGCGTAATTAATTTTCTTCTTAATTTCTCATCTCTATCATAATTACTAATTCCCATCGTATCAACAACCAAATTACCAAGTCTAAAATTACTCTTATCATAATTGGTAAGTTCACAATCTAAACTTTCTAAAAATTTTTCACCTGCAATATAATGCATCGCAAAAGAAGCCATAAAATCACCTCATATTTATAACTATTTTATCATAAAAACAAAATATAAAAAAGTATCTTTATCTATTTATAATTATATACTATAATAAATATAGGTGATTATATGACTAATAATGAAAAAATAAAACTATTAAATAAATATATAGAAGAATCAAACAATATTGTCTTTTTTGGAGGAGCTGGAGTATCTACCGAAAGTGGCATTAAAGATTTTAGAAGCGTTGATGGATTATACAATGAAAAATATGATTATCCACCTGAAGAAATACTATCACATCATTTCTTTATAAACAATACAAAAGAATTCTATAAATTCTATAAAGATAAATTAAACTGCTTAAATATAAAACCAAATATTTGCCATAAATACTTAACTAAATTAGAAGAAGATGGTAAACTAAAAGCTATCATAACTCAAAATATAGATGGCTTACATCAAAAAGCAAAAAGCAAAAATATATTAGAATTACATGGAACCATCTATGAAAATTATTGTATGAAATGTGGAAAATTCTATGAAGCAAAAAAAGTATTTTCATCTCCTAATATACCAAAATGTAGTTGTGGTGGAACTATAAAACCAAATGTTGTTTTATATGAAGAACCATTAAATGAAAATACTATTACTAAAACAATAGATTATATATCCAATGCAGATTTACTTATAATAGCAGGTACATCCCTAACAGTATACCCAGCTTCATCATTTATTAGATTCTTCCAAGGAAAACATATGGTAATTATAAATAAAACTATAACACCAATGGATAATATAGCAGAATTAGTAATAAATGATTCACTTGGTAACGTATTTAAAAAATTAACTTAAAAAATCTTTCCAAAATTGAAAGATTTTTTTATATATTTTTTTTAGCATCTATCTTAAATACTCTTTGATAATTTTTATAATTGTATTCATCCCAACAATCAACATTATTACCTTTTCTATCAAAAAACATAGGATAACCTCCAAAAGATTCCCATTCTACTAAATTTCTAATGCTATCATCAACTAAAATATTACCATAAGCTCTAACAACATCACATTTACTAATATTAAATGGAACAAGTATAATATTTTGCTTAACCCCCATTTTTCTAAGATAATTAATCTTAGCAACTCCCTCATTATCCAAAGAATGAACTTTAGTTAATATAGTTGTATCATTACAATCCATATTCTTCAAAATGTTTATAGCATCATTTATAATAGGAGATTTCTCCAAAATATACACCCAATTAGCTCTCTCAACATATCTAGCTTCACTATCCCAAGGCATATTATATCTATCAGGATAATGTCTCCAATCGTAAAACAATATATCTTCAGTATCTAATATAACACCATCAAAATCTATATATCTCATCAAACCACTCCCACTACTCCTTACACATCCTAAAAATTATATCATAAAATTAATTCAAATATTTAAAGTTAACAAAAAAGAAAGAATAATCTTTCTTTTAGACATATAATACTTATTTTTTCAACCAAACATAAACACCATCTTGATTTTCAGGTTTATACTTCATCCCACATCTAACATAAAAATCTCTATTACCACTAGTTGGTGTACCTTCAATATGAAATTGTTCCCCCTCCTTAATAAATGAAGAAGCTTGCTCTAACAGATTGGTTACTACTATTCTACCAAACCCTTGTTTCTGATATTTTGGATTTACCATAATATCAGTTAATAATCCTTTACTCGCATAATCACCTACTATTCTACCAACTGCAATCACATCTTTATCATTTCTCACAGTTACACTACACATCGTATTTTTAATCCCCTTTTCAAATTGTTCCACTGGTAAATCTTTCCAACCAATTAATTTCCTTAAATAATAAATATCTTCAGCTTTAATATCATTTACTACTTCATAATCCATAACATTTTTCCTCATATAATCCTTCCTTACATAAATTATAACACAATAAAGAAAAATAGAAAAAGTAATCTTTCTATTTAAAACAACAACATGATCCACATTGTACATTAGTACAAGTATTTTCTTCACAACATGTATATCTAGGTTGATAAGTATGTTTATAAACATGATTATTAATAATTCTTGTATTAATAGGACATATATGAGGTACTTCATGAACAAAAGTCCTATTAACAACTCTTTCACGTCCAGGTTCAATAACAGGACTCATTACATCTCCAATAGCTTGCTGAAATTCACCATCCATATTCATATTACTATTAAAATTCATATTATCATTAACTATATTAATATCTGTATCATCCTGTCTATAATTATCATTACAAGAAAACATTATATTACCTCCTATCTATTCTATAATATGAACAAATAGAAATATAACCTATTATAAATATCTATATTATTTAAACAAAAAAAGATTAAAATTATTAAATTAATAATTCTAATCTTTTTAACAAATACTAATTATTATTTCTTTTTTAAACCTAAATACTTTATATTCTCATTAACTATATCTTTTGTACTTTTAATATCACCATCTAGTACATTTTCTACATAATAATCTAAATTATCATATCCCTTCATCCTTACTATTTCCTCTGCCAGTTTTGATTTAAAAAGAGAAGGATGAATCAACTTAAACTCAACCCCATATTTTTCTTCTTCTTTCTTTAGTGTCTCAACAATACTATCCAAATATGCTTTACTAGACGAATAAGCCCCATTTGTTACCTTATTTTCTAAAGATGCACTAGAACTAACTACTAAAACTTTTGAATTGTTTCTTCTTAAATTAATAGCTAATTCCTTATAAATCTTTAAAAAACTTAATGCATTAATAGTTAATAAATTCATAAACTCATCATAATCAGTATCAACTACTTCTTTTTTAGAAGACCTAGCTCCTACACAAAATACAAGCACATCTATTGCAATATTTTTTATTTTTTCAAAGAAATCTTTATTATCAGCTAAAGCATCATAATAATACTGTTCTATATTTGAATAATCCATTTTACTAGTCTTATATGTAGAATAAACATTATAATCATTTTGTAAAAAGACATCAGAAAACTCTTTTCCCAAATCTCCACTACCACCAAAAATCAAAACATTTTTATCATTTGGATGATCTCTATAAAACATCTCTCTAAATTTCATCAACTTAGAGTCAATATTAATGCTCTCTCCATACAATATACACTCATCAATTATATCATTATCCTTTTCACTAAATTTAAAAATCTTATTTGGAAAAATAACAATCATTTCTTTTTCAGATACAAAATGAATATAATAGCCATAAGAATATAATGATTTACTCAACTTAATAGACAATTCATCAACTTTATCTTTAGGAACTTCAATTTTATATATAATAGTATTATGTTTACCGCCCAACTTATGCTCATATACTTCTTTAGCTATACTTTCAAGATAATTAAGTAAAGAATAATCTGTAATACTATTCTTTATTATTATACCTTTAAATGTTCCTTTATCAATTGCCATATTATTTACTTCCTATTCTTCACTACTGATTCTTTCACCCTTATTTTACCCAATTTTGTTGTATCAAAACTTACTTTAGCCCCTATTGGTAATGTTAATTTATCTTGAGTATGACCAAAAGGAACATTTGCGATAACAGGAAAATCATATTCCATTAATCTTTCTAATACCATATTATAAATTTCTTTATCGTTAGGTTCACAAGATACAAGTTCTCCAACAATCATACCCTTCAACTTCTTTAATGCACCAACATCCTTAAAATGAGTTAACATTAAATCAATCTTATCAACTGATTTGCATATGTCTTCCCAAAATAATACTTTTCCATTCCAATCGGGTTCATATTCAGTTCCTAATAAAGTTTGAATAGAAACTAAATTTCCACCAACTAATACTCCTACTGCCTTTCCATCCTTTAAACTTATCCAATTATGCTCTTTATCAACAATATCATGTGCTTTAATTCCATCAGATAACTCACTCCATAAATGCTCATCTGTAAATTTACATAATCCATTATCCTCACCAAAATCCCAAACTATTGCAGGACCATGAAATGTAATTAACCCTGTTTTAGTATTAATTGCATTTAATACAACTGTTGGATTACTAACACCAACAAATATTTTTGGATTATCTTTTATTACATCATAATCAAGATACTGTAAAATAGTATTAGCATTCAATCCACCACCAGCACACAAAATACATTTAACACTATCATTTTTAAACATATTCATTAAATCAGCTGCCATTTTCTCAGGAGTAGAAGTTATATAACCATTGCTATCCATAACATGCTCACTCAATACAACATTATAACCACATTTCTTAAGATAATTAATCCCCTTCTCAAATCTCTCTTTTTGTTCCTTAGCTTCTGGAGCAGAAACTGATACTATTCCAATAGTATCACCTTTCATAAGTCTATTTGCCTTAATTAAATCCATAATTTACCTTTCCTTTCATTTCAATATTTTTTTCTTCTTATTATCAAAACAAACAACATCACTAATTATCTCTTTATTCAATAATAACATAACTAATCTATCAATGCCAATACCTAAAACAGCAGATTCCGGTAATTTTTGTTTAAATATATCTAACAACTCTAAATCAATAAGATAATTCTCATTCTCTTTTTCATTTTTTTTACTCAATGTATCAAAATACCATTCCCTTAATTGATTATAATCAGTTAAAGTACTAGACATATTTGCCAGTTCTAACCCCTTATAATATAACTCATATCTCTCCTTGCCTTTTAATATTGCAGATTTTTTGGCAGGACCTTCAATATCCCAAGGATAATCTCCAATAAAAACAGGTGTTTCACTATTAGATAAAACAGAATCAACAACAAACGAAATAATAGAATTCTTTTCTAACGCCATTCCTTTCGGTATACCTAATTTAGAAAAAATATTAATTAACTCATCTTCAGAAAAATTATTTACAGTATTCACACCATAATTACCAATAATATACTCAATTATATCTATTCTAGGCCACTTCCTATCAATAAAATTAAAAACTTCTCCAAATTCATTATTAAAACCATTATTAATACAATAATTCATACATCCTTTTATAATTTGTTCCGTTTGATTCATCTTATCATAAACATTTGTTCCTTTTTCCATAATCTCCAAAGACGTAAATTCAAACAAATGACTATCATCTACAGAATCATCACGAAAATTAGTCGAAAACTCAAATATTTTATCATATCCATAGAATATTAATTTCTTTAATTGTTCAGTAGGAGCTATTCTTAAAAACAATTTAGATGATTCTAAAGGACTAACAACTTTAAATTGTGTAATAGGTGCTATATCAGCATACCTATTAATTATAGGAGTCCTAACCTCTATATAGTTATCTTTAATAAGCATAGATCTTATATAATTCTCTATCAAAGATCTTTTATACATCGTTTCATATTTATTTTCCATTATTTTTTTCTCACTTTCTTCTTTTCTATCATTACCGTACATTCTTTTACTTTCCTCTCTAAATCTTTACTAGTCCACGGAGTCATAGATTTATAATAATCAAATTTAGACCATCCTTCAAGCGAATCTGGAGCTTTAAATCCTAACTCTAAAGATTGATCATATAAACTAGTACCTGGATAAGGAGTATATATATGGACTCTAGTTTCAGGTTTAGTTTCTAAACTCCATAATTTTTCAACAAAACTAAATGTTTCATCTATCTCTTTATCTGTTTCACCAGGAAAACCAACAATAAATGTATAAGAGCCTAATATCTGATATTTCGATATCATTCGAGCTACATGCATTAATTCTTCTTTTGTCACTCTTTTATCCACTATTTCTTTTAATACTCTATTATTACCAGATTCCATTCCCATTAAAAGTCTACTACATCCACTTTTCTTAACCATATCCAATAAATTAGATTCTAAACCATTACTAGTACGCAAAATATCACGTGGATTAATAGAAGCAGCCCATTTTATGTTATAATCTTTAATTCTTTCTGCCATTCTAATAGACCTTTTAATATCAACAAACCAATCAGCGTCATAAAATTTAATACCATTTACGTTATACTTATCAATTAAAAACTCAATATCAGATAAAATATCTTCTTCCTTGATTTTAAAATACTTTCTATCATAACATGTTTCATAACAAAACTTACAAGTATATGGACATCCTTGAGAAGCAATATAATTAATCGTACGTGTATTTATTGTATTATCATTCTGAATATATTTTTCAATTTCAATTAAATTTATATTATAATTTGGTAAATATAATCCTTTAACCACATTATCAGGTCCAATAATCAATCGATTTCCATTATAAAAATAAATACCTGGAACCATATCCATCTTACTTTTATTCATTAAACCATCAATAAAAATTGGAAATTGAAATTGTCCTAAACCCTTCAATGCATAATCAACAAGTTCATGTTTAGCTGTTTGTTCAGGTAAAACATTTACATGAGGTCCACCAAAAGCAGTTATAATATTATTTTCTTTTACATATTTTGCTATTTTTAAAGCGTTAGATATCTGAGCACCACCTGTCATTATGCTAAATACAACACACATTATATCATTTTTATTTATATCAATATAATTATATAAATCAACAACATCACTTTTATTTTGATCAAATATTTTTAATTCTATATTATTATTCATAATAGATGTTCCTAAAGTCAAAATAGAAAATGGAATCCAACTATTTGGATAGTTCTCCTCAAATTCAATTTTTGGATAAACAAAAACTACTTTATTCATTTATGTTCTCTCCTCTATGAAATCTAGCATTTTTATAAATTTTTAAACATCTACTAAATTGTTTTCTATCCTCCACCTCATCATTATTTATTTTATATAAATTTCTCTCATTCATTAAACAAATTTGTAAATTATTATTAGGAAGTACTCTTAAAGCCATTAATGCGTCATGACATGGATAATATTCACAATTATTACAACATTCTCCATACCAAGCACCATTAGAAGCATCTTTCATTATTACATCTAAATCACCTATTTTATAAACCTTTAAAGGATGACCTAATCCTCCTTGAAAAATAGTAACAGGTTCACTATCAAAACAAATCTTATTTTCAAAATCTAGATTTGTATATAAATTCTCCAATTTTTTTCCACAAGCCTTATCTAATCTATCCGAATTACTATTAACACTTTTATGTAAATCTGTAATAATATCCAACAATTTAAGTTCCTCTATACCATTATCATTACAAAAATTTATCAAATCTTCTATTTCATCATCATTAATACCTTTCATTACTACTGTATTAATTTTACAATGAAGTTTTGAAGAACAATACTTTATTACTTCTAATAATTCTAATAAATCATTTTTTCCTGTAATCATATTATACTTTTCTTTATTTAAAGTATCTAAACTAAAGTTAATACTATCCAACCCTTTACTTATTAATACATCTATTACCTTTTTTATTTTTACAGATCTTGTAATAACTTCAACCTTTTCAATAAATAATTCATTCTTTAAAACATCAACACAGTCAACAAGATTTTTCCAATATACTGGATCACCACCAGTAATTTTTATATCTTTTCCTCCCATCTCCTTATACAATCTAGATATCTCAATGGCAGTAGTAAGACTCAAATTATTATTCTCACATTTACATACCGCCTCACCTGACGGTCTACAATATATACACTTGCTGTCACAAAAATCAGTTGCAATTAATCTTAATTGTGGTAATTTCATTTTTCAAAACCTCCAATACTAACAAAAATCACCATAAAAAAACACTAACAATCTCCAAAAAATTATTTAGCATCTAAATTCAATTATCAATCATCTTTAGAGATACAAAATCATTTCTATACCTTACTCTCTATTCTCCTAATTTGAATATCAAAATAAACATCAAACAACTCACCTCTGTTAAAAATTATCAATCTATATAATATACTTTTTTTTTACTTTGTCAATATTATTATTTTATTTACTATTATTAATAATTATTCATAAAATCAAATAAAAAAGACCACATATAAAAAGTAAATATATAGTCTTATTATTTTCCTTTATCTTCACTTAAAAATTCCTCTTTAATTCTTTTTATATTATCTAAAACTTGCTTTACATTTTTTTCATTACCATTATTAGTAGGAATATAATATTTTTGATTCTTTAAAGAATCTGGCAAACATTGCATATTAGTAATAGCCCCATCATAATCATGAGCATACTTATACATAGCCCCATATCCTAATTCATCATTTAACTTAGTAGTTGCATTTCTTAAGTGTAAAGGAACCTTTTCATTAGCTGTTCTAATTGCATCTAGCTTTACTTCTTCATAGGCTTTATATAAAGAATTAGATTTTGGCGAAACACTTAAATAAACAACAAGTTGAGCCAAAATTACATTACATTCAGGCATTCCAATAAATTTCACAGCATGAAAAGTACTAACAGCCTGAACTAAAGCATTACTATTAGCTAATCCAATATCTTCAGAAGAAAATCTTACTAATCTTCTCGCCACATATAAAGGATCTTCTCCAGCTTCTAACATTCTAGCCAAATAATATAGTGCTGCATCCGGATCACTATTTCTTATAGATTTATGTAAAGCTGAAATCAAATTATAATGCTCTTCACCATTTTTATCATATAAAAAAGTTTTCTTCTGCAAAATTTTTTCCAAATCTTCTATTTTTATTCTTCCAATTTGCTTATTTAAAGTATTAACTAAATTCTCCAACGTATTAAGAGCGACTCTAGCATCTCCATTACTAATATTAGCAATCATGTTATAACACTTAGTCTCCATCGATAAATCAGGATAAAACTCTTTCATTGCTCTCTTTAATATTTTTATTATTTCTTTTTCAGTTAAACTATTTAAAACATAAACCTTAGTTCTTGACAATAAAGCACTATTTACTTCAAAAGAAGGATTTTCAGTAGTAGCTCCTATTAGTATAACATCTCCATTTTCAACATATGGCAAAAAAGCATCTTGTTGAGCTTTATTAAATCTATGTATCTCGTCAACAAACAAAATTGTTTTACGTCCATTCATCTTGTTAAATTTAGATATTTCTATTATTTCTTTTATTTCCTTAACACCAGAAGTAACTGCAGATAATTCATGAAAAGAAGAACTAGTTTTATCAGCGATAATCTTTGCCAAAGTAGTTTTCCCAACACCAGGAGGTCCCCATAAAATCATCGAAGAAATATTATCGTTTTTAATCATTTTTCTAATTGAAGAAGATGGTCCTACAACATCATCTTGTCCAAAAAAATCTTCCAATCTTTTCGGCCTCATTTTTTCAGCTAAAGGCTTAAATCTATAAATATCATCTTCATCTTTGTAATCAAAAAGAGACATAATTACACTCCTCCTTAATACAAATAATAATTATACAACATCATCAACAATATATATTATATCATTAAAACAATATAATTAATTATTTAATTAATAAAAAAAGATTAAAATTATTAATCAATAATTCTCATCTTCCTCATCAAATATTTAGCATTTGTACTGTCACATTTACCATGCCTTATCTTATAATCAAATTTTATATTATCACCCTCATAATATTCTTTAACATAATAATTCTCTAAATTTTTAATTTTTACATCGCACAATTCAAAATCATGAGTAGTAATAAACAATATAGTTCTTTCGTCGTTTAACTTTTTCATTACCTCAATAGCTCCATATATCCTATCATTATAATTAGTTCCTTTAAATATTTCATCCACTAATATAATTCTATTCCCTTCTTCATAATCAAGAGCCTTCTTAATTCTAAGTAATTCACCATAAAAAGTAGAAATACCACTATCAATATCATCTTCTACCCTCATTGATGTAAATATTTTCATATAACAACTCTTAAAGTTCTTACTACAAACAAATCCTCCAGCATTCATCAAAATGAGATTAATACCAATAGTTCTAAGAAAAGATGTTTTACCACCCATATTAGATCCAGTAATAATATTAATACCATTCTTACCACTATAATCATTACCAACACATTTTCCTTGATCAATTAAAGGATGCTTAATATCATTAAACTCTAATACAATTTCATTAGATATTTTAGGAATAACAACATCATCTCTTACAATACCAAGATTAGATAAACTAATTAAAGCTTCTAATTCTGCAACACAAGATATTCCATCCTTAAATATCTTAGTATCACTATCTTGAAATAAAGAATATAAATACATAACAATAATATTAATTGAAAATAAACCATTAAAAATAAAACTAGATAATATATTATCTTTAAAATTATTTAAATCATTTATAATAACAAGTTTATTCATACTACTACTACCAGCATTAGTTTTATTTTTAATATTATTTAATAACTTACTATCAAAATTACAAGAAACAACTATATCATAAACTCCCTTCAATTTTTCATAATTATATGTAACAAAACTAATATTATCAAAATCTAAATTAAAAATAAAACTATACATATAATTAATAAAAAAATTAAATATAAACATAGCATAAAAACAACTTAATGGTAAAATATTAAATAATCCAAAAAACAATAGAAATATAGATAAAGTACTTAAAAATAAACCAATAAATAAATCTATAGTTTTGTTACCAACTCTTCTATCCAATTTCTTAAATCCATCACTTAACCTAATATTTTTATCCCTATATTTAAACATACTAACTTGAAAATCTAAAATAAATTTATGCATATTAGATAATTCCTTAACAGCATCCTGTTCATCTATTAACTTATCAACATTAAATTTATTATTAGATAATTTTTTAATTAAAACATCTCTACCATCTTTCGTTTTACAAATACTTAAATATTGAAATAAACTATTCTTACCAACTATATCTAAATCATTTAATAATTCTGATTCATAATCTCCACCAATATCACTAAATTCTCTCCATTTACCATTTACACGCTTCTTATACTCATCAATTACTTCTAATGAATTATTATAATATTCCAATTTCTTATAAAACTTATCATGTACATATATAAGAATAATAAAACACAAGATGAAAAAGAACCCCACATAAATAAAAAAAATATAACTACTAGCAATAAAAAAACTAATAATTGAACATAAAAAAACAACAAGACGAAAGCTAGAAATAATATTAACTTTACTTTTAAAATAATTATACATTTCTTTATTTTTTTTATAATTAAATTTATCCAAAATATCACCTTCTACACTATAAGAATTATAACTAATTATTTAAATTTTGTCCATAATAATAATGAAACTAATAGATAATAAACTTGACATATAAAATAATTATATATATATTAATAAACAGGAGGAAAAAATGAAATATGATCCAATATTAGAAATAATATCTATTTTAAATTTAGATAATAATGATCAAGAATTAATCAAATTTTTAAAAAAATTAACAAAAGAATTAAATTTTAAACTTGGAAATATAAAAAACAAATCTTTTGATAGCTATCAAAAAGAAATAGAATTAGATGATAAAAAAAGAACGATAAAAATTAAGAAAACAAATCAAAATAATCAACTAGAAATAATTTATCAACAAAATAGTAATTTTATAAATTTAAAATATGATAATTATAAAACATATCTAAATAAATTAAATATAATGTACCCACACGGACTATATATACTAGATAACAAAAAAAATGTAATTAATTATTATGATAGAGAAACAATAAATTATGTCATAGAAAAAGAACAAAAAACAAAAAACACACCATTTATAGAACTAAATGATATGACAGAAAATGGTCTTCAACCAGAAAAAATAATAAAACTACCAGACAATAGTTTAGAAAATATTATATTATTTAAAAAATTAATTACAAATACAAAAGAAGAAAATGAAAAAGAAATAGAAAAGATTAAAGGAAAAAAGAATAAACAAAAAATATTAAACTATAAGTAAAAAAAGAAATGAAAAAACATTTCTTTTTTTACTTATTTTCATTATCTTTCTTACTTCCAAAATTCTGATACATATCTTTCTGTAAAACATATTGAGCCTCACTTATTGTTTTGACAGAAGGATCAATCTTTTTTGCCCTCTCAATAATAGATTTACTTTGCCTAATAGTATAAATAATAACAAAAATAAAAATTACAATTATAAAAATACCAACACAAATAAAAGGTATAGCAACAAAAAAAGTCATAAATAACACCCCTTCTATTATTAGTAGAACATAATAAAGTTAAAAATTAAAATTAAAAAAGCCCAATCATAGCTACTGACTATTTTTGGGCATAAAAAAATATTGGCAACTACCTATTTTCGCAAGAAACTATCGTCGGCGTAAAAGTGCTTAACTACTGTGTTCGGGATGGGAACAGGTGAACCACTTTGCAAACATCACCAATATACAAAAATTATAACATAATTGTTCTCTGAAAACAAGATAACATAGGCAAGTAATATAAACAAATAATAAATAAGATGATTAAACCCTCAATCTATTAGTACTAGTCCGCTCAATGTATCGCTACACTTCCACTTCTAGCCTATCGACCAAATAGTCTATTTGGGATTTTACTTGCTCAAGGCAATGGGAAAACTCATCTTGGAGGGGGCTTCACGCTTAGATGCTTTCAGCGTTTATCCCTTCCCTACATAGCTACTCTGCGGTGCCACTGGCGTGACAACAGATACACCAGAGGTAGGTCCATCCCGGTCCTCTCGTACTAAGGACAGCACTCCTCAATTTTCCTACGCCCACGACGGATAGGGACCGAACTGTCTCACGACGTTCTGAACCCAGCTCGCGTGCCACTTTAATGGGCGAACAGCCCAACCCTTGGAAGCAACTCCACCTCCAGGATGTGACGAGCCGACATCGAGGTGCCAAACACCACCGTCTATGTGAACTATTGGGTGGTATCAGCCTGTTATCCCCGGGGTAACTTTTATCCGTTAAGCGACGACCATTCCATACTGAATCGCCTGATCACTAAGTCCTGCTTTCGCACCTGCTCGACTTGTAGGTCTCGCAGTCAAGCTCCCTATATACCTTTACGCTCTGCGAATGATTTCCAACCATTCTGAGGGAACCTTTGAACGCCTCCGTTACTTTTTAGGAGGCGACCGCCCCAGTCAAACTGCCCACCAGACACTGTCCCTGAACCGGATAACGGCACTAGGTTAGAAATCCAGCTAACTAAGGGTGGTATTCCAAGGATGACTCCACTAAAACTAGCGTCTTAGTTTCAAAGTCTCCCACCTATCCTCTACAAAACTAACCGAATTTCAATATCAAGCTACAGTAAAGCTCCACGGGGTCTTTCCGTCCTGTCGCGGGTAACCTGCATTTTCACAGGTATTAAGATTTCACCGAGTCTATGGTTGAGACAGTATCCAGATCATTACGCCTTTCGTGCGGGTCAGAACTTACCTGACAAGGAATTTCGCTACCTTAGGACCGTTATAGTTACGGCCGCCGTTCACTGGGGCTTCAATTCAAAGCTTCGTATATTCGACTTACGTCATACTAACCCATCCTCTTAACCTTCCAGCACTGGGCAGGCGTCAGCCCCTATACATCCACTTACGTGTTAGCAGAGACCTGTGTTTTTGGTAAACAGTTGCCTGGACCTATTCACTGCGGGTCGCATTACTACGACCACCCCTTCTCCCGAAGTTACGGGGTCATTTTGCCGAGTTCCTTAACCATAGTTCACTCGCTCACCTTAGGATACTCTCCTTGACCACCTGTGTCGGTTTACGGTACAGGCACCTATTTGATTAACCCTAGAAGCTTTTCTTGGGAGCATGGCGTCATAGGAGTTCGATTGATCCGAAGATCTCACTTCCCCATCACACTTCAGCTATAAGTAACACGGATTTGCCAACGCCACAAACCTATGTGCTTAGACCGGAATCCAATAACCGGCTCCTATTAGCCTTCTCCGTCACTCCATCAGTCAAATAGGTGGTACAGGAATATAAACCTGTTGTCCAGTCGACTACGCATTTATGCCTCGCCTTAGGTCCTGACTTACCCTGGGAAGACGAACTTTACCCAGGAAACCTTAGTCAAACGGTGAATGGGATTCTCACCCAATTTTCGTTACTCACACCGGCATTCTCACTTCCAAGCGCTCCACCAGTCCTTACGGTCTAGCTTCAGTGCCCTTGGAACGCTCCCCTATCGCTTATACAAAAGTATAAACCCGCAGCTTCGGTATTGTGTTTAGCCCCGGTACATCTTCGGCGCAGTGCCACTCGACTAGTGAGCTATTACGCACTCTTTAAAGGGTGGCTGCTTCTAAGCCAACCTCCTAGCTGTTTTGACAACTCTACATCCTTTCCCACTTAACACAAATTTTGGGACCTTAGCTGGCGATCTGGATTCTTTTCCTTTCGCGTATGGACGTTATCACCCATACACTGACTCCTGATTAACGACTTCTGGCATTCGGAGTTTGATTGTATGCAGTACCCCAAGACGGGGCCATTACACATTCAGTGCTCTACCTCCAGAAGGATACAATCAAGGCTAGGCCTAAACCTATTTCGGGGAGAACCAGCTATATCCGAGTTCGATTGGAATTTCTCCGCTAGCCACAAGTCATCCGCGCACGTTTCCGGGTACGTCGGTTCGGTCCTCCATAGTGTCTTACCACTACTTCAACCTGCTCAAGGCTAGATCACTCGGTTTCGGGTCTATTGCATCATACTAAATCGCCCTATTAAGACTCGCTTTCGCTTCGGCTCCGCCTGTTCAGCTTAACCTTGCATAATACAATAACTCGCCGGTTCATTCTGCAAAAGGCACGCTCTCACCCATTAACGGGCTCGAACTTTTTGTAAGCATACGGTTTCAGTATCTATTTCACTCCCCTCCCGGGGTTCTTTTCACCTTTCCCTCACGGTACTTGTTCACTATCGGTCATTAGAGAGTATTTAGCCTTGCGGGATGGTCCCCGCAGATTCCGACAAGATTCCACGTGTCTCGCCGTACTCAGGATACCATAAGAAGACGGAAGCATTTCGCCTACAGGGCTATCACCTTCTATGACGGTCCTTTCCAGAACCTTCGACTATACTTTCGTTTTTTTACTTCACGTATATGGTCCTACAACCCCAGTACGAATACTGGTTTGGGCTCATTCCTTTTCGCTCGCCACTACTAAGGAAATCGATTTTTCTTTCTTTTCCTCCAGTTACTAAGATGTTTCAGTTCACTGGGTTGCTCTCATTGTAACTATTTAATTCATTACAAGATACTAGTGCATAACCACTAGTGGGTTTCCCCATTCGGAAATCTCCGGATCGAAGCATACTTACCGCTCCCCGAAGCATATCGTTGTTCGTCACGTCCTTCATCAGCTTCTAATGCCAAGGCATCCACCGTACGCCCTTACAAATTTAATCACCATTGTTTATATATCCTTGATGAGATTTAAACATTAGTTAAAATCTTAAGTTCTAAATTAATAGAACTACCTACATTATCCAGTTTTCAAAGAACAAAATTGAGAGAAAAATTCTCTCAAAACCAAGCAAAACGAATTTAGCAGAATATCTTTCTAATTACTCCATAGAAAGGAGGTGATCCATCCCCACGTTCTCGTAGGGATACCTTGTTACGACTTCACCCCAATCACCTGTCCTGCCTTTTGTGGCCCCCTCCTAAAAGGTTAGGCTACCACATTCGGGTATTACAGACTTTCGTGGCGTGACGGGCGGTGTGTACAACACCCGGGAACGTATTCACCCCGACATTCTGATTCGGGATTACTAGCGATTCTAGCTTCATGAAGTCGAGTTGCAGACTTCAATCCGAACTGAGACCGGCTTTGGAGATTAGCTCCACCTCACGGTATTGCGACTCATTATACCGGCCATTATAGCACGCCTGTAGCCCTAGACGTAAGGGGCATGATGATTTGACGTCATCCCCACCTTCCTCCGGTTTGTCACCGGCAGTCTCCTTAGGGTTCTCAACTTAATGTTAGCAACTAAGGACAAGGGTTGCGCTCGTTATCGGACTTAACCGAACATCTCACGACACGAGCTGACGACAACCATGCACCACCTGTCACCCGGGTAACCTCCGACATGTTTCCATGTCATTGCCAGGGATGTCAAGTCTAGGTAAGGTTCTTCGCGTATCTTCGAATTAAACAGCATGCTCCACCGCTTGTGCGGGTGCCCGTCAATTCCTTTGAGTTTCAGCCTTGCGACCGTACTACTCAGGCGGAGTACTTAATACGTTAGCTTCAGCACTGAGTTACCCCAACACTTAGTACTCATCGTTTACGGCGTGGACTACTAGGGTATCTAATCCTATTTGCTACCCACGCTTTCGTGCCTCAGCGTCAGTAGTGGCCCAGTAAATCGCCTTCGCCACTGGTGTTCCTTCTAATATCTACGCATTTCACCGCTACACTAGAAATTCCATTTACCTCTACCACACTCAAGTCTACCAGTTTTTAAGACGAACCGGAGTTAAGCCCCGGGCTTTTATCTTAAACTTAATAAACCGCCTACGCACGCTTTACGCCCAATAAATCCGGATAACGCTCGCCCCCTACGTATTACCGCGGCTGCTGGCACGTAGTTAGCCGGGGCTTTCTGGTATGGTACCATCACACTAAGTTCATTTCCTAACCTAGCCGTTTTTTCCATACAACAGAGTTTTACAATCCAAAGACCTTCATCACTCACGCGGCATTGCTCGTTCAGGGTTTCCCCCATTGACGAATATTCCTAACTGCTGTCTCCCGTAGGAGTCTGGGCCGTGTCTCAGTCCCAGTGTGGCCGATCA
>JAZAUS010000010.1:0-73064 GCA_036342255.1 Bacilli bacterium
ATATCACATCTTTACAAGAATACCAAAAACTTGTAGAAGATTGGATATTATTTTACAATACAGATAGATTAAAGTCAAAAAAACACTAGAAATAACTCTAGTGTCTCTTTTATTTTTGTGAACTATTTGGGGTTCACTTCACATTTAGACATCTATTTTTTTCATTAATAAGAATCAATCATAATGCTCTTAAAATCGCTAATTAATTGAGGTAAATTAACATTAACAGTTTCTACATTACCACTATTAATTGTCTTAACAGTAGTAGTATTACCACCTTTTAGGAACCATGTCATAACATCTTCATTAACTCCATCTCCAGCATTACGAATAGAACTCTTCAAATATTGAAACTTATGTGTAGCATTAGACTGACTACTACCATCTTTTTCTTTATAAAATCTTGTTCTTTCTCTTAAACCAAAGAATACAGTTAATTCATAATCACGATATCTCTCTTCAACTGGTGCTCCAAGCAAACCTTCTATAATATAAGCAAATGTCCCTGTTCTATCAGCACCAATTCGACAATGGAACAAGACTGCATAATTATCATCACCTGCATTATGAGCCTTAACAAATTCATACATTACTCTAGCAACCGCATCACGAGCCTTTACATAATTTGCATTATAAGTATCATAATCAATCTCATAATGAACTATTTCAAACACTTTATTATTAGCATCACTAGGATTACTTGTAATCCTAGTAAGACTATCCTCTTCATTTGTATTTACTTCTGAATCACCACGTAAATCTATTTCATTATATATACCTAATTTATTAAGATATTGAACAGTACTACCATCACCACCCCAAATTTTTTCACCTCTAAATAATTTACCATATTTAATAGTACCATCTATTGTTCCATCACCATTTTGATCAACCTTAATACCACCTAAATCACGAACATTCCTCATCTTCTTCTTAGGTTGTTCAGAAGGAACAGTATTATCAATAGATATAACTCTTCTCTCACCAATTGGCTTAACATAACCATTTTTAGTTGAATCAGTAGCTGATTCCCAATAATAAATCTTATTAGGTATAAAATTATATAACTTCCCATTATTAGCTGTAACATAACTAGCTACATTATTAGATACAGTTCCCGTTAATTCATTATACTCATATACATTAACATTACCAATAACACCCGTATCATATTTATTAGGCTGATCACAATATACATTCCAACCACTATTATAATTAATTTCTGTATTTCTATTATCACCTGTAAAATATACACATTTATTATTATCTAAATTATTAGTCATAGACGTATCATAATCACTATGACTATCATCAGTCTGTCCAGATGACCAAGTACTAATATTATTAAAATATGTTCTCATAGCAGGAGATAATGTATCAAATTCTACTACTTGAATAGCTCCTTCTATAACTGAATATGGAACTTCAATAACAGGCCTTACATCAGAAACACTAGTTATATTAGTTACTCTATTACCACCTGTTGATCCATCAACCATATAAGCACCAGATGAAGAATCAGTAGTCTCCATCCAATAACCAGAACTACAACTACCATCATATCCGGATGTATTCTCTAACAAGAATGAATAATCAGATAATTCATTAACAGTTCCATTAATACTATTAGTTGTAGCAGCTTTAATCTCATCTAGAGTAACAAATCTAGCAGCCTTACCAGTATATACAAAACTATTAATAACTGACGTTCCCGCATTATCTTTAATATCTCTTGGTTCTGTATATAAACTTACATTAATCCACTGATTATTATTAGGAAGCTCATCCATAGCTGTACTAGGACCATGAGAGTAATCACTTCCATAAGCAACTCCTGTTGCTCCACAACTAGATGTTACATTATTATTAACTTGAATCGTATTATTAGAATATACAAATATAGCATTTGTACCACTATCTGTTAAATAATAGAACCTCTCATTAGCTGAGTCATATACTCCATCACCATTAACATCACAATCATATGCATCACCTGGACTAAGTGATGAATCAGAATGTATTTGACCAAAATCATTACCTCCAGATGAATGTAAAACAGTTGCAGGTCTACAAACAGTATTAGATGTCGTATATCTTGCATGATAAGTAACATCATCATCAATAACAGTAGTAGGAAGTAATTTTTCTCCTCCAGTTGTAGAAGTAAACCATCCTAAAAATTCAGCATTCTCTTTTTCTGCCTTAGGTAAAGTTCCAATAGCAGAACCATCTTTAACAGTCCTAGTATTAGGACCATTACCAACTATTTCACCATTATTCTCATCAAAAGTAACTGTATAACTTATAGTTGGAACAAGACTTGATAAATATGCCGTATCATATTGTACTCCACCTATAGTTTCAAATTCATGAACTAACTCTGCTAATGTATCATCATAAGTAATTTCACTCTCATCACTAATAGCCTTATCAGCAGTAGTCCCTTTACCTTTAAAGATTCCATCATATATAGTTACTGGGTACCCATCTACAGTTTCCAATCCGTAAATAGCTCCCTGCATAATAGGAGTAGTATTATCAAAAGTATTATCATCTGTACCAATTACCATAGTTCCATTATTTTTAACTGCTGAATTAGCCTTACTTACTATTGTTCCACCAGTTATATATACAGTACCAGCAGCATTATGAAGAGCAGCTCTACCATTATTACCTGATACTGATTTATTCTCTAAATAAGCATCTCCACTAACATATACAGTACCACCATTATTATATATAGCTTGATTCTTATAATTATGAGTTGTAATAATACTACCACTAGATATTTTTACAACACTAGAACTTACATTATTATTAATTGCCGCCCCCTGTGCATTAGAAGAAGTAATACTTCCACCATTTATTTCAACATAACCATTATTAGAAATAGTATTAGCTTTAGGATGATTAGTCACAAGTACCCCACCACTAAGTAAATATAATTTACCTCCAGCTAGATTATTAAAAGCATAAAATTTATCATTATTTTTATCTACTCCAATATTAGTAATTGTTCCATTTGTCACTTCAACTGTCCCACTATTAGCAAACAATATAACATCAGAACCACTTATAGTATGACTTTGCAAATCAAACTTAATATTTTTATTAGCTGCAATTGCAATTGTAGAAGTTATATCAACATTCTTCAATAATACAACTGTAGTTTTGACATTAGTAGTAGGAACAGCTGCAATTGCTGCCTCTAATGTTTCATATTTTGTACTACCTATCATAGCAGCATAATCATTAAATTCCCATCTAGCAACAAATGTAACGTTTTCCGTAATTGTCGTACCATCTGGATCAACTGGTGTAGTCCATGTTGTATCTGTAAACCAACCCAAGAAATTATATCCTTCCCTAGTAGCTGAAGGCAAAGCACCAACTGCACTACCATAAGCTACAGTTTTTGTATCAAATGGTTCAATAACAGCATCTTCAACACCTTCACCTGGACTAAATGTCACAGTAGCTTGTTGACTATAATGAGCATGATATGTAACATTAGCTGTAATTAACTCATTCCCCGTAATCTTAGTTCCACCTGTCTCTTCTGTATACCAGCCATCAAATATTTGATTATCTATATTTGCTGTTGGTAAATCATCAATGGCATCACCTTCACCAACTTTAAGTACATTTTGTTCAAGTGGTAAAGAACCATTATATACTAATGTACCTCCATATGTCATAAAAGTAACTGATAATAATTGCTTATAATGAGCATGATAAGATACATCAGCAATAATAACTTCATCACCAGTTATTCTCGTACCACCAGTTTCTTGTGTCCACCAGCCATCAAAAGCATATCCTTCTTTAACAACTGTTGGTAATTCATCAATAGTATTTCCGTCAACTACTTCAATAGTATCATTAGGAGCTATTGATAAAGTGCCACCATAAGAATAAAATCTTACTAAATAAATATCTTTCCAATGAGCATAATATGTCTCATCTGAATTAATAACTGTATTTTCATTAATCTTTGTTCCATTTGTTGGATCTGTCCACCAACCATCAAAAGCATATCCTGATTTTGTAGCAGTTGGTAATGTACCAATTACAGATCCATGATTAACATCCTTTTTAACAAATGGCGTAACAGTAGCATCTTCACCACCAACAAAATTAACTTCATGCTTAACAACTTCGGTAGATTCTAATTTTATATATATATTAGATAATGTTATATATATAAATTTATTAGTAGTAGGACTTGATGTAGTAGCATCTCTTGTAGTTGTTGAACCTCCACCACCAAACCAAGCATAATGATTAAAATAATCACTTGTACCATTAATATCTTGTAATGTTTTTAACTCTCCATTATTATAATTACTAACACTATATTTAACTACTCCATCTTCTCTGATTATTTTAACATTAATAGAATCAGCACTAGTAACAGGATTAGTAAAACTAAGATTAGGATTATTTAATTTCTTTTTATTAATAGTTTGAGATATTTCAAATTTTGAAGTATTTTGATTTTTTCTAAATACAACTCCTGGCCAACTAAGAGCTTCATTTTCTAACTTTGCATTAAAAATTGTAGCTTGAGAATTTACATTACCTGGAATACCATCAATTGCACTAGTAGTACCATTATATGTAACAATTGTAAATCCTACTTCATAATCTTTTTCATAGTTATCTTCACTATATAATGCTACATGAGTATCAATATATTTATTAGCAGTCTGCGCAAAATCAACATTTGTATTATCCGTATAATCAATATTATTATTAGTATAATTTACTGTACTTATACAATCATTAGATTCACTCGTTATAGCATTATCACCATTAAAAGTACAACTACCAGGTATTCTAAACACATATTTTAAACTTTCAGTTATTTCTTCCCAATGAGCAAAAAACTCAACATTACCAGTAATAACAGTCTGAGGTGTTATTTGCACATTATTAGAATCATACCAGCCTAAAAATGTAAAACCTTCCTTCTCTGTAGTTGGAAGCGAACCAACAGCTTGATTTTCATACCTAATCCAAGGATTAGGAGTTATAGCAGTTCCCCCCATCGTATTAAATGTTACATTATAAGATACTTTTTCTCTATATCCTTCAATTGTATTATATGGTATTTCAATTACAGGACGAGCTGTATTATCATTACTACCAGTAGCAAGTACTAAAGTACCAGTATGAATTCTGTAAGGATCATCACTACCTTCTTCTTTTTCTATCCAAATACCAGATCTACCTAAACCAGCTGACTGAAATCTACTGGTTTCTAAAATATACTGACAAGTATTAAATTTTATAGTACTTGGAGTATTTCCTCCACAAGCTGCATATAAATCAGCAAATTGAACAAATCGAGCAGGAGTCCCATTAAAACTTTTTAATTCTGAATTATCCCAAAGACTAGAACTTGGCAAATAAGACATAGCCAAATCATATCCATAGCTACCTCTATCTACCGAATTATCACATTGTCCATCTTTATCAAAGCTTGTATAATGTATCAAAGATGCATTATCATCATTACCATCTAGTATCTCTCTCATAAAATAAAATCTTTCTGTAGCACCATCATACACACCATCATCATTAACATCACAGTCATATGCATCACCAGCAAGTGGACTACTAGCACCAGGAAGAGTACCATAAGTAATAGTATCATTTAAACTATATCCCAATTTACCACAACCAGATGCTGTACTATATGAACAAGTCTCTTCATGACGAGATACAGCTTTCTTACAAACAATCTTAGCCCAATGTGCATAATATGTATCATCAGCTACTACCAAAGTCTCAGGTGTTATCTTAGTACCACCAGTTTCTTCTGTATACCATCCAAGAAAATTATGATTAGCTTTACTAGTAGTAGGTAAAGTTCCTATTGGTTGATTAACTGTTTTACTAATTGGATTAACTCCTTCAGTACTTCCTCCCATTGTATTAAAATTAATAGTATACGAAGTAGATGGATCCAAAACACTTAAATGAATTGTAGTATTCATAGTATTTCTATAAATAGCATAAGATTTCTTTATACCAAAAAAAGAACATGAAAAAAACAAAAACAATAATATTAGTATTTTAATTATATTATTATTCTTCTTCATTACACACCTCTCTTTCTTTAGTATTATTTATACTTTATAAAGCTTGTCTAGCTATAACACTTATATCAATAGCTTGATTATTAACTAAAGTAGTATCAGTATCAGCCTTAAATATTAAAACATGTCTTACTGTTTTATCTGTATCACTATATAATATTGTACCAGCATCAGGAATAATAACTTTATTATTTGAAGAAGGAATAAATGTATTCCCATTATCAGCAGAAACCCTAACACCATCTGGTAAATTATTTATTACAAAAGAATATATTGCATCTACTTCTGAATTACTAGTTATATTTACCGCATAACTAGCTGTTGTACCATTTTCTCCAGGAATAATAGATAAATAATCATTTTCATTAAGTTGATTAATTGATACCTGCCAAGAAGCTGTACTTATAGCCCCATTACCATTTGTAACACTTCTATACATTGCAAAAACAATAGGCACTAAAAATAGTGAAACTAACAATACAATAGATAATATTCTTAATACTCTATTTTTTTGCATATTATTCTTCCTTCCTACTTATTTTTTCTATATTCCCCTTTTATCTTTTTCCTAATCCTTTTTCTAGATAATATATCTAACTTATTATTTTTAACTCTATCAATATTATTTTCTTTTTCATCATCTTTTTTAGAAATATTAGTTTCTTTAACTAATTCTTCCTTTCCAATATAACAACTAATTAAATATAAAAACAATAAGAAAGCTGCTATAGCATATTTAAATTTAATAATTAAATTTAATATACCTCCAACTAATATAACCTTACCAACAATAGAATCAACTTCTATTGGATCATCCTCAACATTATTAGCATCCCCCTTAGTAACAATACCTTTATTCTTCTTTTTTATAATTCTATGTGTTATATAATAACCTTTCTTTTTATAAGTTATTACATCCCCAACATCATATTTATTCTTTTTATATATTAATATATAATCTCCAGCATGAATACCATCTTCCATAGAACCAGTTTCTACTTCACTTATCTCTATCTTACCAACAAATCTAAATACAAAATACACAGCTAATAAAATAATTGCCAAAACCAATATAATATCTGTTATTCTTTTAAATATCTTAACCATTAATCAACACTCTCTGCATTAACATCTATCTTTAATGAATAATTAGCTCCATTCTCACCAGCATTATTATCATTATCACTACTTACCCATTTCCACTCCAAATAAAATGTATCATTATTATTAGCATTTAATAATTGATCACTTACATTTAATTCATTAAAAGATACATAATGATCAACAACATAAGTATTATTTTTCTTTAACTTATATTTCATATTAATACTATATGGATTATTCTCCATAAAACTTATATTATATTTAACCTTATATGAAGTAGAATTCTTTACCACAAACTGATAAGTATTACTAGCCTCAGGAGCTATCTTTCCTTCAAAAGTATACACTGAATTAGTAAAAATTTTTAAATCACTACTATCATTCCATACTAACTTTTTATCCCTAACAAATAATTCATCATCTGGCTCTACTACTGTATCAGTAGTTGTTGTTTCTCCATTTCCAGACGAAGAACTATTACTACTATTACCATTAATATTAGAACCAGAAGAATTCCTACTACTTCTAGAACTTTGATTATTATTACTATATACTCCTCCAACACCATCTTCAGCAACATTAACATCATCTTCATTGTAAGTAGTATCATTTTTTTTCTTATCACTAATATCACACTTACTACTATCTACACATGTAATCTCAATTATATTAACATTACCACTAGGTGTTTTAGCCCCTTTCTTTTTACTTGCTAAAACACAATTATGTACAAGCAATAAAATTATAATTATTATTAGTACTATTTTTATAATTAAATCTTTTATATCTTTCTTATTTTCTTTCATAATTACACTCCCCTTTAAAGCCTATAAAAAATTTATAAGCTTTAAACGAAAGAATAATATCTCTATTATTCTTCTATCATTAAACTATCCCGCATGATTTGCTAAAGATTGTTTAGCTGTAATTGTAATAGGTATAGAAATATCACTTGATTGTAATCCCATATCTGTTGTATCTTTTGTAGTACTATCTCCATTAGATCCTTCCCAAGTAATATATATTCTAAATGTAACAGCCATATTACTTGAAGCATATTGAAGAGTTTGCTCTCCAGTCAAAGTATTAGTTCCTGTAGAATCTTTAATTGTAACATCAATTCCAGGAGTCGCATTTGTTCCTAATGCTACTTCATATAAAACATCAACTTCAGAACCAGTAGCATCAATAGTATACTCAATATATCCACTAGCTCCAGGAGCAATCTTACCAGCTACTGCAGATGGATTATTAGTCCAAGTAACATGACTACCATTAAAAGTAAAATTATTACTTACTGTATCTGAACCTCTTTTAAATACTATGTTCCATCCAGCCGCTGTTGCACTACCAGTACCACTAATACCAGTTCTATAAATAGCATATGTAGTAAAACTTACAGCAATCAATAATACTAATAAAGCAACTACTAATATTTTCTTATTTCCTTTCATAAATACACCTCCTTTACATTAATACTTTTTTTGTAAAGTACTATATTTACCATCATTCATTACTCTCTACTTTACCTTACAATTATATCATTTATTCATATATATTTCAATAATTTATATAATATTTACACAAAAAAAGAAACACAATTGTATAATAGTTTCTTTCTTAACTTTATTATTCTTACTTACAAACATCTACCCACTTCTTATAGTTAGACACTTTTTCTAATTCACCCAATTCTAATTTAACAGCACTATTAGAACTACCACAAGCTGGGTAAACAATCTTATATTTCTTCAATGTTTCATCTAAATAAACATCTATATTTTTATTAATACCAAAAGGGCAAACTCCACCAGCCACATGACCAATTATCTTACCCACATCATCAGAAGGAATCATCTTAGCCTTTACTTTAAATTCTTTCTTAAACTTACTATTACTAATCTTAGAATTACCAGATACTATTACTAATATAGGTTTTTCTCCCACTATAAATGCTAAAGACTTAGCTATTTCATCTTCTAAACATCCAATAGCAATAGCAGCCTCTTTAACAGTAGCAGAAGATACATCAAATTCCATAATCTCATTATCTAAAACATATTTTTTTAAATAATTTTTTGCTTTTATAAATGACATATCTTTTACCTACTTGATTATTTTTATACTATTTATTACAGGTTGTTCCTCATATTTAATTGTTCCATTATCATCTTCTGGCTTTGCATCTTCTGCTATTTTATCTACAACATCCATTCCTTTAGTAACATATCCAAACACAGCATAATCACCATCTAAATGTTTAGAATCTTTATGAACAATAAAGAATTGTGAAGAAGCACTATCAGGATCATTACTTCTAGCCATTGATATAGCACCTCTAGTATGAGACAAACTATTATTAACCCCATTATTTTTAAATTCACCCTCTATTGTCTCTTCTGATCCACCAGTACCATCATGATTTGGATCTCCTCCCTGTATCATAAAATCCTTAATAATTCTATGAAAAGTCAACCCATCATAAAAACCATCTTTAACAAGCTTAACAAAATTCTTAACTGTAATAGGAGCTTCTTCACCATCTAATTTAGCTTCTATTACTCCATAATCCTTCACATCAATTCTAACTTTATAATTCTTAACACTCTCTTCTTCTCCACAACCACATAATAATAAACATAAAACAAATACTATTAATAACTTTTTCATATTTTTTCCTCTTTTCTAATTTGTAGTTCTAAAATATTATATCACAAGTATAAAGAATAAAAAAGAAAATAAGTAGAATTAATCATCTACTTATTATTAAAAATATCAAATAAATCTTTTTTCAACTCTCTTATCTTTCTTGAACGTCTAAATTTTCTTAAAGCAGTTTTTTCTAAACATCTTATTGATTCACGACTACAATCATAATCTTTTCCAATACTTTCTAAAGTATCTTTTTTACTATAAAAACCATATCTTCTACTTATAGTATCTATTTCTTTATCATCTTTTAAATATCTTCTTACTTCATCCATAAATAATTCATTCATCTTATTTTTAAGTATTTCATCTTCCATATTATAAATAGAATGCTCTTCAGATAAACTTTCATATAATCCACTATATACAAATAAAAATAAGAAAGCCTTTATTCTCCATTTAGTCATAACTAAATCATCATTCTTATCAAATTTTAAGTTATCATAAATATTATAAAATAATTCTTCATCTACAAATTCACTATCAAATCCAGTAAAACTAGTTGTAATATCTTTATTGAAATTAAAATCTTTACCACTATTTTTTAATTTAATAAATTCATCTAATAAATTCCAAAACACATCTCTATGCATACCTATATAATCATAAAAAACATTTCCTTCATCAATTAATTTACTACAAGCTTCTCTTATAAAAGTAAAATTTAATATATCTGAATAGTTATTAGCTCCTAATAATTCTCCATCTTTAATTCTTTTTATCCACACTTCAACAAAAGAATTAATAATATCATCTATATCATAACTTCCACACTCAAATATTGCTAATCCATATCGTTTGATATAACCGTAAACATAATGTAAACTACCTAAAACAACTTCATCAATATATCCTTTCTGTAACTCTTTATCACTTATACTAATAGCTTTCTTATATAAATCTTTCGCTTCTTGTACTGTTAATTTATCATAAGATGATATTTGTTCTCCAAATCTTTCTAATTTATCCATAACATTACCCCCAAAAAAAGTCTCATTACAACAATGAGACCAATCAACAATTTTTAAACAACCCCACTGCAATAAAAATATAACATTTTAAAATGTTCTTGTCAATAATAAACTAAAAGATTACATTTTTATTTACCTAAAATTAAAGATATATTTTTATCTTTATCTACTTTTACATTATTTCTATCCTCTTCAGCAACTTTCCCATCAGTAATACTAACATATCTAAATATAATAGTAGTATTACCTTCCTTCAATCCTTTAAATACATATTTTTTCTTAATAGGAGCACCTACCATTTTACTATTATTCTTATCTTCAACTACATAACTTCTAACAAATTCTACTATATCTTTATCTTCTATTTCATATTCCCACTTAAATGGTACACCACCATTAGTTTTATATGTTAGTTCTAATTCTTTATCACTATTTTTTTTATAACTATTATTCCTAAATATACAAATGATTATTATTAATACCAATATTATTAATAACATAACACCTATAATAATTCTTTTATTCATAATTAACACTCTCCTATTTAATTAATTTTTCAAAAGAATTAGCATTTAATATTGTATTAGAAATAAACTCTCCTTTATAAAAGTTAGCCCAATTATTTATAATACAAGGAGCTTTCTTAGCCTTCTCTAATGAATCTATTTTAACAAAATTTAGCTTAATATTCTTATCTTTAGCATATTCTGATAATTCTTTTATTTCATATTCCACATATGGACATTCATTACTATAATATATAGTAAAATCTTTACTATCTATCTTCATCTTCCTAGCACTATCATTAAACCTAGGAGTATCTTTATCATCAAACTGCAGTGCTAACAATTCATAATCACCTATACTATCTACTACTTTAAATCCAAAATGTAAGAAAAACTTCTTCTCCCCTAAAAATGGTTTCTTCTTACTAGATACTAATGTACATATTCCACTCTTTTTCTTACTCTTAGCATCATTAATAGCATATTCCAATAATTCTCTAGCTATCCCTTTACCTTTAAAACTACCAGCAACCCACAAACAATATATATATTCATAGTTTTTCCCACTAATAGGTACCCAAGCCGTCTCAATTGGCTCATATTCTATAAAAATCTTACCCCTCGCATTTAATTTTCTAAACACATGTCCATCTTTTAATTTATTCTTTATCCATTCCTTCTTTTTATCCACACCATCCTGATGCTTAGGATCCCCAATAGCACAACAAATATGTTCTTCATCAATATTATTAATATCTAGATTAATATACTCATTCATATTAACACAATCCTTTCTTTTTCAAAATTATTATACCATAAATTACTATATCATATAAAAAAAGAAAATCTTATTTATTATAAAATTTTCTTTTTTACTTTATATTTTTAATCCTACTTTATCTCTTACTTCATCTAATTTAGAAGAAGCATATGCTCTAGCCTTATCAGCACCTTCATTTAATACTTCTCTTAAATATTCATAATCATTTCTATATTTATAAAACTTATCTTGAATATCTTTAATAAAATTACATATGCTATCAGCTACTTCTATCTTAAAATCCTTATAATTATAATTCTTATACTTATCATTAGCTTCTTCTATAGACATATTATTAACAACACATATTAATGATATCAAATTAGATATCCCAGGTTTATTATTTTCATCATAATAAACCTTCCCCTCACTATCAGTACATGCTGACATTATTTTTTTTCTAGTTATTTCAATATCATCTAACATAAATATAGTTCCTTTATCATCTCTAGGTGCAGATTTACTCATCTTTATACTTGGATCTTGTAAATTCATTATTCTAGCTCCTATCTTAGGTATTTGATATTCTGGTAATTTGAATGTATTACCATATATCTTATTAAATCTCTCTCCAAAATCTCTAGTCTTTTCTATATGCTGCCTTTGATCATCACCAACTGGTACCACTTCGGCATCATAAAGAAGTATATCAGCTGCCATTAAAGTTGGATATATAAATAATCCCATATCTTTCTCTTTCTTACCTAAATCTTTCTTCTTAGCTTTAAATTGAGTCATTCTAGATAATTCACCAACACTACATTGAAATGACATCAAAAAGCCCAAATTACAATGTTCCAATACATCACTTTGCATAAATAAAGCTGTATTACTAATATCAATACCACAAGCCATATACATAGCCACTAAATCTAATATATTATTCCTAATCTCTATAGGATTTATATATGTAGTTAATCCATGAATATCTGCTATAAATATTAAAGAATTATATTTATATTGCTGCTCTACAAATTTTTTTATACCACCTATATAATTAGCTAAAGTTATACTTCCAGTAGGTCTTACTCCCGTAATCATCGTTTTCATATTATATTTTCCCCCTTTCTAAATCTAATACTAAATCTAAATCTTTATCTCCTCTACCAGATAAATTAACAATTATACTATCATCTTTATTATATTTTTTAACTATCTTACTTAAAAATGCTATAGCATGACTACTCTCAAGTGCAGGTATTATTCCTTCTAATCTACATAATAGTTTAAATGCCTCTACTGCTTCACTATCTGTAACAGTTACATAATTAACTCTTTTTATAGAATATAAATATGCATGTTCTGGCCCTATCCCAGGATAATCTAATCCAGCAGATATTGAATATGCTTCTTTTACATTACCATTATTATCTTGCATTATATAAGTCTTCATACCATGTAATATACCAATAGTATTGTTAGCAATAGCAGAAGGATGTAAACCTAAAGAAATACCTTTACCAGCAGCTTCTACTCCATATATATCAACATTTTTATCTTTAATAAATCCTGAAAATAATCCTATACTATTGCTTCCACCACCAACACATGCAACAACTGCTTTTGGAAGCCTATTCTCTATTTTTAATATTTGTCTTCTAGCCTCTTTACCTATTACCTGTTGAAAATATCTTACCATTTCAGGATATGGTTCAGGCCCTACAACTGATCCTACCAAATAATAAACATCTTTATTATTAATTAAATATTCAAAAGCCTCATCAACAGCATCTTTAAGTGTTCCATTACCCCTATTTACTTCTACAACATTAGCTCCTAATAATTTCATTCTATTAACATTAGGTCTTTGTCTCTTAATATCTTCACTACCCATAAAAATAGTACACTTAATATTAAACAAACTACAAACTGTCGCAACTGCTGTTCCATGAGAACCAGCTCCTGTTTCAGCAATTATATGACTCTTTCCCATCTTCTTAGCAAGTAACACTTGCCCTATAGCATTATTAATCTTATGACTACCAGTATGATTTAAATCCTCTCTCTTTAAATAAATCTTACAACCTCCAAAATAGTCAGTTAAATTTTTAGCAAAATATAAAGGATTCTCTCTACCAACATAATTTTTTAAATAATAATTATATTGTCTCTTAAATTCTTTACTTCTCTTAATTTCATTAAATGTATTTTTTATATCATCTAATACTTTTTTTAATTCTTCTGGTACATATTGACCACCAAAATTACCATATTTCATAATCATTTCCTCTTTCTAAAAAATTTTATATTTTAAATCAATGATTATTTTAAATAACACCATCGCTTTACATATTGTTCCATCAATATCACCTCCATATAATAAAAAGAAACCTGTCCTAAAAATAGGACAAGTTTCTTGTGCCACCTAATAATTAATTATTTCTACATATACCATCATATACGTTCTTTTGATAACGGGAAGAATTACCCGATTTTTCATACTTTATATTATTTCTGAAAAACTCTCTTCGGTCCATTCAATATTCATCCATTACAACTTTCCACCAACCAGTTGCTTTCTATAAATTTCATAAATACCTACTTCTCCAAATCACTGATTTAAAATATGCCCAAATTATAGCACTTACCCATTAATTTGTCAACAATTAATAAACATCTCTAATCTAAAACTAAAATTTTTTCTTTCTTCTTAATAGTCAACTCTATTCCCTTATATCGAATACTATCCTTACCAACACCATCATCTGATTTAAAAACATCTCCAATATATTCAAAATTCATTAGCTTACAATCATATATTTTTATATAATTATCCAATACTTTCCTTATATCTCCATCAGTCAAACGAATCTTATTATCTCTTTGTATAAAAGTATAATTTAAATATTCATTTAAATAATACTTAACATTTATCTTGCCATTCTTTAATCCAAATTCCGAAGATACAGTAACTTTATAATTCTTATTAAATCCAAAATAATCTATAATAGCTTTCTCTACCTCATCAGGAGTTAATATTATTTTATCAACTTTTTTATCTTCCTCATGCTTATTATACTTTTCTTCATAAATTATTGATATTTTTTGCATACTCTTATATCTTTTTATAACATTATCTGTAAAATCAACAGCTTCTCCCAATGTTTTAAATTTAAATACATATTTTTGCATATTATTATCCATTACTTCCATTTGAATATATATACCATTACCATCATTTTTTATATTTATATCTACCCAATAATTTAATAAAGAAATAGATAAACTATTACCATCAACAAACCATTGTTTCAAATCTATTTTACCCATAATATAACCTCCTAAAGAATACTATCCATCTATAATAAGCTTTCTACTATAACCATTCAAATGTTTATCATATTTTTCCTTAATCTCATTAAATCTAATTATACTTCTTTCTAACCCTATATATTTAGTATAATCTTCACCAATTAATTGTAATTTATCTAAAGTAATAACATACTTTTCATAATTAGATATTAATTTACTTACATCTTCATATTTTTCTTCAATTAACAATTCGTTTATTTTCACATCTAAGTATTTTAATAGTGTTAATTGTATAGAGCCCAATATACTATGTTGTTCACTTACCATTCTGATATTATAATTTATCTCAATATTTTTAAATATATAACTTGCAAGAGTTGGATTATATATTATCTTATTTAATTCTTGCTCCAGAAGTTTTGTACCTTTATTAGAAAAATATGATTTTAAAAATACTTCTTTACCTACCAATTGAATCAATTGATTAATTAAACAAATTTCAATATAACATTCAGAAAATATAATATTAGTTCCTAAAACTAATTCCATAGATATTATTTCTGTTAATCCTTTTGTTAGTCCCTTATTTTTATCATTAATACTTGTTGCTGGATATTTATCAAAACCACACCAAAAAGTATCAGTTTCTTTATCATATTTACTAGAAGCCATACGAGATAATTCATAAAGCAATATCTGTAAATAATATTTCCAATAATAATCTTTAGGATTTGTATGCATCTTAGCCTTTTTCCACAAATCTTTTAAAGTTTTTTCATCCATTACTAAACTATTATTAACAATATCATAGCCAGTATATCTAGCATATCCAACTATATCTTTAGTTGTATTAGATAAATCAATATCAATATTTAAAATAGCTTTAAGACTCTTAATATTTCTATATATATTCTCTTTGCAATCATCTGGAATTATCTTTTCCAATAAGTTTAAACATCTTATCATATATTCCTTTTGTTCAATTTCAGGATTTGTATTAACTAAATTTTCAAGTATTTTATCATTCATATTATAATTCTCCTAATATAATTATAACACAAATAACAGTCAAAAAACTGTTATTAACTATTTCTTTACCTAAATTATTTATTTAAACAATATAACAGTTGCTATTGCAACCAACATCTGACACACTACATTAGATATTTCTATAACCCAATGTACCTTAGGATTTTTTAGATTAGCCTTTATTCCTATACCACATAACATTATAAATAATAATATTGCTAAAACATATAACACTAGTAAATAATATAGTTCATATCTAACAGATAAAATTATCAATGAAGTATAAATCATTACATAACCAATAGCTCCTGTTAATACTGCTATAGTATTAACCTTCTTACTTTTCTTATATATCTTAAATAACAAACCTATTATAACTAAACTAATAATTATAAGCATAATTAACTTAATATTCATAACATATCTAAATAACATCAATCCCAATAAAAAAATCCCAGCATTAACACAAAATACTAAACTAACAGGCATCCTAAACTTAATTAATCCAAGCCCTACTATTACTTTACCCGTAGGAATAATAAATCCAAATATTATAGATATTATAGCTCCCATTAATAAAATATACTTATATGGATTTCCCATACCAGAATAAGTATTATTAATAATAGTAATAATAGTTATACTATAAAATATTGGATTAATATAATCCAATAATCCTAATAGTACAGAAAATTTATTTAATCTATCCCTCTTCATCTTCAATTTCTCCTCCATATAATTATAACACAACCATAAAATTTATACACAATAAAATTATAATTATATTCATTTGACAAACTAAAAAAAATATATTATCCTATAATCGAAAATTAAAAATTTTCAAATGTAATGTAAGGAGAAAGAATATGAAAAGAATATCAAAAAATGTAAATACAACCAATAGAATAAACAAAATTAACATGATAAAGACACCCATTAATGGAACAAGTGCTTTAAAGCCTCAAACTATTGAAAAGACAAAAACAAAAGCATTAAAAAGAAAATACATCAAACCAAAAGCTAACATTGTAGGAATGTCAACTCAACAATCACCAGTCATGGGATGCTGGAATTGTGGCTCAGACGGAATACATTGCTAATCATATTGATTTGAAAGTGCCTATTATCAAAGAAAATGTTGTTATAACTAAATTTGGAGACGAATGTGTCATTAATCCATCCTTTAAAGATGAAAATGAGCCATATGTAATAACATTAAACGATACAGGCACTTTCATTTTAAATGAAATAGATGGAATAAAAACTATCAAAGATATATTAGAAAAAATGACTGAATATTATAATATAAATAAAAAAATTGCTAAAAATGATTTATATGAGTTGATAAAAGATTTAGAAGAAGGAAAAATAATAGAATGGAAAAACTAACATATACAGATTTTATTAATAGTTTACTAAAAAAAACAAAAGATACTAATCAATTATTATATGCAACTATTGAATTAACAAATGCTTGTAATTTCAAATGCAAACATTGTTATTTAGGTTCAAAAAAAGATTTCAAATTTATTAATAAAAATGAACTATTCAAATTACTAGATGAATTAAAAAAATTAGGCTGTATATCACTAATACTAACTGGAGGAGAACCATTACTGCACCCCGATTTTAAAGAAATATACACATACGCAAAAAAGAAAGGTTTCTTAATAACTCTATTCACCAATGGAAGCCTATTAGATGATGACATTGTAAATTTACTAAAACTATATAAACCTGCTATGATAGAAATTAGCCTATATGGAACAAATAAAACTACCTATAAAAGATTTACTTCAAGAGATTTTAATTTTGATAAATTAAAAGATAATATTAAAAAATTAAGAGATAATAACATAAGAGTAAGATTTAAAACAGTTCTTTTAAAACAAACATACAACCAAATTGATAAAATGAATAAGATTGCCAAAGAACTAAACTGTGATTTTAGATGGGATTACTACGTAATTAATTCTTTGACTGATAATAATGATATTATTAATAGCACCAAATTAAATGAAGATGAAATAATATCAAAAATATTAAAAGACAAAGATAAATATGATTTATTCAAAACAACTCTACATACTAATTTTGAAAAAAATGATAGATTATTTAAATGTGAAGCAGGCAAAAACAGTATCTATATTAGTTCAAATCTACTACTTTCCATATGTGTCATTGCCAGAGAACCTTATTATAATTTAAAAACAGGAAATCTCCAAGATGGAATAGATAAAGTTAGAGAATTTGGATGTCAGAAAATGCCCAACACCTGCAAATGTTCTAAATGTGAAAACATTGATATTTGCAGGTATTGTCCATCAAAGTTTAAAATTGCCAATAATGATTATTGTAAACCAATAGAAAAATATTGTAACATAGCATCAAAAATGAAAAAAATAATATCTATCGAAGAAAAAATAATAATAAAAGAATTAAGCAAAGATGAAGTATTAAACAATCTAGATATTATGTTTGATATCATTAGTTCTAACATGGAAAACATAATTGATACTGGAAATACAAAAGAAGAAAACTATAAAATGTGGAAAGATGCCATGTTAGATGAATTAAAAGAAAAAAACAAAAAATGGATTGGAGCATTTATTGATAATAAACTAATTGGCTACTTCTTATATAAAATTAATCCAAATAATATTAATCTAGATGAAATTCAAATTATAAAAAAACATCAAAAAGATAAATGTACTTTTCCAAAATTATTTACATATTTGTTAAAAGATGAGAACATCAAAGACAATTATACAGTTACCACCTATGTAAATAAGAATAATGACAAATCAAAAGCAATTGTTAAAAAATTTGGATTTAAAATCTTAGAAGAAAGAAAAAATGGAAATAAATATATAACAAAATTTAAATTATTAAAAGATAAATTATCAAAATACGCTATCAATTAATAATAAAGAATAAAAGAATCAAAAATAATAATATCTTGATTCTTTTATTATATCTTACTAATTATATATAATATAATCTTTATCCATCTATTCAACCATATCATAGCTCTCACCAATTAAATCTTCAATTATATTATCATCAATACTATCATCTAATATTATAGATATCCACTTCTTCTTATTCATGTGATACGCCTTATAATACCCTTTTGTTGATAATAACTTATCAACCTTATCCTCTGATACTTTTATATTTATTATCTCTATCTCCTTATCATCATTGCTATCTTTATCTATCTTGTTTCTAGAAACATTACCCACTAAAGCAAACCATTTCTTAACCTTCCTATATATAGCAAACCCAGGAGACTTCTCCCATAAAAATTCCGGATTAACATTATACTTATCTCTAATAAATTCATTAATTCTTCTTGTCTGAGAATAAATAAAAGAATCTCTATTACAACACTTATCTCTAATATCAACAAGTATATTAACAAATTCATCCTTAATCTTAGAACTAAATTCTCCTAAAGATTCCCTTCTAAAATTAATATATTCATCATCAAATTCTATCTCTATAACCTTACCCCTAATACATTTATCATATTCAATTATAACTTCAAACTTATCATCCATTATTTTATTACTATAACATAACTTACCATTCTTATTCTTAAAACCATATTTTATTAACTTATCTTTATCTATTTCATAATAATTAAATATCTCTTCTTCAATATTCATAATAATTAACTCCTAAACTAATTATAACACTATTTACTTTTCTTTAAAGATAAATCTTTGTTATTCCTTGACTTTAATATATAATTATAATCATTTTTAACTATTTCTTTTTGTTTATAAGATAATTTATCATATAACTTTTCAAATTCAATAAATCTCTCTTCTTCACCAGATAAAAGATAATAATACATCTTCATAATACATTCATTTACTTCTAAGTCATACACTAAATAATCATTATATTCATCATAATTATTTAATAACAGTCCTAATCTAAATAGCTCACTTTTCATATTCCACCACTATATTTAGTGTACATTATATCAAACAAAAAAAGAAAGATATTTCACTTTCTTTTTTTATAATTATTTAACTTTCTTTAATTCATATACCTGATCTACCATCTTACACACATTAGAAGAATGCGTTACTATTATTACACACTTACCCTCTTTATGAGCTAAATCTTTAAATATATCAAGTATTTCTTCTTCTGTCTGTTTATCTAAATTACCAGTAGGTTCATCTGCTACTATCTCTGCTAAAGACTTCTCATCTTCCACTACTAATATTCTCATAAATAAACACCTCATATATAATTATATATCTATTTATTAAATAAATATTAAATATTAATGTCTTATCTTTATTATATCATCTTCTTCTATTTCTCCAATTAATAAAGATGATTTAGGATTATGCTTACTATAATTATCATAAACCATTCTTTCATTATAATTAGCATAACAATACTTACAAAAATGCTTACAAGAATTATATACCCCAATATCAACCATCTCTATACATTGACATGGAACCTTCTTTCTAGCATTCCATTTTTTATATACTTTTCCCGTTAATTTAAAGGCCAATTCTCGAGACATACATTCATCTTTAATAAACCCATATTCTACTAGATTTCTATCTTCAGCACATGTATGTACCACCATACCATGTTTCCTAGCACTCCGACTAAATTCTAACCCAATTCTCTTATAATCATCTTCTGTTAATTCTTTATATTTTAAATACTTATAATTCTTTCTTACATTCTTATAATCATCTATAAATGAAATTAATATCTTATTAACATATCCATCTAATATATTACATATCTTATCAAAAGCCTTTACATGATAATCTACATTATATTTATCATTTATAAATACAGGATCATATCTAATTACTAAATTATCTTTACCTATAATATTAGATAATTTCTTTATCCCCTCTATTATATCTCTCTTAGATACTAAATTAGGTTCTATATCTTCCTTATATGAAGTTAAAGTAACATGAAAATATACTTTCTTTTTAATATCTTTTAACTTATCTAATATAGGTATAGGATTCTTCATACAAAAAAATAACATTTCCACATCATCTAACATAATCCTACTAACCATCTTAGGATTAAAAGGATTCCTAACATCAATAAAACCCTCATCTAATCTATTCATTAGCCATTCAGAATAAAATGCCACTATATCTGTCCTACCACTAATATTTAATATCATAACTATCACTTGCTTTCAATAACTACAAATATTATAACATGTTTTCGTAACTATAATAAAAAACTCCTAATAAATTAAAAAAGACGAATAGAAATTCGCCTTTAATTATCTAATTGAAAAATCAACTTAATTATTATAAATGTACATTAAAACATATTTTTTTTAATTTTTAGTTACATCCTCATAAGAGTTAATTAACCAATTATCAGCCGATTTAATCATTATAATATTAATTGTTTTACTATTTTTCTCTTCTTCAGACACATCCGAATACATAGCAGTTATTGTTGCAGTTATACTATTTTCAGTTATTTGATTAATTTTAAATAATGATTCATTTTCTAAATAATTAGTATAATTCATATCACTACCTTTATTTCTTGTATTACAATATAAATTTCCACCTTCTTCATAATAACTCTTACTTATAGAATCATTATAATTAGGTGTAGAATTTAGCAAATCTTTAGTCATATATTTTTCTAAATATTCAGATAATTCTGAAAAACTAGAATATGTAGCAGACTTCATATACAAAGAATCATTAATAATCTTAGAAGAATTTTCTTCTTTTACATATTCACCACAATATGATATCATTCCAAGATCAAATACTTTCCTAGCCACATCATATTTCTCTTTTAAAATAGCTATTGCTTCATTTTCTGATAACTCATTATTACTTTCATCACCCATTTTTTCGTTATTTTTACCATTTTCCACATCAGTCTTTATTTCTTTAAAACTAACAGTCCCTGTCGCAAATAAACCAATACATACAACTAACATAATAATTATACCTATTAATATTCCAACCAACAACCCACTATTACTTTTCTTCTCCATAAATATACACTCCTTCTATTTAAATGATATCATAATAATTATCTTCAAACAATAAAAAAAATATCATTTACAATCTAATTGTAAACTGATATTTTTTTATTATTTATCCTAATGCTACATCTAAAATCATCATTATAACAAAACCTATCGCAAAACCAACTGTTCCTAAATCAGAATGTTTTCCTATCTGAGACTCAGGTATCAATTCTTCCACTACTACATATATCATAGCCCCTGCTGCAAATGATAATAAATATGGAAGAATTGGTACCACTAATGAAGTAAGAAGAATAGTTATTGCTCCACCAATTGGTTCAACTATCCCAGATAAAGTACCATATAAAAATGATTTGGCTTTAGAATTACCTTCTTCTTTTAATGGCATAGATATAATAGCTCCTTCAGGGAAATTTTGTATAGCTATTCCTATTGATAAAGCTATAGCGCCAGCCATAGTAATAGAATTATTACCAGATACTGCCCCAGCTAACGCAACACCAACCGCCATTCCCTCAGGTATATTATGTAAGGTTACAGCAAGTACCATCATCATAGATTTACCTAATTTAGATTTTATACCTTCAGGTTCCTTACTCCTTATATGTAAATGAGGAATAATATTATCAAGTACTAATAAAAATATTATTCCTAATATAAATCCTACAGTAGCAGGTACCCATGCTATTATCTTCTGTTCACGAGCCATATCTATAGATGGTATTAACAATGACCAAACAGAAGCAGCTACCATAACACCAGAAGCAAAACCTAATAATACTTTCTCCACTTTATTATTAATCTTATTCCTCATTAAAAATACCATAGCTGCCCCTAACATAGTCCCAATAAAAGGAATCATTAATCCTAAAAACAAATTCATAACATCACCTTCCAATATAATAAGTATATCACTCTTTATTACTAATAACTAGATTTATATATATAATCATTATAAAAATGACTTAGTATAATCTAAGTCATTTTTAAATATTATTTTATCTCTTTTACTTTTACTATTCTAACTCCTATTACAAATACTACCACAGTATATATTATATACACAACTATTGGCATATATATATTATTAAGAACAGGTTTAGCTATAAACTTAAGTCCCACATTATCTAACCAATATTTACTAATATTAATATGCAAGTTTGTATCAACAATTCCCAAAACTATACTAATTATATTAGATATAAACATATTACCTATTATAGCAGCACTATTCTTCTCTAAAACAAATGCTATTGTTCCATAAAAAACTGTATATGCAATTATATTAAATATTGAATATATAAATATAAGAGGCACACTAGCTTCATAACCCATACCATTTTTAATAAATAATACAAAGAATACTAAAATAGTAATCCCATACATACATAAAAGACCTATCAAAGAAGCTATATACTTAGATATTAATAATTTAACTACACTATATCCTCTTCCAACAATATTTTTAGCAGTACCTTCAGTAAAATCAAAAGTACAAAAAAGTGTTATAAATATCATACTAACTACACTTACTTCATTAGATAAGAAATCCACTACTCCTGGTAATACTTTTGTAACAGGTATAGATTTAGATGTTAATTCCATAATAAATAGTATTATAGGTGACATTAATAAACTAATAGCTAAACATACATAAAATAATTTATTATGAAATATATTTCTTACTTGTAATTTAATTAATCTTTTCACTATTAATCACCTATCCTTCTCATAAAGTATTCTTCTAAACTATCAAAATTAGGATATATAGCTGAAACATCTATACCAGCCTTAACTAACTTAGTATTTATCTTAGCCGAATCCTCTATCTTAGAATGTACCTCTAATTTATTACCTCTAATTATTAAATTCTTCTCACTAATATCCTTAGCTAAGATTTTCTTAGCCTTAACACTATCATTACATTCAATAACAATTTTATTCTTACATTTATTCTTCAACTCTTTAGCATCTATCTCTTCTATTAATTCACCCTTATTAATAATACCATACCTAGTAACTACTTTAGATAATTCATCCAATAAATGTGAAGATATTAAAAATGTAATATTCTTCTCTTTATTAAGCTTTATAATAACATCTCTTATCTCTTTAATACCTTCAGGATCTAGCCCATTAATAGGTTCATCCAATAACAAAAACTCAGGTTCCCCAAGAAGAGCTACTGCAATACCTAATCTTTGTTTCATACCTAAAGAAAAATTCTTTACTTTTCTCTTACCAGTATTACCTAAACCTACTAACTCCAATAATTCTTTAATTTGAGATTCATCAGCATCATATAATATTGCAAATCTTTTTAAATTTTCATAAGCAGAAGCATTCTTATACAAGCCTGGAGCCTCAATTAAAGATCCAACTCTTAATCCTACTTCTTCAATACTTTTATTATCAAAAAAACTAACTTCACCATTTGTCTTTATTGTAAGTGATAATACAACTCTCATAAAAGTTGTTTTACCAGCCCCATTCTTACCAATAAAACCATATATATCCCCTCTATTAATATTCATATTAATACCATTCAACACAGTATTATTACCATATTTCTTAACAATACCACGTGTCTTTAATATAGATTCCATTAATTCATCTCCTTTTTCTAGCTTATTATAACATAACAAAAACATATTTAAACAAAAAAAGAAATAATATTAATCATGTTTTAATATTATTTCTTCTTTTTGTTTAACTATTATCCAATTATCCATCTTAAACTTACTAGCAACCTCATCATCATATCCTCTACCATCACTAACCATATGATATGGAATATTATGCTTTGCTTTAATTTTCTGACTAGCCTTAATAGCATCCTCAACACTCATAGTATACTTACCATCACATGGAATAAAAGCATAATCAATATTATATGTACCCAATTTATCCATCATTGAAGTAATTGCCGTATCACCAGCTATATATATTTTAGTCTCATCAGATAAAGTTATAACATAACCAACACATTCTTTCTCATTATGATATCTATTATATCCAGCCTCTACTGCTTCAATCTTAGCATATCCCAAATCAAAAGACTTATACTCACCATCTACTAAACCATCTTTATTTGTAATTAATTTATAATCACTAGTCTTATTCTTTACTTTTGATACTTCATTATGATCATAATGATCATGAGTAACCAATACCAAATCAGCAGCCATATCATAATCATCCCCCATATAAGGATCAACATATATAACCTTACCCTCACGTGTAGTTATTCTTAAACTAGCATGTCCCAAATAATATAACTTATTCTCTCCAGTATTCTTTATCTCATTATTATTCATTACTTTATCCTCCTTCTTATGATTATTATTTAATATAAATACTAAACCAATCCCCATTAATATAACTAATATACATATAATTATCTTCTTATTCGTAAAAATCACTCCTATATATTATTCTTTCTCTTTTAAAGCTTTATCTATTACCCCTTTAATATATTTATCCTTACCTAAAGTATACTTCTTTCTCTCATTCTTATATTTATTATATAATTCCATCTTTAATAATTCATATTTTTCCTTCTCATCTTCATGAGAATTTAAATAATCTCTAAACATAATGGAGGTAATCCCTCTCATATCACCAGTTTTATATACATGAATAAAAGCCTTAATCTTACCATCTTCTTCCCGACGAATTAGATAATCTCCTCCCATAGTAGGTTCCTTTTTTACTGTATAAATATCTCCTTCTACTTTAGATTCTGTATATTTTATAAAATCATCTAAATCATCAGTCTGTATAAGTATATCTATTATAGGTTTAGATTTAATATTCTTTATACTAGTACTACCAACATGATCTATACAAAATATCTTATCTCCATATATATTAAGTAACCTATTCTTCTCTTCTTCATATATCTTAGCATAATCATCTCTATAATCCATAATCTCTAAATAACCACGTCTTAATCCTTCATTATCCACATCTACACCTCCAATTTTTCTTTATTATATCACATTATACTAAACAAAAAGAAAGTTTATTTAAATAGATTAATTAATCTATCAAAAAAACTTTCTTTTTTTATCTCTTCCTTAGTATTTTTTACTTCCTTAGAAAAAGATTTACCTTCTGTAATTAATACAAATTTTGTCTTTGATTTCGTAGAATCATTTTTTAAAGAAAAGCTTTGATATTCTTCACCCAAACTAGACATAGCTTTTAGTTTTCCAGTCATATTCTTAGCCTCATTCTTAATATTCAAGATTGGCTTAATACCTCTTGTATTAAATTGATTTAATCCATCATTAAATTTATTCATCCCATCTGCAAGTTGTTCTGAACCAGTTGATAATTCATTCATCTTACTATTTAATATTGCTACACCTTCTTTTAATTTTGAAGTACCATTTGATAATTCATCTGCTCCAGCTTTAAGTTTAGGTAAATAAATATTCAAACTACTAATTGCATCATTTACTTTAATAAATGCCTCAATAGTCTCATTCAGAGCCACATTATCACCTTGTAATACAGTTATTAAACTTTTCTTCTCATCACCTAAATTAAAATTATCATAAGTAAACTTCAAAACAGGTATCTGTGCCTGTTGAGCAGGTGTTAAATATTCCACAGGAACACCACTTAACTGTTCATAACTATTTTTAACATTCATAAGTCCATCAATATAACTATTATTAGCCCCAATTAATGTTTTCATTTCTTCAAGTTTCTCATTCATCGCCCCAAATTGATCTTTAGAACTATTTAAACTATCTATTATCTGTGTTAAACCATCATCTAAAGAAACAATTCCACTCTTAATCTTATCCAAATTATCAAGAACTAATTTCATATTAGTAGATATTTGCCTAGAACCACCACTAACTTTATTCAAATTAGTAAGAATAGTATTAGAACCAGTTCTTAAATCATTCATAGCACCCTCTAACTGATCAATATTACCATACATATCATCAAGTTTACTAAATATATCTAAATCACTAGTATCCATTATCTTAGGAGTTGCCACCGAATAAATAGAAGGCAATTCAAATTTCGTAGTATTCATTGTAATTGTTACTGTATCTAAATCTTCTAATTCTTTTAATTCTAAATTTTCATACAATCCAGGAGTAGAAATAGCCATTACCACATAACCTATCCCATTATCTACAACCTTACCATTTGTTACTTCTATATTACTATTAGTCTTATTAGAAAAGTTTGTTACAGTAGCTACTACAAAAGGAGTATACATATCAACACCTTTACCATTTACATTTACTAATCTTTTATTAGTATTAGTATATTTAATAGTAATATCTACCTTACCACTCTTACCAAGTAAATCATCCAAAGATATATCCTTACCATCTAACTTATAAGTTATCTTCTCTTTTATAGGTAACTCCTTATTAGTAGTCCCTTGTACAAATACATCACTACCACCAGACTCCAATAATAATTTTTTATCATTAACTGATACCTTATTATTACTATTTATATTAACAACATCATCTAAATCTGTTAAGTCCTCCAAAGTATTATCTTTATTTTTATTAAAAAAATGTTCATTAACAATTACTTTATTTAAAGAACCATCAGAATTCATCTTAGAATAAACTGTTTCTTCTTTTTCAAGGGCTAAAGCATTAAGTGGCATAAGCAACATACCAACAACTAATATTAATAATTCCTTTTTAATTTTTATCATCTTATCACTCTCTTTCTTTTTTAATAAAGTTGTCTTCATAATAATCTTATCAAATATTATTAATAACGATGGAACAAGCATAATAACTACTAACATACTTATTATTGCTCCTCTAGATATCAACTTACACAACGAACCAATCATATCTATTTTAGATATTAATCCTACCCCTATAGTTGCTCCGAAAAAACACATAGCAGATACAAATATTGATCCAGTTGTTAATGATAAAGTATCTCTAATAGCTTTAACCTTATCTTTACCATTCTCCCTTTCTTCTAAATATTTAGTAGTCATTAATATTGCATAATCAATAGTAGCACCTAGTTGAATTGTCCCTATCACAATACTAGCAATAAAAGGTATCTCTGTTCCCATAAAATAAGGAACACCCATATTAAGAAATATTGCAAATTCAACTGCTGTTACTAAAAGCACAGGTAAAGATATAGACTTAAGAACTATTAACATAAGAATAAAAATAACTACTATTGATGTATAATTAACATTAACAAAATCTACTGCTGATGTATTAACAAGATCCTTTGTTAAAGGTCCTTCTCCCGCTAAAATAGAATTCTTATCATAAGATTTAATAATTTTATTAATATTATCTATCTGCTTATTTAATTCATCTGATGCTATATCATAACTAGAACTAACCATTATCATCTTATATTTATCACTCTTATAGATATCAACTAACTCATCAGGTAAAATATCATCAGTTATACCATATTTAGCCAACTCATCAGCACTCAATATATAATCAACACCATCAACCTTTAAAATCTCATCAGTCATTTTATTAACATCATAAATTGACATATCACTATTTACTAATATAATCTCTTGAGTAACCATATTATAATCTTCCTTAAGCTTTTTACTAGCCATACTATAATCATAATTATCCGGTATAGATTCATCTAACTTATAATAAACAGGTGCTTTCTTCTGAGCAAGAAAAGCTGGAACCAAAAGTATTAAAAATATAACAAATATAATTTTATAATACTTAATAACAAAATTATTAACCCTATCAAACTTAGGAAGCAATTCCTTATGTCTAGTCTTAACAATAGCTTCATCAAACATAAGAAGAAGAGCTGGAAATACTGTTAAAACACATATTACTCCAAGTAAAACTCCCTTAGCCATAACCAAACCAATATCAATACCAAGCGTTAATTTCATAGTACATAATGCCAAAAAACCAGCAATAGTAGTAAGACTACTTCCAATAACTGACTTAAACGTTGAACATATAGCCTTACTCATAGCCTCCTCTTTATTTTTTTCCCTATCCTTCAAATATTCATATTTATGATATAAAAATATAGAAAAATCAGTTGTAACCCCCAGTTGCAATATTGCAACTATTGCTTTAGTAATATATGAAATACTACCAAATATAATATTCGATCCCATATTAAATATAATAGCAATTCCTATATTAGATATCAAAAGAAATGGAACCAAATAAGAATCAAGTGATAATTCCAAAACTACAATACATAAAATAACCGCTATAAAAACATATAAAAGCATTTCATTATTAAATAGTTCTTTAATATCAAGTACCATTGTACTCATACCTCCAACAAGAGCCCGTTTACCAACTATATGTTTTATTCTTTCAACAGCATTTAATGTCTTATCATCACTTGTAGAATTCTTAAAAATAACAAGTATTAATCTTTCCTCTTCATCGCCAACCTTATCTTTTATTTTCTCCGGAATAATAGATAATGGAATATTCATTCCTATTAAATCATTAATACTTAATACTTTTTCTACAGTCTCAACATCTCTAATATCATCTTCTAACTTTAATATATCCTTATCTTTCATACCTTCAGTAATTACTATCGAATATGCTCCAAATGAAAAATCATCTGTCAATATTTTTTCACCTTTAAGTGTTTCAATATCTTCAGGTAAATAAGTAAGGATATCATAATTTATCCCTGTTTTAACATAACCTATAATACTAGGTATTAATAAAATAATAGCCATAACAAGAATAAACTTACTTTTATTAACAATAAAATCTCCAAACTTTTTCATTTTCTGCTTCCTTTCATAGAACTATTTTATGTCAAGTAATAAGCAAAGTGAACAACATAATAATATAATTGTATAGATATCCAACAAAATATTAAATATGTATGAATAAATACACAACATTTTGTATATTATCTTTACATTTGTCGATTAGTATGATATGTATATATATTGAAAAGAGATGTTGATATGAAGAAAGAAGATTTAAGAATAGTTAAAACAAAAAAAGCATTATATAATGCTTTAATAAATCTTATGAAAAAGAAAACCTTTGAAGAAATAAAAGTATCTGATATTTGTGATGAAGCCCTAATAAACAGATCTACATTCTATACCCATTTTGAAGATAAATATACCCTTCTATCTAACCTATTAGATAATTTAAAACAATCCTTTATAGGAGAATTAGATAAAAACATATATACTAATTCTAAAGAATACTATATAGAAGTAATAAAAATATTTTTAACACATATAGAAAAAGAAAAAGATACTTATTTATCTATTGCCATAAACAATAGAAACAGTATTTTGACAGACATGATATATGACGTAATAGATAATGATGTACTAACAAAATTAAAAAATGATGAAAATTTAGAAGAAACAAAAATACCAAAAACTATAATATCTAAATTTTTTATTGGTGCCGTCGTTAACGTAGGAATATACTGGCTATATAATATAGACAAATATTCCAAAAATGAATTAATAGATTATTTAATAAAACTAATACCAGATGAAATAAAGTAAAAAATCAAGTATATATTTATACTTGATTTTTTACCATTAATCTGACACATCAGCCTCCAATATAATACTAAAATTATATTCAGGATATTTCTCTTTTAATTTTTTATTAATTTCTTAAGCACATCTTTCTGGATTATCTTCATCAAAACTAAATATTAAATCAAAAGATATTATTTTATATTCTTCATCAACATAAAACCCATGCATCTGTATCATTTTCTTTAATCTCTACATCTTTATTACTATTATTACCATTATTATCTTTACATCCAACAACCATAAATAAAGAAATAAACAATAATATATATACATATTTATTTTTCATAAATTATCAAACTCCTAATAAAATTATAACACAAAAAAAAGTAGGATTACTCCTACTTATTTTATCCTATCCAAGCCCTATATTCATCTTCTGTCTCACTTCCAGTAAACCTTTTACCATCAACAAAATTTAAATCTGGAAAATTATTCTTTAAACTCTTATAAGTTGAATCAATACTAGAAGAACCACTAGTTACAAATACATAAATATTCTTACCAGTCATATCATTTTCTTCTAAAAATTTATCAATAATAGTAGGTTCTTTATACCACCATATAGGAAATCCTAAACAAATAGTATCATAATCATCTATATTTGAAATAGTATTTTCTATTTCAGGTTTAATATTTTCTTTCATCTCAATAGATGACCTACTCTTATCATTCATCCAATCCAAGTCCTCTTTAGTATATTTTTCCTTTGGCTCTATTTCAAATATATCTCCACCTACTGCACTAACTATCGCATCAGCAACCCCCTTTGTATTACCACTAGCAGAAAAATAACTAACTAATATTTTACTCATAATAATTCCTCCATTCTATAACTATTATATCACAAAAGTATTTTCATAAATACATCTTTCTTATTTATGTTATAATTAAATAAGAAAGTGAGGTATTTATGAAAAAAAGATATTTAATATTACTAGCACTTTTAATAATTATTATTCAAATAATATTTGTAGTCTATTCATATAAACAAGATAATGATATAACTCTATCAAATGATTATATAGCAGTATTTAAAAGTGAAACTGGAGAAAGAGTCTACTCTACTTATATATATCTTAAAACTAAAAAGAAAAAGAAAACTTATAAATATATAAATACTATTAGTACTTCTAATGGCTATGATAGTATTAATTGGAATGAAGAAATAATCAAAAAAGGAACACTAAAAAAGAAAAAGAAAGCCTTTGATATTGCTAAGAAACATGGTTCATACTCTTATGTTAAATATAAAGATGGAAAAATATATTCTATAGAAGAATTTAAGAAAGTATTTAAATAAAATGAAAAACAAAAGAGAATATTCATTTGATATCTTAAGAGTACTTGCCATGATAATGGTTATCACTATCCATGTTTCTAATGTATATTCTAGAAGTTTTGGTATTATCAGCAATAAATCATTTATTATCTCTCTAATATTTAATACTATTTCTAGAATTAGTGTTCCAATCTTTCTAATGATAAGTGGTGCCTTATTACTAGATAGAGAATTTAATCTAAATAAATATTTAAAAAGATTATTAAAGTTTATTATATTAATAATAGTATGGGATGTTATATATCTAATATGGGAATACTATTATTTAGGTATTACTTATAATGATTTTTATAAATTATTATTTACCCCTTATAGAGCCCATCTATGGTTCTTATATACAATATTATTATTATATACTATACAACCACTATTAAGAAAAATATTATTAAAATCCAATAATATAATTAAAATAATATTATTATTAATATGGATATTATTCTCAACAGGTAGTATGATTAGTCCTTTCTTAGCCCAATATTTTACCTTTATAAGTTATACAGGCTTCTTTATCTTAGGTAAATATTTATATCAATATATTAAATCTAAAGATCTAAAAAAATATAATATCTTATTAATACTAATAATGATTATTTGCTTTACTACAAGTATAATTCTAAATTATCTATCATCTATTAAATATAATATGTTTTATAATCTATATTTTGCCTATAGAACACCATTTATAATTACCTCATCATTTGCCTTCTATACTTTAATTATTAATAATTATAATAAAGATACTCTTAATAAATATATAATAAAATTATCAGATCTATCTTTAGGTGTATATTTAATTCATGGTATATTTCTAGATATTACAACTAAACTATTTATATATCCTAATATTAATTCTTTAATAGGTATTCCAATATTTACTATTATAATATTTATATGTAGCATTACTTGTATATATATATTAAAGAAAATTAAATATATTAATCAAATAATATAACTAAAAAAATAATGAGTAACACTCATTATTTTTTTAATACTTCCATAATCTCTTCTATAGATATTGGTCCCTCTCTTTGTATTTTAATCTCTCCATTAGTACAATCTACAATTGTACTAGCTTGTCCAAAAGATATATCTCCTTCTAATATTCCATCTAAATATGGAAACACCTTTTCAATATCATCTAAACTATTACATACATTTTCTCCACTTATATTAGCACTTGTTAAAAAAAGTGGACTACCAGTTTTTTCTATTAATTCTTCTAATATTTTTAATGGAACAATTCTAACCGCAAGCTCATCACTAATTCTTGTACCAGCATTATTAATATATGAAAAAACTTCAGGTCTCTTATTTAGAACTAATGTAATAGGTCCTGGCATAAAAGCTCTAATAAGCTTTTCTGCCTTAACATCAACAATAGCAATACTTTTTATCTGTTCCTCATCTAAACATAATACAGGAAAAGATTTATTACTAGGTCTCTTCTTAACATCAACAAGTTTTTCATATGCCTTCTTTGAATTAATACGAGCACATATACCATATACTGTATCTGTTGGAACACTTACAACTCCATCATTCTTTAATATTTCAGCAACTTCATCTATCTCATCTTTACTATATCTCTTCATTTAAATAACACCTCACACCAGTAATTATACCATAATATTCCCATAACCTAATAATTATTTAATAATTTCTATTCCTCCTAAATAAGGTCTTAAAACCTCAGGAACAGTTATACTTCCATCTTTATTTTGATATTGTTCCACTATAGCAGGAACTAACCTACTAGTAGCAAGCCCACTACCATTTAAAGTACAAACATAATGTAAATTACCATCCTTATCACGATATTTAGTATTATTTCTCCTAGCTTGATAATCTCTACTATTTGATACACTACTTACTTCTTTATATATACCCATACTAGGTATCCATACTTCTATATCGTAAGTTCTACACATAGCACTAGAACAATCCCCAGCAGCAAGCTTACTAACTTGATAATGAAGACCTAACCCTTTTATTAAGTTTTCTGCAATACTTAATAACTCATCAAAAGCTTCTTCACTCTTATCTTCTTTAACATATTGAACCATTTCAACCTTATTAAACTGATGCCCCCTAATAGTCCCTCTTTCTTCTTCTCTAGAACTACCAGCCTCAACTCTAAAACATTGCGTATATGCAAAATATTTTTTAGGAAGATCATCTGTATTCATTATTTCATTACTATGTATATTAACTAACGCCGTCTCAGCAGTTGGTAATAAAAACTTATTATGATTATCTTCATCATTATCTGACTTTATCATATATACTTCATCATCAAACTTAGGAAACTGCCCAGCACCAAATCCACAATCATAATTTAACATATATGGAAGCATCATAAATTGAAACCCATTTTTAATATGTGTATCAATAAAATAGTTTATTAAAGCCCACTCAAGTCTTGCTCCCATACCAGTATAAATCCAATTCTTCTCTCCAGCAATTTTTACTCCTCTATCATAATCTATCATATTTAAATCTTTAAGTATCTCATAATGAGGTTTTAACTCAAAATCAAACTTAGGTTTCTCTAAATTAGTACTTATTACCTCATTATTCTCTTTACCACCAGCCACTACATCATCATCAGGAGTATTAGGAAGACCTACTAAATAATCAAATATCTTTTTATCTAATTCATTATATTTAATCATCCCTTCTTCTATCTTATCTCCTAATTCCTTCATCTGATTAACTATATCCGTAGTATCTTCTTTTTCTCTTTTTAATTTTGCTATCTTATCACTAGTTTTTCTTCTCTCAGCCCTATATTCATCCATCAAAGCCCCAATTCTTCTTTTCTCTTTATCCCACTCTAAAAATTCATCTAAATTAATATTATCCATTCTCTTTAATAAAGCCTTTTCAACTTCATCTTTATTATTTCTAATCCTATTTATATCTATCATATTAATCATTCCTTTCTATTATTCTTAATATAATTAATATGTACAGGATCGCTCTATCATCCACCTATAATTATTCATCATTTTAATCATCCCCTTTATAAAAAAAAGATGATACCAATTAGGAGTGCAAAGCACGGTACCATCCTTATCTTTAACTTAATTAATATAACGGCTATTAACCGAAAATGTTTACATTTCACTCAAAGGTAGAAACTATTATATAATTTTATTATCTTTCACCAACCGACAACTCTCTACAAAAATATCAATAACAGTCATGTCCCCATCAAAGATTTCGTACTAAATTATATCATATAAATAAAAAATTAGCAAATTTTATTACACTACTTTTTTTCTAGTAACTCTGTCTCACACAATTGTTTATAATACTTATTACTATTATATAATTTATCATGAGAACCAGAATCTGTTATTTTTCCTTTCTCTAAAATAAATATTTTATCACAATTAACAATTGTAGACAATCTATGAGCTATTATTATAACAGTATATTCTCCCTTTAAATTGTCTATTGCTTTTTGTATTTTAGATTGTGTTTCATTATCTAAAGCACTTGTAGCCTCATCAAATAATATTATTTTAGTTTTTTGAATTAACGCTCTAGCAATAGCAAGTCTTTGCCTTTGGCCACCTGATAAATTAACTCCTCCTTCACCTACTACTGTATCATATTTATCTGGAAGAGTTTCAATATAATCATCTAAACAAGCTAACTTACACGCATTAATTATTTCTTCATCAGTAACATCATTTTTTACTAATCTTAAATTATCCCTAATTGACATATTAAATATATATGGACTCTGACTAATTATAGTAATATTACCTCTAATTGATCTTTCATCTAAATTATTTATATCTTTTCCATCAATTAAAATAGTACCAGAATTAATATTATATAATTTATTAAGAAGATTTATATTCTCTACCATATTTCTTATATACTTTCTTCAAATTTCTAAAAGTCTCTTTCACACCACTCAACTCCACACTAATTATAACACATCTTATCTTAATATCATCTATATATTATTCATTATAATAAAAAGATGAGATACTCTCATCTAATTCATCTTACTCATCTTTTTATTAATAAATCTTATAGCCCATATAGAATTAATTTTATATAAGAATCTTAAAAATTTAGAATCACTTCCTAAAAATACTTTAAACTTATTTTTCTTAATTCCCTTTATTATTTCACTAGCTCCAACTACTGGGCTAAGCAATTTAAAAGAACTATTCTCTTCACTAGTAGACGTTTCTACATTAGAATTCTTAGTTATATTAGTAGCCATAGCCCCAGGTAATACAACCATTACTCTAACATTAGTATTTTCAAGTTCAGCATATAACCCTTCAGTAAATAATTTCAATGCAGCTTTAGAAGCCCCATATATAGTCTGTCCTGGAAACGGGAAAAAACCACCCATACTAGATACATTAACTATATATTGTTCTTTCTTATCTTTAGTTAAATCTCCAAAAAATAATCTTATTAAATGTAAAGGACCAAAAAAATTAACATTCATAGTCTTATTAATTATTTTATCATCTAAATCTTGCACCTTAACAAAAGGTTGAATAATACCAGCATTATTAATAATAATATCTACATCATTATAATCTTTCTTATAATCCTCTCTAAATTTCTTAATTGATTCCACATCTCCCATATCAACTATATAAGTTTTAAGTTGCTTGGAATCTAAATCTTCTTCTAATTTTTTTAAATTATCTCTATTTATATCAACAGCTGCTACATTAGCTCCTTCTGCCAATAATTGTTTTGTAAGCTCTAACCCTAATCCACTAGCAGCTCCTGTAACTATAACATTTTGTTTATTAATTTGCATATCATATCTCCTAACTATACCATTAAACATTATACCACATAAAAACGGATTTTTCATCCGTTAAATTTATAGTTACCATTTTTACTTCCAGTTAACACTTATGTTAGCCCCTAATTCAAAATGATTTTTAACAATACCTAAATCTATTTTAGTCATTGCACCTCTTCCAGATAATACTCTAACATTATCATCACCTAAATATTCAAATTTAAATTTTTGTTGATTCATCGCTGTAGGTGCCAATAATGCAAATTCAATCCCTTTCTTATACCAATCAGGATAATTCTTAGACTTATTAACTTCATCTATAGTTTTACTCTTCCTAACAACTCCATTTGTCTCTCCATAGCCAATAGTAATCACACAAACAAGCCTCTCATCTTCATTAATTATAGCCTTCACAATTCTTCTCTATATTATCCATAAATATAATCCTTTCTTCTATTTATTATTTTCTATAATCTTCAGGTATATATTTATCATATTTCTCTTTATCAAATTTTATATTAAGTTTATCTAATAATAATTTATTATATTTATTAGTTCCTAAATTATATTCTAAACTCCATAACAACCAAGAATAATCATACCATTTATCTCCTAATCCAGAATTATCCAAATCTATAAATCCAGCAAAATTATTGTCTTCATCAACATATATATTAGGTAAACATAAATCTCCATGTACAAAATCATTACCTACATTATCCTTTGATTTAAAAGGACAATTAAAATTATCTAACTTTCTTAAAATACCAATTATATTTACTAAAATATCTACTAACAATTTAGGATTATTAATAAATTTATCATCTATTAAACTATAACCTTTTATATATGTTCTTAAATAATAGCACTTATTATCTTCCTCTAAATAGCAAATACTCCTACTACATGGAATATCACATCCAGACAAAAAATCTATTCTTTCTTTCTCATCCAATAACCTTCTCTTATCATTTGATATCTTTAATATATATTTATCCTCAAATATAAATACTTTATCTTCACTTCTACCTATATCATCAATTGTATATTGTATACCATTTACTATCTCTTCTATTTTCCCAGGAAACACTATATCACCCTCTTTATAAAAACATTATACAACAAAAGGAGCAATATTCAAATAATTGCTCCCATATATTTATTACTATCTAAATCTTAATACTTATTTTAATATTTTAACTTTAGAAGATGATTGCATCTGTTGATACAATTCTTTCTTTAATTCTAAAGATACCATAGGCATATTTGCTAGTTTTGCCATAAAATTAGTTTTAGCATAATAATTCTTAGGTCTATCATCTGATCCCCACTTAACAAGATAATTATCTTCTTCCTCAAATTCATTACCGCGATAACCATGCAATATAACAGCATATTCTTCAGCAACTTTTTTTTCAAACATAAGAGTTAAATCAGGAAAATTATATACCTTCTCTTTATCATCATATTGTAATAATTCATAGCCACATTTCCAATTTAAACCAGTTACTATATATCTATCAAGATTATAATATTTATCCAACGCATCTAATACACAAGCATTATCTTTATTATTATTTCTTACATAAGTTAATATCTTCCAAACTGTAAATGTTGGATTCAATTGTATATCTTTAACTCTTCTCTCTTCTAATTTTTTAATAAGATCTTGCACTGTTTCTAAAAACATTGGATTATTTTTTAACTCTTCTATATGTTTATACAAAACTGTATCTTCTATATCTTTATCTGTAAACAATAATTCTTCATATGCATCTACAATCTCATCACTAACTTTAGCACATAAATAAGGTTTTAATTCTTGTTTTTCACAAGAATTATTCCCTACTTCATAATTAATACATAAAGCTAATACCAATTCTTTATTATCATTAAGATATTTATATCTTTTAATTAATTCTTCCATAAATACTCCGTATACAATAATTAAACTATTATTTTAATCATTCTTTTTATTTAAGGTTAAAGTTTTACCTCTATTATCAGATATTTCATTATTTTCAAAAGATACATCTATAAATCTTCTAGATGATATATAATCACACAAATGTATTATTAACTCTTCCATTGTTTCTGGTACAGGCAAAACATCTTTACCAGGTTTATCTGTACCCCAAGGACCACCCATATGAGTTGATATTAACCTTGTAACAAATTTTACATCTTCCTCACTTATTAACAATTTATCTTTATTATCAAAGATAAAATTACTCATAAGAATTGGATGATCATAGCATGTATGTCCAGAGTTTTCAATACCAGATTTAAAACCATCATGAAGTAATAAAGACATTCTCATTAAATCTTTTGTATAATCATCATACGTACCAAAAGATTTATCTCTAAATATCTCTTCTAAAATCCTCATACCAACCTTTACATGTCTAACAAGTCCACCCTCACCTAACGAAAAATCAGGATGATACTTACCCGTAGAAGAAGCAGGTATTTCATAAAAGTAATCAGGTAACATATCTAAAATAATCTCCGTACTTTTTCTCACATCCTGATTCTTAATTCTCTCTAATTCAACATTAAAAACATTCTTTCTCATAAAAACCTCCTATAAATTATTATATCATACTACAACCCATTAATAAGCTAAAATTATTTTTACTTTTAAAAACATAGTACCTCAATCTCTATATATTCTATCATAAAAATTAAATTTTAATTATTTGATTTACATTTTTGTTACATAATATTATAAAAAAAAGTATACACATTCTTTGTATACACCTTTTATCTTACAACATCAATTTTTAATATATAAGTTTATTTACCACGACGTTGTCTATATTTTTTCCTTCTCTGATTTAAAGCATAGAACCCATTCCCTGTTTTAGGATCTTCACTTATCTTTTTAAATCCTAAGTTTAAAAACATTTTTTGAGATACAGAATTATAATTCATTACATGAGCAGTTAAAAAAGAGTTCTCTTCATCAGCAATTTCAACAGCTTTTCTTAACATTGATGTTCCAATTTTCTTATTTTGATATTCTTTTTTAACTGCTATTTGATATATATATAATCCACCATCATATCTAACAATTGAATTATATCCAACTGGAATACCTTTATCAAATGCAATAAATAAAATATCAGAATTATATGTTAGATTACTATAATTTAATGTTCCACCATTTTCAGATAAATTCTCTCTATTTATATTCTCTTCAACAAAATCACACACTTCAAAAAAATAATCAGTTCCCACCTTAATTTCTTTTATTTCCATATTTTCTCCCCCTAATTGCTGAATAATATATCATAAAACACCTATAATTGCAAGAAAAACAGGACATTTGCCCTCATCTATCAAAAAATAAAATAAGTAGAATTACTCCTACCTTTAAACATATAATATCTTAATATAACAACACTATTAAAAAAGCAGCTTATCATTTATGATAAATTACTCTTTATTTTACTTATTATTCTTTTATATGATATAAATTCCTTATCATCTTTATTAATTTGTAAAACATACAATATTCTTCCATATAAATTATTTAAATATTTATTTTTATCATTTACATTTATTCTTTTTAAATGAGACTCTAAACCATACTTATTTATAAAATAAACTTCTTTTCTTATTTCCTTACGATATTTTATTCCAACTTGTACCTTATCATTTACCACTAATCCTGTAACAGTTTGACTAGCACTTTTATAAACAACATGAATTTTATTACTATTTAATTGTAGTCCTAACTTATACAACATTTTTCTAACTTCTTTAATTATCTCACTTGGATTAAAAAAACCTGAAAAAGTCATGTCATCAGAATATCTTGTATAGGATATGTTATTCTCTTCACACCAAATTCCTAATTCTTCATCAAAATCCTTCATAACTAAATTTGAAATATAAGCAGAGGTTGGAGACCCCTGAGTTAAATGGTCATCATATACACATAAGGAACTTAATAACATACCTACTGATTTAGGAAAATATTCTATCTGAAAACAAGAATTATAAACATCCATAAATGATATATTTTCAAAGAAATCTTTTATATCAAGCTTTAATATTATATCTTTATTAATATGTGGAAGAGCATTATCTTTTAACGATATTCCCTTATGATATGCTTTAGCATATCCTGATATAGATTTATTATTAAGTATATTAACTAAAATTTGCTTCTGAATATGTTTTAATAAAGAATTAGGCTCATATATTGTTCTATAATTACCATTTCTTTTTTTTATTTTATATTTTTTATAATTATTTTCAATATTATTACTTATAGAATATAAAGTCTTTACATACCTTTTTTTATCTTTACAATTAAATAAGTTGAGAGATAGTAAAAAATCATTACATTCTTTTATACCTGTATATTTCCACATTTTTACTACCTCCCAACTTACGTGCAGTGCTAATGATATTATAATTTGAAAATGGACATAAAGTGTAGTGCAACGAAACGACTACATGAAATGTAGTTTAGTCCATTGGAAAATTATCATTTAATCATCTTAATTAATATTGTCCCTTAACGACTCGTTAAAGTAGGAATAAATCCAATCACCACTGCACAAATATTATATCATATTATTTTTACCAATACCATTTTCGAAGTAAACAAATGTTGATTTTCCTTATATTAGTTTTAAAGGTAGATAATGTGTAAACAGTACTGTAATTTTTTCAAAAAAAGAAAAACCTCGCAATCCCCTATTTTATAAGGCTTTGCGAGTTTATTTATCACAACATTGTTTATATTTTTTACCAGACCCACATGGCCTTTTGTATTTGGGATTTTGGGAGCTTTTGAGAGCACTCGGCTCGTTAATTCGGCACTTGGTTGCACTTGGAAGCACTCCGTAGCACTCGGCAAACCTAGCAGAACGTATCTAAAAACGTATCTAAAATTTGCCATTGTTGAACTTTTTACAACTTTTTAGGATCTTTATTTTTTTGATATAATTGAGAAGTTTTTTTAAATTCAGTAGATATATCTAATTGTTCTTCAACATATTGTCCATCTCGCCAATATGTTTTTAATGCATATGGATTAATATTATGATAAGAAGCATCACTTGTAATTATTCTATACTCATCATCTATAATTTCCATTGCAGAGCAGTTTGAAAATAATAATCCAACTGAATCTTTATCTTTTAATATTTCTTTTACTGAATCATATCTACCTGGTTCATCACAATGTGGCACAAAAAATCCATCCTGGAATCCTAAGCAATCCATTGCAATTAATGGCTGATCTGGGCCATATTTAATTTTTAATGAATCACTTGAACATTCTTTAAACCAACAATTGGCTCCTGCTGATACTCCACACATAACTTTACCAGATTCCCAAGCTTTTCTTAGAATTTCATCAAAACCAGTTTCATTCCAAAGCTTAATCATATCTAAAGTATTTCCTCCACCTTCGTATATAATATCAGCCCAATCGATTAGTTCCTGGACATATTTCAAATCTAACAATTTATCACTTTTTAAATCCTTACATTCACATCCATACTTACCGTTATAAATATCCCTCATCACTTCAAAATAGAATTCTTGATTCTCAAGTGGTTGAGAATGTGCTATTAATAAAAAATTAGGATGTTCTTTGCCTGTTAATCTTATTATCTCTTTATCCATTGGACCTGTCTCATATGGAGTACGAGTGCCATCAGATTTTTGACGTTCATTTTCTCCACCACCAATAGCAACTATTTTTCTAGTCATAAGTATCAACTCCTAAAATTATTATATCATAAAATTTCCCTTATCTAGGGAGCAATGGTAAATTTAGACATTTTTACTGTATCTAAACTGTATCTAAAACAAAAAAATTGCAATTTCTTGCAACTTTCTTGAAATCATAAAATCTTTGCAAACCCTTATATTTATTTGCTTAAATGACTATTTACCACAACACTGCTTATAATTCTTACCACTGCCACATGGCACATTACACTAACTTCTGACTCGTTAAAATGCTTTAAATTTGTCTTAAAACTCCTCAATTTCATTTAAAGTATAATTAAAACTCATTAACTATTTTTAAAGTGTGGGTAAAGCTGTGGGTAAAAATTAATAATAATTCAATCGATTTTGTGTTATTATTAATTTTTTTTAATGTATTTCAGTTGTTAGTGTAATATCAAAATCATTAAATCCATTATTCTTATAGAATTCTATTGCTTTAATATTTTTAGCACTTGCAACTACCTTTAAATTGTTAATATTATTATCTTTACAATATTGTTTAAATTTATCTATTAATAATTTTCCTATTCCAAAACCTCTAAAATTATTATCAACTAACATATTATTAATTTCACCATATTGAATTTCTTCATATGAGCCTTTTTCATTTATACTACCAGCTAGATATCCAACTATCTTATCATCTTTTATCGCTACAATAACATAATGATTAATTATTAGATCTTCAAAGTATTGTTTTCCATCTTCTGATAAAGGCCAATCTTGTACTAAAGTTGAATCATAATTTTCTTTTTCCAATTTAAATAATTCATTATTTAAATTTTGGATAATATTCAAATCTTCCAATTGAGCTTTTCTTATAAAAATTTCATTCACAAAATCACCTCTATTTATCATTTAACAATTCTTTAAATTCACTATAATTGGATTCCGAATTTAGATGGCCACCATTATGTATACAATATTGTTTAGTAGAAATAGTATCAGCAAATTCTTTTTCTACATCATATTTAACATATGGATCATTATCTGAGTAATAGCAAATTATTTCATTACAGCAATTTTTTACATCTTCTAAATTATCAAAATACATGCTTTCATTAACATTATCATATTCTTCATTAATACCTAGATAATTATTAAATCCACAAACAAATATTAATTTTTTTACTTTGATATTATTTTCTACTAAAAATTTACATATAAATATTGGTGCTATTGAGTGAGCATATATAGTAGTATTTTCATTTAAAATACCAGAATCAACATATGTTTTTAATAATCTAGACCAATTATTATAGTTTTGGTATCCAACTCCTGTAGGAAAGTCTGGTGTATATACTTCTAAATCATCTTTTTCTAATTCACTTCTTAACCAAGGAATCCAATTTGAAAACGGACTTCCAAAACTTCCATGTACTAATAAATAATTTTTCTTCATAAAGTTCATCTCCTTTTATAATTATATCATATTCTAGCCATAATTATGGTATGGTTTTGATTCTTTGCCATTATTGAAGTGTGGGTAAAGTGTGGGTAGCGTTGTATTTTTTACAATTTTTACAACTTTTTAGAGTAAAGAAAAATCTCGCAAACCCTTTATTTATCGGGATTTACGAGATTATTTACCACAACATTGTTTATATTTGCGTCCGCTGCCACATGGTAAAATATTAAAACAACCAAGTAATTTTTTCCTTTTAAATTGGTATTTTTTATTTTAATTTAATAATTTTTTATTGAAATATTGCAAGTTTTTATTCGACAACTTATCTAATAACTTATCTAAAAAAATAGATTTAATTTAACACTTTTCCAATTTTATCAACTTGTTCTTCTACTTCTTCTGGATAGTTATTAATCATATCCTCAAAGTCTGCAATCTCTCTTGCTTTTATTAACATTGATACTCTTTTTATTAAATCGTTATTTGTATATTTATAGTATTTTAATACTTTAGCTACAAAATCATCACCTAAATAATATAATGCTGCTATATCATAAGCTGGATCTCCCATACATGCACCTTCAAAATCAACTATACCTATTAAATTGTCATTATCATCAAGAATATAATTTTCATACCATAAATCACCATGAATATAATGATAATCATTAAAACTTAATAAATAATTCTTGTATTCCTTAAACCAATCTAATACTTTTCTATATTCTTCATTAGAGAGATATTTCTTTAATAAATTTACACTTCTTTCAGTAATTGATATTTCTCTGTCAACATATCCTTTTTTATCAAAAGGAACTTTAATATTATATAATTCATTCGTAAAATTTGCTATTGATTTAGCAATATTATCTAAATCCACCTTAGTAATATGCTCTTTCTTAAAAGTATGACCTTTTATCATTTTGTAAATCATAGCACCATTTTCAAATTCATCATTAGGAGAAATTAATTCAACTATGTTGGGAATTTGAACTGATTTTATATCTTTTAAATTTTTTATACTTTCAACATATTTTAAATAATTATTGTATGAATTTTTATTTACTCCTTCCAAAAGAATATAGTCATCATTGATTATATAGGCTTTACTATTGAATCCTTCATTTATAAATCTTTTAGTTTTAATATACACTATTTCACCTACTTTATTAATTCTTTATATACAAATCCGTCATCAAAAACATCTCCATATGTTTCAAACCATAATGGAATATAATTACATTTATTAGCTACTGCTTGTGATCCTATATTCGTAGATGAAGCACACCAAATTGGAACTATTCCTTTTTCTAAAATCTTTAATGTTAAATTATTAGTTAATATTGTAGCAAGTCCTTCTTTTCTATATTCTGGTAAAACTTCGATTCCTACTTCCCAAATATCATCACTAATTTTATCAGCTCCCGCTACACCAATAATCTTATTTCCATCAAATGCACAATAAGCTATATCAGAAATACATTTCCCATTTTCAAAAGTTATAGCATTTTCAAAACCTAATGACAACTCTATGTCTTTAGTGTTTCCATCAAATAATTTGAATACATATTTTTTATTATCTTTTTGCTCAGTGATTCTTTCTAAATCTGGTATAAAATATATTGATTGACCATATACTAAAGGGAACTCAAATATCTCATATGTATTTTTACCTTTAAGTTTTTCATTCACTAAATCATATAAATTATTAGAACAAGAAACAAGTATTAAATCATACAATAGAATCATCTTAATACTATTTTCTTTATTATTTGTAACGATATTTAATCCTTTTTTCTCAAATTCATTAATATCAAACTCATATTTAGTAGCTAGATATTTTTTAATTTTATTTATCATTAGTTCTTTATTCATAGTTATCACATCCTTTTTAATTATATCATATTAACTCATTTTTAAGGCTCATTTAGTCAAAAAAAAACTTATCTAAAACTTATCTAGAGTCATTTTTTAACCTCAACTTGCCTAAATATTGTAATAAAGAAAAATCTCGCAAACCCTTTATATATCAGGTTCTACGAGATTATTTACCACAACATTGCTTATATTTTTTACCACTGCCACATGGCGTCCATTTAAAACTACCGTGTAATTTTTTCCTTTTAAAGTGGGCTTTCTTACTCAAAAAGTTGAATAGTTTACTCATAAATTGTAATAAAGTTATGTCTAATTTTCTAACATTGCAGTTTAAGCGTATCTAAAAACGTATCTAAACTTATTGATTTAATGTATCGTAATATCTTAATCTTGCGATCATCTTATTTTATAGACTGCCACTAAATTATTTTCCTTTTCGTGGTCATCTTCTACATATAATTCTTTATTATATATAATGTTGTTTTTTTCTAAACATAATTCTAGAAAACATAAAAATATACCAATATCTATTTGATTATAATAAATAACCCTATCTTTAGGCATAATACCTCTTTTTCCTTCTTTTCGGTATCTATATACCTTTATTTCATTATCTGATGACTCTACTCTCCATGGTTGTGTATTACATGCACTTGGAGTAAATCTAACTATATTGGCAATATCTAAATAACTATTACCTTCCCATATTTCAGATAATTCTTTTCTTTTACTCTTATACATATCTTTTCTAAATTTATCTTCATTATCAACTTTTGCAATAGCAATCATAATAACGAAATCCAAACCATCTAATTCTTTCTCATCTACTTTTCCTATTCCAAACCATAAGGTACCTATATTTTTGGATACTAAATAAAGATCCAATTGTTCGCCTAAATAACCTATGTTTTGTAAGTAATTATCTTTCTTTTCTGAATAAAATAATATGCAATATTCTTGTCCTCTTTTACAAGTTGTTGAATCTTTAACAATTCTTATTTTTACTTTAATGTCATTTATAAGTGGTTTTAAATCATTAAACTTATTCTCTATATCCTTTAAATCTTCTTCACTAATTTTTTGATTTCCTATATTTCGGAATAAGTGAAATGATTTTCTCTTGAATATCATCTCATACAAGTTATTATCCATAAAACACCTCATTAACATTATAGCATAGAAAAAGATAATTTTTGTATTCTCCTAATATCTTGATATTGTGAACGAATAAAACTGCTATTTTTATTTCTAATTATTTCTTTACTAATATAACATAACTAATCCCAATTGGTGCAATTATCTTTTCTGTTGGATTAATTGTGTTATAATCATAAAAATAATTATTATTAATATCCATGTGATTTAGATGTGCATAAATCAACAAATTTGATTCTTCAGCAATACTTTCTATATCTTTATAAGAATATGTTGATTTCATTTCTTCATTTGCTCCTTTTGCTAGTTGTTGATTTATTTTTTCTGTTTTTGATTCATTAGTATTTGGATAATCAAATAATATCGAACTTCCTTTTGGAATAATTCCAGATAATTCTTTTATTGTTTTTTTAAATACTTTTTTATCTAAGTAATAACTTATTCCTAACATTGAACAAAATGTTTTTTCTGAAGGTTTATAATTACTATTTATTAATTCATTAATCCAATTTTTATTAAAATCTGTTTTTATATAAGATATATTCTTGGTATTTAACTTCGCATTTTTAATTCTATTTAGTTTGTCTTCTATCATTTCTTTCTTATCAAGTTCAAATACCTTTAATTGATTATTTACCTTAAATCCAGATGTATCATATCCACTTGCCAAAATAATATATTGTTTTAACCCAAGATTGATTTCATTTAATAAATGTTTTTCATTAAATGCTGATCTTGCTAAAACTGATGGGGCAAGATTATTATTTACTATCCATTTTAATGGATTATCCCCTCTATAATTTGGATTAAAAAAATTAATACCATTTTGCATATTTTGTGATATTTGATTATATTCATCTGGGCTTAGTAATTTATCATAATATACCTCATTATATATTCTTATATTACTATTTCTTGAATGATACACTCTTGCATACAAGCTTATTAAAGCTGTCATATTTTTATTCATATTTTTCCCTCCATATACTTATTACACCTTTACTGTAATAAATACAAGTCTTGAAAAAAATGCAATTTTATGGTAATATAAAGGCATAAATAAAGAAGAAATCTATTTGAAAATTTCTTCTTTTTTTCTTTATTTAAAACACAAAATCTTAATCTTCCGATTATTTTATTTATTACATAATTCTAATATTTTTTTCATTGTATTAGATGTTCTAATCGTTATTTGATCTTTAACCGATTCCGTTGCAGTTCTTTTCCACCAATTAGATTTCTTATAATTATTTAAATCAAAAGACCAAAAAATAATGTTGTTATATTCTTTTACTTTATCAATATCTTTTGATGGTTCTCCTATACTATCAAAAACATCTTTGCTACTAATTGGTGGCATAACAAAGATAATATTATCATATATCCCTTTATTATTTGTTCCCCACCAATTTGGATTATGTTCTAATATATCTTTTAATTCTAAATGCTCAATGACATATACAGGAATTTCTAAATTAAATCTCTTTTTGATTAAAGTTTTAATATCATCAACAATATATTCTTTACTATTATCAGAATTTAGAATAACATTACCACTATTCAAATATGTTATAACATCTGAATAATTATTACTTTCTAATACATTTTTTAATTCAATCATAGCAATCTTATTTTTGCCACTTATGTTTATTCCTCTTAACAAGACAATATATTTCATACACATAACCAACTTTCAATAAATATTATACCATACTTTTCTATAATTTAGATTTATCGCAATATTACTATATTGCGATTGAATAAGTTTCGAATTTACAAAAAAACGTATCTAAAACGTATCTAAAGTGCTTTTTTTGATAAAAATTACACATTTTGTCGAATTATAAAAACCCTCATAAAGTCTTATTTTACAAGGGTTTTTAGCATTATTTGCCGCAACAAACTTTATACTTGCGTCCACTGCCACATGGACATGGATCATTCCTACCTACTTTTTTAGTATTACGAGCTTGTACTTTTTTATGATCTTTACCATCATTGGCAACAGCATTCTTAGTATTATCTTTTCTTTCAATATTTTGTCTTATTTCAGCTTTTAATAAATATATAGATACATCTTTATTAATTCTAGTTAGCATTAAATCAAATAAGTCATATCCTTCCATAGTATAAGCTTGTAATGGATTTTCATTAGCATATCCTCTAAGTCCTATACCTTCTCTTAAATGACTCATTACATCTATATGTTCCATCCAATAATCATCTATTACCTTTAATGTTATAGCTTTCTCAAATTCATCTACTACCTCTTCAGGTACATCTTTAAGTTTCTCTTCATAATCTTTTATTACTAAATCTTGTATTAAATCTATAACTTCTTCTGAAGATTTTCCTTTAATCTCTGCTATAGCAATTCTATGACTCTTAAGTAAATTTTCATTTACTGTTTCTAATATTTCATCATAATCTTTATCTGTTAATTTATTAGAATCAATTAAATGATCATTAACAACATCTATTACATGATCATGAAGTAGTTTTATAGTAGATTCATGAATAGATTCACTATCTAATATTTCATTTCTTCTAGAATATATTATTTCTCTTTGATTATTCATAACATCATCATATTGTAATAATTGACGTCTAATATCAAAGTTATTACCTTCTACTTTCTTTTGAGCTTGCTCAAAAGAACCAGCTAATAATTTATTCTGTACTACTTGTTCCCCTTTAAAACCTAAATTAGCTAACATTCCTTTATACTTATCTGAACCAAATCTTATCATTAATTCATCTTCAAATGATAAATAGAATTGTGTAAATCCAGGATCTCCTTGACGTCCAGAACGTCCTCTTAACTGATTATCTATACGTCTAGATTCATGTCTTTCTGTACCTATTACACATAACCCACCTAATTCTTTTACACCTTCACCTAATTTTATATCTGTTCCACGTCCAGCCATATTAGTAGCTATTGTTACAGCTCCCTTTGCTCCTGCTTTAGCTATTATCTCAGCCTCACGTGCATTATTCTTAGCATTCAACACCTCATGTGGAATTCTTCTTTTCTTTAACATATCACTAATTAATTCACTAGTTTCTATAGCTATTGTACCAACAAGTACTGGTTGCCCTAATTTATGTCTTCTTTCTATTTCTTTAACAATAGCACTATATTTACCATCTTTACCTGGATATAATAAATCAACAGCATCTTCTCTTATAACTGGCATATTAGTAGGAATTGGTATAACATACATATTATATATATCTCTAAATTCCTCTTCTTCTGTTTTAGCAGTACCAGTCATACCAGATAATTTATTATACATTCTAAATAAATTTTGAAATGTAATAGTTGCTAATGTCTTAGTCTCTTGTTGTATTTCTACTCCTTCTTTAGCCTCTATAGCTTGATGTAATCCTTCAGAAAAAGCTCTTCCTTTCATAAGTCTACCTGTAAACTGATCTACTATTACTATCTTACCATCTTGTACTACATAATCAACATCAAGATGCATAAAATAATTAGCCCTTAACGCTTGTGTAATATGATGCACTAATGAAGTATTATCTATATCATATAAATTCTTTAATTTAAATCTCTCTTCAGCTTTTCTAGTACCTTCATCAGTTAAATTAATACTTCTAGTTTTCTCATCCATTATATAATCTTCATTTTCAACTAAACTCTTAACAAAACTATCAGCATCTCTATACAAGTTAGCTGTTTGAAAAGCACCACCTGATATAATTAAAGGTGTTCTAGCTTCATCTATTAATATAGAGTCAACCTCATCCACAATACAAAAATTTAACTGTCTCTGAACTCTATTCTCACGTCTAACAACCATATTATCTCTTAAATAATCAAATCCTAACTCATTATTAGTTGTATACATAATATCAGCATTATATGCTTCTCTTTTCTGTTCCGGATTCAATTCTCTTAAATTAAGACCTACAGTAAGTCCTAAAAACCTAAATACATTACCCATCCATTCAGAGTCTCTTTCTGACAAGAATTCATTAACTGTAACTATATGTACACCCTTACCAGTTAAAGCATTCAAATATGCAGGCATTGTCTCTGTTAAAGTTTTACCTTCACCAGTTTTCATCTCTGCTATATTACCATAATGAATAGCAATACCTCCAAGAAGCTGAACATAAAATGGTTTCATACCTAATACCCTATTAGCAGCCTCTCTACATACAGCAAAAGCTTCTACCAATATATCATCTAAAGTTTCTCCCTTATCAAGTCTCTCTCTAAATACATCAGTATATTTCCTTAACTCTTTATCACTTAATTTAGACATTTCACTATCCAAAGCATCTATTTCATAAGCTATTTTCTTAAATCTTTCTAATTCTTTATAGTCATTATCAAATAGTTTCTTAAATATCTTTAACATCAATAACATCTCCCAACAAGTATTTTAACAAAAAATCACTAAAATTACTAGTCTTAACTAGTAATTTTACTATTATTTACTCATTATATTAAATATAAAATATAAAGCAAAAAATAATATACTTATACCAATAAATACTAATGATAATATTATAGGCAATCTATCATTCTTAACATAATACTCTTTATAATTATCAGGATTACAATAAATTTCAACTTCATCTCCCTCTTTATATTTAATACGAGTAGTACCAGCAAAATAAACATCTTCGTATTTCTCGTTATTAATAACATATTCAAATACAGGATAATAATACCAACTAGAATCATTAGAATCCCTTCTCCTAACATTATCCTTTACCTTAGCATAAACAAATAAACTACACTTTCTTAACTTTAACTTCTGCCTAATATATAAAAATAAACCTACAAATAAAAATAATAATCCAAATATTAAAGCATATACCATAACACACTCTCCTTCTATCTAACAATAATATATAACATAATATATAAAAAATCAACAAATAAAAAATTACTAGTCATACTAGTAATTTTTTAATTAATCTCTATTGAACCATAATGTCCATCTTTACGTTTATAAACTACTTTTATATCTCCATCCATATCTTTATAAATAAAGAAATCATGAGATAAAAGTTCTAATTCTAAAATAGCTTCTTCTTCACTCATAGGTTTCATCTCTATTACCTTTCTTTTAACTATCTTAGATTTATTTTTTTCCTCTTTATCCTCTATTTCATAATCGAAATTAAATTTCATCGTATTGCTTTTCTCATGCTTCTTTAATTTAGTCTTATTTTTTCTTATTTGTCTTTCTAATTTGTCAATAACTAAATCAATAGCAGCATACAGATCATCATGAACTTCTTCATTTCTTAAAATGTACCTATCATATGGTATTGTAACTTCAATAGCTTGTTTCTTTCCCTTTAGCTTTACTATAATATTAGCCTTTACATCACTCTCTTTAAAATACTTATCTAACCTAGCCATCTTAGTATCAATATAATTACCAATAGCATCAGTTATTTTTATCTTTTCCCCTCTAATATTACATTTCATGACTATCACAATCCTTTCCTTACATCATAATTATAACACAAAATAATAAAAAAAGAGAAAAATAACATAATTTAACATAAAAATAGAGAAAAAGTCACTTTTTCTCTATTTTATTACTCATTAACATAAACTTTAACTGTTCCCATAAAAGTCTTATCTTGTTGCTCATTAGATAACATTGAATAATCAACATATAAGCTAACAGCTACTTCTAAACTAGATACAGCTCCTATTGTACCATCATATATAACATAATTAACCTTACCCCTCTCATCATTCCATGTATTATCAACCAATATACCTGGACCCACTAGAAAATCTCCAACAGTAGCTTGATACTTAACAAATCTAGGATTTAATCTTGTAACATTATATTTACTATAATTAGATATCTCTTCTATTACAATTCTAAATTTCTTAGATTTACGATTATCATTTCTAATAATAAATGTAGTATGTTGCTTATTCTTTAATTTCTCATCATCATATTTATATTCAGCATCACTAACATAAAGACCTTCTAAAGGATCTTCAACAACTTCATCTTCTTTATCTTTATCCTTATCTTTGTCCTTATCCTTATCTTTATCTTTGTCTTTATCTTTATCTTTATTTTTATCCGTAATAGCACCAGATTCATCAAAAGTAATCTTACTAGTATCAACTATGATACTAGTGCCATCAGGCTTAATAATTTCTGATTTTCCATTATCAAAATTAATTACATCATATCCATCAGTAGTCTTCTTCCTAGCTATTTGCTCTATCTCATCAGGCTTACTAATAATAGCCTTATTACTATCATACATAATATCATTATTATCTACTACATAAGTCTTACTTCCATCAGGATAAGTAATAACAGTACCACCATTATCAAAATATCTTACTTTTCTACCATCATTAGTAGTAACTTCTCCCTTAGAATAACCAATAGGATTAGGCACTATTTCATAAACATCATTATTTTTAACAACAATATCTCCACTCTTTTTTACAAAAACATTATTACCTTCATCATCAGTAATAACAGCCGTACCATTATCATAATATGTAACAACAGTACCATCTTTCATCTTTTTCTCTTCTCTTTTATTAAAAGAATTATATTTATCATAACTAATATTATTATCTTGATCATTTACATTAGCATTAGGATTTACTATATACTTATTATTATTATCAATAACATATCTAGTCTTATCTGTAAAAGTAACCATTGTAACATTACCATCTTTAGAAGTATTAGTACTATTAGCAACCCCACTAGGATTAATATTTATATATTTATCTTTACTAACTGGATCTAATACAATATTATTACTATCTCTGATAAATAATGTTACACCCTTATGTTCAATTCTAGCAGTACCATCTGAATAATAAGTAATAACTGTACCATCAGATAAAGTCTTAGTAGTAGATTTAACAAAAATCTTCTTAGCTTTATCATCAATATTACCTTCTTTATCAACACCATATTTATTACTACCTTCAACTGGTGAAACACGATATATCTTACCATCAGACTTAATAATTATAGCCGTATAATCAGAAAAATAATATACAACATCATTATTACTAGTCATAAAAGTATCAACTAATAAAACAACTCCAACTTTTCTAGCAACTGGTCCCACTAACTCTTCAGCAACTTTTTCATCACTTATACCAGTATCAGTATCAGCTACTACTTTATCTTTTTTATCTGTTAAAAAGCTTATATCAAAATCCCCAGTATTTTGAAACAAAGAAAATGCTACTCCTGTACTAACTAATATTAAACTCATAAATAACAAAAACATTAGCCAAAGAAGTAATTTTCTATGCCTTTTTAAAAATAAGAGGAAAGGATTTTGTGTCTTTTCCTCTTCTATTAATATCTTATCTTCTGTTTTCTTTTTAACACTAAATAAATTTGTTCTCATATTATCATCTACTTTGTACTTCTATATTTTTATATTTTTTTCTTTTCAAACTTTTACCAATTTTAACAATATCATATGAAACAACTGCTAAACAAGGAAGTAATATAACTAATATCCATCCTCCATCTGATGCTAAAAAGTCTCTCAAATAACCAAGTTTAGGTATCTTAAATACTACTTTACCATAAATATTCTCAGGTACAACCAAAGCACTATCGGCAACATTGTTATTATCACCCTTTGTCTGGAAAGTATAAGTCTTGGTCTTATGATTATAATTTTTCTTAATAATTCTGTGTGTAATAATTGTTCCTGCAAATCTTGAATCCGATGATGCAAAAGTAATTATATCATCCTCATTCAAATCTTTAGCTTCTATCTTCTTAGTAACAACTACATCATATACCTGTATCTCAGGAAGCATACTACCAGTAAGTACTACATAAGCCCCATATTTAGGTGGACTATTATCACCTTTAGCAGCCCTTATCTTAATATCTAATACATATACTAATAATGCAATTCCAATAAGAAGTAACCATATAAACAATGCATAAGACAAAATACCCAAAATAGATTGAACAAGAGAAGGTTTCTTCTTCTTTATTTTTACATCAAAATTTTGAACATTAGTCAAATCAATCTTATTAGCTAAATTCTTATTAGAATACTCAGGTTTCTCAACTAAATTTATCTTACTATTAAAGAATGGATTTGACTCTTCTCCATCTTTCTCAGCTACATCCTCAACAAAGAATGGACTTATCTCTTCATCTTTCTTAGTATCTTCTTCTACAACAACTTTCTCTTCTTTTTTCTCTACCTTATCTTCAGCATTATTATCTATATTATTATTAAAGAAAATATTATTATTTGTATCAATATTTTCATCAGTATTTACAACCTCTTCTTGCTTATTATCCTCATCTGTATTCCTATCTTTACTAAAGAATATATTATCATCTAATGCTTTACCTTCTACACTATCTACTACTTCTTCTTTAATTTCTTCTTTATTATCATTAAAGAATACATTATTATCTAACCCCTTATCATCTTCTACCTTAACTTCATCTTTTTCTTCTTCATTAATACCATCTTTATCATCACCAAAAATAATACTATTATCTTTTTTATTATCTTCAAAATGATCTTCTTGTTTTTTATCTTCTTCCTTATCCTCAAAAATAATATTATTATCTATCTTCTTATCATCAACATCTTTTTCTTCTTTATCATCAAAACTAATAGTATTCTCTTCTTTACTATTTTCAAAAATATCTTCTTGTTCCTTATCTTTTTCCTTATCTTCAAAAATAATATTATTATCTATCTTCTTATCTTCAACAATATCTTCTTCTTTAGAATTATTATTATCTACTTTTTCTTCTTCTTTTATTTTATCAAAAATACTAGAAAAAGAACTATTACTACTATCTTCACTAGTAGCAACATCAAATATTGAACTACTACTAATTTCTTTCTTATCATCAACTTTTTGTTCTTTTTCCTCATCATCATTCAAAGCCATATCAAAAATTGAACTACTAGTACTATTTTCATCATTAACAGAAGCATTATCAAATATTGAACCAAACGTTTGCTTATCTTCAGGAATAACTTCAGTTTCTTTTGAAGACTCAAAAACATCATCAAACTTTATATCAGTATTTGATGTTTCATCATTCATATTATTAAAGCTAACAGTATCCTTTTCTTTGCTAACGCTAGAAAAAATATCTCCAAAAGTCTTCCCGTCGTTATTCTTTTCTTTCACGCTTCAACACCTCTTTAATTAATCTTTTGATTTGCCTCCACTCTTATTCTACCAGTCAAATTTTTCCGCATCTCTTCATTTTGATTATCACCAGTTTCCTTCAACCAAACAACTAGAGTATAATCAACCTCTTTTTCTGATTCTAATATTACATTACTAGCAATCTCCACTTCTCCTGTACCAGAAAAAGTTCCTTTAATTAATTCTTCTTGATCACTATTAAACAATTTATACATAAGAGCCTCATCAGAAAACTCATTCTTATTAATATCCACAAAAACAGATATAACACTATCCAATGTACCTGTATTCTTAACTCTAAAATTATTTCTATACACATTTTCTGTAGTATTATACCCAGGATTATATATAGGATATAACAAATTAAAATCTATTATCTCACCAGATAAATATGATATTTGTAAAGTACCAGTATAAACATTACTAGCTCCTTCTTCATGTTGCCTCAAAAAATAGAATGCAGCAATAGTTGTCCCTACAATTACAACTACTAAAGTAAGTAATAATATTACTATATAAAAGAAATCTTTTTTCTTTTTCGTTGTAGTGTACAAGACAATCACCTCTTATTATAATATTATCAAAATTTATTCAAAATTGCAATACAATTTAAATGTTTTAAGAAATTATTCCTCTTTAGTTTCCTTAAGAGCATTCTTATAACAATACCTACACATTGCCCTATATTCAGCATCCACTCCATCTATAGCTACTTGTTCTCCATCAAAAACAGGAACACCACCAACAATACGCATATTAATCATCTTTTTTCTTCCACATGAACATTGCCTTTTTATTTCTATTATATTATCAGCAATTTCCAATAACCTTTTAGATCCCTCAAATAAATTACCCATAAAATCAGTTTTCAATCCATAACATACAACAGATATCCCCAATATATCAACAATATCAGATAATTCATCAACATGTTTCTTAGTCAAAAACTGAGCTTCATCTACTAATATATAATCCAAATTATGCTTAACCAAATACTTAGAAATATCTACATATATATTATCCCTATCCTTAATTAAAAATGAAGCCTCTACCTTTCTTTCATCTCTAGATATTATATAGCTACCACCCTTTTTATCAACATAAGGCTTCATAACTATTACCTTAAATCCATCTTCCAATTTACCATGTCTTGATTTTAATAATTCACTAGTTTTTCCACATCCCATAGCCCCATAATAAAATGTTAATTCTTTCATAAAACCTCCTACTCTTTTGCCCTTGGATGAGCAATATTATATATCTTTTTTATTTGTTCATTAGATACATGAGTATATATACTAGTAGTATCTATTGTTGAATGCCCCAATAATTCTTTTACACTCATTAAATCAGCTCCTGCATTCAACAAATCAGTAGCAAACGTATGTCTTAAAGTATGTGGTGATATATGATAATCAACTTCACACTTTAAAACAACCTTATCAATAATCTTTCTTATATATCTAGAAGATATAACATCACCATTCTTATTAATAAATAAATAATCACTTTTCTTATTTTTTAATAATTCTCTTCTACCATTATCTAAATATAAATCTAATATATCAGCAGCATAACTACCATAAAAGACATATCTTTCTTTAGAACCCTTACCCAAAACTTTAATAGTATTATTATTTCTATCTATATCTTCTATCTTAACATTAACCAATTCTCCAACTCTCATCCCTGTAGCATACAACATCTCTAATATTAATAAATTTCTTTGATCTAAAGCCTTACTCTTATCAAAAGAATTAAACATCTTATCCAAATCATCATCATTAGCATACTTAGGCAAACTCTTACTTTTCTTAGGATTACTTATATCTTTAAAATAATTAATACTAATTATATTTTCTCTAACCAAATAATTATAAAAACTCCTAATCGAACTAAGCTTTCTTGATATTGTATTTCTATTTAATCCTCTACTATATAAATATTCTAAATACTCCCTAGCAACTACTTCATCAACATTAATCAAATCACTAGAAAAATCATATAATTCCAATAAATCTTCCTTATAATTAACTAAAGTATAATTACTATCTTTTTTCACCACTTTTAAATACTTAATAAAATCATCTATATATTTCATATTTACCTCTATTTAAGTATAACACCAAGATATATTATTTGTAAATTTAATTAACAAATAATATATCCATATAAAAAGAAATAGACTTATCTATTCCTTCTTCTCTTCTTCTTTTGGAATAACAGCTTTATTATCTCTTAATTCCACATAATCACCAGAATCTAAATATATAATCCCCGTCTTACCAGCCAACTCTTTTTTAATCTTATTATATTTATTTAACTTATCTATCTTTGTTAAAGTAATAAATACCAAATTACCATCATCCATATATAACAAAAATCTTTCTTCATCAACTTTAACTGGACTATATTCAATTTGTGATATTTGCCTTAACATATTCTTATTAACTTTATTAAACTTATCTGCAAAATCTTTTCTTTTATTATCTGGTATCTCATTATTAAGTATAGCAACATCACTTATATTATACTCATTATCAACTATATCCCCATTAGAAATAATAACTTTATTTCCATTATCCATAAGCACAATAGCCTTATATTCATTAACATCAATTTCTAGTATATTACCAAGTTTCTTTTTAACTTTAACCTTATCAACCCATTTTATAGCCTCTATATTATTTTTAACTTTACTAGAAGAAGTAAGTAAAAAAGAGGGATATGTATCCACATGTGCTGCTTCAAGAATTATCTCATCAGATATTATATCATTTCCCTTAACATATATATTCTTTACAGGTAACATAATAATCAAAAAAGCAGCACCAAAAAATACTAATATTACAAATAAAAATATTAGTATGTTTTTAATTTTTAATCTTCTCTTTTTCTTTCTTTTCTTCCTAGCCACAATAATCACCTAATCTATTATTATCTGCTCTAATATTAAATTAATATTATATTTATTCTTTACTTCTTTCTTTATTAAATTAATTAAATTAACAATATCTTCACCAGTAGCATTATCATAATTAATAATAAAATTAGCATGTTTTAAACTAACCATAGCCCCACCTATCTTATATCCTTTAAGCCCAACTTCTTCTATCATCTTACCAGCATATAACCCATCCGGATTTCTAAAAACTGATCCTGCTGACGGATAATCAAGAGGTTGAGATTCTATTCTTCTAAGCTTTCTATCAGCTATCTTATCTAATATCTCCTCTTTATCCCCTTTATGAAGCTTTAATTCACAAGATAAAATTATATAATCTTTATTTCTCTTAAAAAATGAATCTCTATATCCAAACTCCATCTCTTCTTTACTAAAAGTCCTTATTTTACCATCAGGACACAACACTTCAGCACTTTGAACTAATTCTGATAAAGAAAAAGTATAAGCACCTGCATTCATAGCAACAGAAGCACCAACAAAACCAGGAATACCACTAGAAAACTCTAATCCAGATAAACCTTTATTAGCCATACCAACAGCTAGTTTTATTAACGAATAACCTGCACCTACAAACACAGTAGTATCAACTACCTTTATACTATTAAATCTATCCAATCTAATAACAACACCATCATAATAGTCACAATGAAAAATAACATTACTACCATTACCTAGAACCAAATGTTTAATATTATTCTTTTTTACAAAATTAATTAATTTTTTTAATTCAGCTATATTCTTAGGAAAAACCAAATACTTAGCCTTAGAATTTAACTTATAAGTATTATACTTCTTCAAAGAAACATCTTCATAATACTCATAATTATTCTTATCAATAAAACTTTTTATCATCCAAAATCATTTCTTTCAACACATTATAAATTCTACTTGCCGAATCTACAATCCCCATCTTCCCCAAATTATTCTTTATCTCATTATATCTTTCTTCATCTTCTAATATATCATCAACCATCTTAATAAATAAACTCTTCTCTAAATCTTTTTCTCTAATTATTAATCCAGCTTTTCTATTAACCAAATCCATAGCATTTTTATATTGATGATTATTAGTAACATAAGGACTAGGTATAAATATTGTAGGTATCTGTAGTGCCGTAATCTCACTCATAGTAGAAGCACCCGCCCTCGATACCATTAAATCACATCTCTTCATAACCGACGATAAATTATTAATAAAAGGCACTACCTTAACATTCTTAGGAAAACCTCTACTATTTAACTTATCATAATAATTTTTACCAGTTACATATATAACTTCATAATCTTTACCCCTAAAATTATATAAAAAATCAGTCATCTTCTCATTTACCGTTTTACTACCTAAACTACCCATAACAATTAAAACTAATTTCTTATCTTCATCTAAACCATAATCTTTCTTCTTAGCTGGCTTAATATTAACAGCCTCTTCACTACAAGGATTACCAGTTAATACTACCTTATCTTTAGGAAATTCTTTAATTGTAGATTCAAAACTAACACCTATCCTATCAGCATATTTAACCAAATACCTATTAGCCCAACCTACAACTGAATTTTGTTCATGAATAAAAGTTTTACACCCTAACTTTTTAGCAGCCCATATAACAGGAGCCGTAACATATCCCCCACAACCAATAACAACATCAGGATCAAAATCTTTTATTATTTTTAAACATTCTTTACGAGCTTTTAAAAATCTTCTTAATGTTTTAATATTACCTACAGTGAATTTTTTTATTTCTCTTATATCTCTACAAAAAAAAGTAACTTCAATAGGTTGAAAAGGAATTTTTAAAGCAGGAATTATCTCATTCTCAATCCTATCATGCGTACCAATAAACAAAAACTCACTATTAGGTTCTTCTTTTTTTATTTTATTTATAATCGAAACAGCAGGATATATATGACCTCCTGTTCCACCAGCACTGATTATAACTCGCACATTAATCACCTCTTGCAATCGCTATTATATCATTTTTTTTATTATTTGTAATAAAATCTTATAAAATATATAAAAATTAATAAATATATGTAAATACTATTTAATAAGAAAAGTAATAATATCCATAAAATCTATTTTCGATATCATAATTATTATCGCCGACATACTTAAAAAAGGACCAAAAGGTATAATATTATCCCTATTCATAAAAAGCATTATTAATGCTATTGGAAAAGCTATAAAAGTAGCAAGAAATATTGTACATATAGCTAATGGAAAACCTAAAACTAATCCAAACAAAAACATAAGTTTAATATCTCCTCCACCGAGCGATTCTTTTTTAAACATTTTATCACCCATTAGCTTCAAAGCATACATACAAATAAAAGCTCCAATTCCTGGATAAACATGTTCAAACATTAACTCTTTAAGCCCAATTTTGTAATCCTTCAAAACAATAAAATTAATTAAATATAATATTATTATCGACAAAGTAGACACTACCAAGACTTCATCTAAAATAATCATATATTCAATATCACTAACTATAACAATTATTAAACTAGATACAAATATCAAACTAATTATTAAATCAAAAGATAATTTAAACACATGAAAACATACAGCAAAAAGAAGTGCTGTAACAATCTCCACTATTAAGCAACTAAATGGTATATCATCACCACAACTACTACATTTTCCTTTTAAAAATATATAAGAAAAAATGGGAATATTTTCATACCATTTTAACTTATGATTACATTTAACACAATGTGATCCTGGAAAAATAATAGATTCATCCTTAGATAATCTAGTAGCAACAACATGATAAAAAGATCCCATAATAGCTCCAAATATAAAGAATATTATTACATATACTGTTTCCAACCATATCACATCCTACTCTATGTAATCTCACTATACATATTAAACATTGGTACTATAACAGCAAGCAAAACTATACCAACAACTACTGCAAGAAAAATAATCATAATAGGTTCTATCAAACTTTTCATCTGAGCTACTAAATTCTTTTGCTCAGTATTAAAATATTCCGATACATTATTCATCATATCTCCAAGTCTACCAGTTCTCTCACCAGTTAATAGCATCTCATATGCTATTACCGGAAAAGCCCAATGATCCTTAAATGCAAGTGAAACACTATTACCATTACTAAGATTAATAACAGCATCCTTTATCAAAGACTTATATATCTCATTCTCCGTAATTTTACCCAATATCTCCATACTATCAGTAATAAATACATCATAGTTTATCAAACTAGCAAAAGTCTTTGTAAACATAATAACCTCATTATATATCATTACATTTTTAATAACAGGAATATGCATAACAATCCACTGAACAGCATATCTAAATCTCATAACATTCTTAAATGTAATTACCAATATAACAAATATAGCTATTATTACCAAAATAACATATATTAAATTAGCCGCTAAAAAATCACTTAACTTAACAATTACTACTGTTATCATAGGCAAATCACTACCTATTTGCGAATACATATCCGTAAATTCTGGTACTACATATAATATTATATATACAAGAACCACTATTGCTACTACAAATATAACAGCAGGATAAGTCATAGCACTAACTATTTGTTTTCTATTCTCATACTTAGTTTTATAATAATCAGCCATATCATCCAATACACCAGTTAAATTACCAGTAAGCTCAGAAGTCTTTATCATATTAATAAGCAATTTAGGAAAAACTTTTCCTTGCTTATTTAAAGCTTCACTAAGAGTCTCACCAGAATTAAGCTCAAATACTAATCTTTGATATAATTTTTTTCTATTTTTCTCCTTAGCTTGTCTACCAAGAATAGAAATAGCATCAACCAAAGTAATACCAGCTTTAATATATGTAGATAACTGAGTTAAAAAGAAATTTAAATCTTTATCTTTCATAGGTCGTGTAGTTAAACTAACACCACCCATCTTATTAAATAACCTATCTTCTTCTATAGATATAACATCATATCCCTGATTTAACAAAAAAGAATGAACATCTACTTTAGATAAAGCATCCAAAGAAGACTTTATCATATTACCTTCTTTATCACGAGCAACATAATTATATCTAACATTCTGCGTATTTTTAATAGCATCGGCAGGCGTCAACTCCATGGTTTTAAGCTGCAAATTAGCTTGCTTTTGCTTATCACTAGTACCGCCACCACCAATAGGTTGATTAAGTTTATCAAGAAATTTTTTAAAGCCACCAGCCATAGCCATCCTCCTTATCTTATACTCTTTATACTATTGTAACATAATTGTATCACATTTTGATATTTTTTTTAATATTTTTTTATCATTTCATACTTTATTGTAAATAAACAACTAATTACCATCGACAAATAATAATTATAAATTAAAAAATATCTTACTTTACAAGTAAGATATTTTTATTACTTAATAAAACCATTCTTTCTTAAAAATTGTTCTATGTTAACAGTACTACTTGAATTTATATAATCTATTATTTTCCCTTTTTCTACTACAAATAGAATAGGAACTTTTACATTTTGAACATTATAATTAAGAAATATTGAAGCAGTAGCACCATTTTTATACATATATACACAAGTATAATATGTAAAACCATATTTCAAAGATAAATCATAGATTTTTTCTCTAAAAGCATAATCACGATAATCATCATTTCTTATAAACATTAAAAATTTATCACCTTTATTTACAAGATTTTCAAATTCCACATCATTAATATAATTTTCTTTATCAAATGAATTCTTTTCAATAACATTTTTCTCTAATAAATAACTTTGCAGATTTTCTTCATTATCAATTTCATTTATTAAGGTATTACCATTTTTATCTATAATAACAAAAGAAGGTAATGTCACATCTTTAAAAGATAAATCTATAGATGTAAATAGTTTTTCACACTCAGATGTAGAAAAACTATTCACATCATATACTTCATAATTTAGATTAAACTTCTTTTTATAATATTTTAAATAATTATCGGAAGCAACACAAGTTTCACAGTTCTCACTATCAGTAACATAAATATACTTTACTTCACCATTTTTAATTCTTTCAATAAATAAATCAGTATAAGACTTATAATTTTTAAAATAATTAATAAGAAGAAAAATTAGGAAAAGAACAACTAATATTATTAAAATAATAATTATCCTAAGTTTATTTTTAAAGATCTTTTTAATACGTTCCATAATTACCTCTTTTCTTAATTGTTATAGCACTAGCACTATTAAATAGTGCTAGTGCTATGATGTAGCTGTTGTATACGCAACAGTAATATGTGGTCTATACATAATAGGTTTAGATGATGAACTAAAAGTAAATGTTCTTCTTTTTACACATCTACTACTAGTTGTATCATAAAAATTATATACTCTAGTACTAGTATTACTTCCTGTTGATGATGTATATCCACCAGCCATAGTAATATAAGCTCCACTACTGAAATTACTTGTATTTTTACTATAATAATTATAGATATGGGCAGCCGAACTAGAAACTGGTTCAACTCTTAATCTATTTGCATTATTATAAGTTCCACCACAAGCTTTAAAATACCATTTTTTTGCCTGAACTGTTCTATTTTCAACACTTTCAGATGATTTACTACCATTTGAATAAGAGTATCTATATCTAGTAAAATATACATAAGTAGCATTAGTATTACTATTCCAACCAAATTGGTTAATGGTATGAGCTAAATAAGTTGAAGTACCAGTATTGTTCGTAGAATAAGAAGTATTAAATGCAACAGTTGTAGCTGTAGTCGATATTCCACTTCTTGTTCCACCTGATGCCAATTGAGAATTTGTAGGTGTTCCATAAACTAATATCTTATCTATACCACTTCCTGTTAAATAACCAGGACTTCCAGAAGTTACTCCAACACCTGCTGATGCACTCCAAGAACCATCATAATAGTAATACTGTCCACCAGAAGCATTTTGACTATAATTATTTATTGCAGCTCCTGTATTATTTTTAATATAACCACTACCATACCAATATAGATAAGCACCTGTTACGGTACCAGCTGTAGATGAATTAGTATTAATATTAGTTACCGAACCATTATTAAATGCTTCTGCTATGTTACTCTTAGTAGTACCTAAGCTTTTTATATAATTATATACACCAACAGTCCCAGTTGTATTTGTTGCATCAGAATATTTATTTCCAGCTGTGTTACCAACAGTCTTATTCAAAGCAAGTTCACAAGTAGAAGTACCTTTACTCATAACATACCAAGATTGTCCCATATAATTAACATTAGTATTTGCTGCTCCACAATTAAATGGAGTTCTTCCTATTGTTAATGTTCCAGCCGCTGCTATTTTAACAGCCTCACTATTAATGGTTTTGTTTATTATACTAGAAGCCCCAGAATAAGATACATCAAATGTGTATGCAGTAGTTGTAGAAGGAGATGCTACTATATGTTCAATATTACTAGTAGCTGTAGTTGTAGGAGCCGCAGCAATTACAGTACCTCCATTAGAAACTGCCGTACCATTTATAGTTACATCTGTTAAGGAAGTAGATAGTGTCATTGTATAATATCTTGCAGTCACAGTTCTTAAACCATACTGACTAATAACAATATCCATACCACTATCAACTAAAGTAGTTTTATGATTGGAATCTTTAGCAATCCATACATCATATGTTCCTGGAGTAATGTTTTCCCATGTAATAGTGCTACCAGATTTAGTAGCAGCACTATATGCATATTTTTGTGTACCACTTTGATATAATGCAGCATTAATGCCACTGGATGACCAAGCAGAATTATCTTTAACAATTGAAATTCTAGCAGAAGGTGGTGCTTGTGACCATTTAGCATAGATAGTATGAGCTGCTGTTGCTGTAACAGGAGTTTCAGGAGTTATCATAGTACCATTTGTAAAACTTGAATTTGGATACCAACCATCTTGTGAATACTCAGATCTACCTCCTTCTATTTCTGCTATTTCACCATATGTTGACGGTGATGTTGCTGAATATGGTCTAACATATCTTACAGCATCTCGAGCATAAACACTCATATCACCAGTTGTCAAGACATCACCACTAAAACCAATAATAGCAGTTGTATGATATATATAACCTTTAAAATATTCTCCTGTACAACCTGATGCACCCGGATTACAACCTATATGTAATTTAGTTCCATTAGTAGGTTGAGTTATTTGCCCAGAAAACTTGGTAACTGAAACTAGTCTTCCGTTTAGATATAGTTTTATATATTTACCACTATAATATCCATAAGCACTATATTTTTCATTAACAGAAATAGCTGTATTAGTAGAAGCACATCGATAACCTCCTGAATAAATACAAAATTCCAATTTATTACTACTATTTATAAATAGAGATGCTCCAGCGCCTTCAATATTACCCATTATTTGACGTGTTGATGAATCTAATAATGTTGCCTTAAATGTTGCTCCAAGAGATATGGCATAATTAACAGTTGGTGCATATTTTAAGTTGACACCCGTATTTGTACCATTAAAATATAAACCATCAGAATCACCATTATAATTCCAAGTTCCATTAGAAATATCTGCACTCATAACAGAACTACCATTTAAATTCAATCCTCTCCAGGTAGATGTATTTGAAGTATTATGTGTGTTAGCTTCATTATAATATGAATCCCAATCTAACCAATGGCCTAAAGAACGAGAGTATCCTTGGAAAAATACCGGTATTTTTTCAGTCCATTTAGCATATAAAGAATGATCATCTTCAGTTGTAACGGTTGTTGTAGATGTTACTGGATTACTATAAGTAATCTCACCTGTTGAAGTATTATATGATATATTTTTATACCATCCATCAAAAGTATAACCATCTCTTACTGGTGTAGGTAAATCTTCATATGTTGAACCTTTTACAAAATCTTTGCAATCTTCTGCTATTTCCTCAGCACTTAATGCCCTACTATAAATAGCAGCATTATATATATTACCTTTAAAATAATAATTACTACAAGTTCCAGCACTTCCATAACATCCAATAAGTGCAGTATTATTATTTGCCGGTACTGATATACTTCCTGTAACTTCTTTAGAGGCTGCTAATTTACCATCTAAATACGCTTTTATTGCACTACCATCATATGTTCCAGTAATAGTATGTTTCTCATTAAGATTAATCTTTTGGGTTGGAACATATACATTCCAACTAGTTCCATTTATATACGCATTGAAACAAATATAACCACTTGAATTTAAATAAATTCCAAATCCACCTGCACTATTATCTGTATTTCCAATTACAAATTTATAACCTCCACTAGCTGGCCACTCGCTAATTGAAAAAGTAGTTTCTACTGTAAAAGCTGGCATAGGATTAATTTGAACCCAAGTAGTATCAACATTAGTATTTGTTCCATTGAATACTAAATTACCATTTGCTCCCCAGCTAACATTAGAAGCAATTCCACTAAAACGACCTGTTCCCATATCAACCCAAGTCGCGTAACCAAAATAGTTATTGTTAGCATTTTTATAGTAACCATCATATTTTGCTATTAAACCTTCCTCATTTTGGTTAGTTCCACCATTACCTTCAAAATGAACAACTGGATTTTTTGTCCATTTAGCATACAAAGTATGATCAGTTGATGTAGTAACAGATGTTGAAGATGTTACTGGATTACTATAAGTAATCACTCCGGTAGAAGAATTAACAGTAATATCTTTATACCAACCACCAAATGTATATCCTTCTCTTAATGGTGTTGGTAACGTTCCATATGTTCCTCCAACTGCAACATGTTTTCCATAATCTTCAGCTATCTCCTCACTTGTTAAAGCTCTATCAAATATTGCAGCATTATATACTTTACCAGTCATAAAATAGCCATTACAATCATCTGTACCATAAACCTGACATCCAATACCCATATGATTATTATTTTGAGGATCAGGAATAATACCAACGAATTCAAGAGAATTAATTAATTCACCATCTAAATAAATTTTTAATACTTCACCATCATATGTTCCTACAATATTATATTTTTTATTTGCTTGAATAGTGTTATTTGGAGTACAAACATGTTTCCATTCACCATCTCCCCAAATTCTAAAACAACCCAATCCAGATGAAGAAACAAATATTTGTGATCCACCACTATTACCATTACCAATTATATATGCATAATCTGAAGGCATAGATGTTAATTCAAATGTTATATTTAATGTTACATAATCTGTATTAATAACCCCTAAATTAACCCATTGACCTGAATTATTTATAGGTCCACTTAATCTAAAATCTTTATCTTCCCATGTACCAGATGCATAAACTACAACATCATTTGCCATATTGTGCCAATATTGAAGCCCATTTGAATAACTAGTTGTTGTGTTATAATAGTGTGTATTTGAAGGCATGTTATATATTCCATCAAATTTATATACTAATCCTTCCATGTTCTGATTAGTTCCACCATTTCCCTCAAAGGTAACAGTTTTTCTATTATCTTTCCATTTAGTATATAAATTAAGATTCTCACTTGAAGAATAAGTACTACCTAAACTGTAATCATCACCTGATCCATCATCCTCAGTATTCCAACCTATAGATTCATATCCAGTTCTTGTTAATGCAGTACTTGATAAATCAACAAAAGGAGTTTTAACAGAACCAAAAGCATTCATATAAGTTGTTAAAGTTTGTACAGATGGAACAGTTCCACCAGTATTATTATTTCCATTATAAGTAACAGTAGAAGTTTTACTATAAGAAGAATACCATTCTAAATTAGCAGATGTAGGTGCCGTACTTACAGAAGCCCCACCATCAGGTTCAGATGCCGTTAACACACGCGGACTAGAAGAAGTACCAGTACCTGAATTACATAAAACATTTGATTTTAATTTAACAATTGGTCTAATTGAAGCATTCTCAATACCATAATCAAAAACTCCAGCACTCTCAGAAAAATACAATGTTTTTTCTGATAAAGCCCCACTAGTATTAATAGCTCTACCATCCCACGTATAAGCACCAGATTGAATATAATCATAATTACGAGAAGCCATCCAATAAGGTGAAGCAGATCCCCCAACTTTAGAAGCTACTCTACTACCTAATACAGTATTTACTAAATTATAATCAGAAGTATAAAAATCATCTCCACCACCTAAATCCTCATCAGGAGCACAAGATCCTCCAGTATTACAAGTCCATGGAGCAGGATATACAAAATTTGTATCAGGTATTATTCCACTCTGTCCATCATATCCAAAATATCTTGCATTAGAAACAAAAGTACTATTTATATATTGTTGAGCAATATCATTATTTAAAGTTTGTACAAGGTTTCTATACCCAGTCTTCCCAGATAGGTAAACACTAGTACTTGAAACTTTATCACTTATTGCTTCCATTGTATTATCAGTTGAATCTTTACTAATAACTCTCCATGTACTCAATTCGGATGGAGTAATTGTTTGATTAGATGTATATCCCGTATTAAGCTTATTAGTTTTATAAGAAGACATTGAAGGAGTATAAGATATATAATCACCTAAAGCAGCTTGACTATAACAACTATTACCAGTTGGTGCTGTAAATGAAGTTAATCCTCTATAAGCATATTGAGATTCAGTTTTCGTCCTATTAGCTTTAGCAATATCAGGTACAGTAAATGTACAATATTTAGTTTCCTGAGAAGAAGTAGTTTTACATACATATTTCTCATTACATGTTGCAGTAGTTGAAGCAATAGCACCATCATCAGAATCATCATAATAATGGAAATTAGCCGTTTTATCAGCACCAGTAACAACATAAAATGCATTTGTAGTAGATTTAACAACTGCATCACTATTATATGCATTATAACTTGTAGAATTTACAGCAGACGATAATCCCAAAAATGTTTCTTTCAAATTAGAAAATCCAAATGTAGAAGGTGAAATTGCTGTAAGACTAGTAGTTCCATTAGATATAACTGTATTCATAGCAGAAGTACTTGTAAAATATTCATGTCTATACCAAGTTACAGGAGCAGCACAAGTAGTAGCATTTGGATAATAGACAGATACAGGTTTCCTATAATTTACAAAGAAATTAGTATTAGCAGTTAATGTTTCTGTAGAATTATTATTAGTTGCTACTGTTGTAGTTGGAACACTACTTTTATTATATCCAATATAAGTACCTCCATATGTACATGTCGTTCCATTAAATGTACTTAAAGGTACATTTACAGAACAAGATGTTGCTCCATTATATCTAGAACAATTAACTGTTGTAGATTTTATACCACTATTACAATAATACCATGTACCAGTAAAATTAGAACTAGCTTGACAAGTTTGATATCCCGTAACAGAAGTTGAGGAAACACCAGCACTCAAATTCATTGACCCACTCGTTGTACCAGATTGTGCAGTATTAGATGTAGCATATCCTTTAAATGTCCATCCAGAATTCATAGTTGGAGCAGTTGGCACACTTGTAACACCAACTGTAGAACCACCATTATAAGCATAACCAGTAGCCGTAGCATTACTTGAAGAACATCCATTACTATTATAAGTTACAGTTACATTTTTTCTCCATATTGCAACCGCATTAGTATTAGCAGTACAAGTTAAAGATGCACCAGGACTAGCATCTCCTGTCTTTTGTGTCTCAGCATATGTCGTAGTAGTAGTATCATTTGTCTTCTTCCAAGAAATAATTGTCCAAGGACTATATGTATAAGCATTAGCAGCCCAAGCAGTTACTGTACAACTACTTGAACCATTATATCTATAACAAGTTAAAGCACTTGGACTACCAGTAGCAGCACTTATATTCTTTTGTGGAGTAACCGTACAAGGACTACTACTCATTGTAATAGCATAATAAGTAGCATCAGCAGATACATTTTTATCAGTATTATGATTCCATGAACTAGTAGTAGCACTAGCTGTCGTATTATAACCAACAACAGTAAATCCAGATGCTGCCACAATAGTTGGCGATTTAATAGTACAACTAGTTGCAGTATCAATCATAGTACAAGTTCTAGTAACAGATGCATCAGTTACAGCTGTTCCTGACGCATTAGTCTGTGAATAAGCACCATTCTTCATAAATGTTATAGTTATAGTTTTTGACCAATGAGCTGTTAAGGTAACAGTTCCACCAGCACTTCTCAAATTCTTAAAATAAGTATTCGTCGTAGAACTACCAGTCCAGTTAGTATAACTACTTGCAGTTGCACCAGTTTTAGCCGTACTTGTATCTAATCCATCACCAGATGATGATGTCCAGCCAGCAAAGGTCCAACCACTTCTAGTAGGATTACATACTCTAGCATCAACACCAAACTTAACACTAGTAGGATTTGCACCAGATCCACAACTTGTTGATAAACTACCACCATTTAAATTATACGAAATAGTAATACTATTTTCAGCCCATCTTGTATATATTCTATGATTAGATGCTATTGATACATTTGTAGTTGCTGTAATAGAATTACCATTTGTATAATTATCATACCAACCACTTAAAGTAAATCCAGTCCTACTAACAGTAGGCATAGTTCCATAAGGCTGTCCATAAGTAACAGTTCTATTCTCAACTACTTCAAAAAGCATAAAGTCTGTAATATTTACCGTAATACTATCAGCTAATGATCTATTAGGTTGAATATAAATATTATTATCACTAGCACCACCATTATAAGTAAATTCAAATTCAACAGTATGAACACTAGTATTATTCATACTACTCATATTAGTACCAGGAGAAGCATAAGTACCACCTGCTGCAGCTCCATCTATCGTAAATGAAATTTGAGATGCTGCTGCCGAATGACCACCTATATTCTTCCATGTACCAGCTGTTTTTTGAACCTTAAACATTAATAAATATTTCTTACCAGCAGTAAACTCACTAGCAGGAATATAAGCTCCAGCCGTAGTACTAGCTGTTGTCATTGTATATGTAGTAGCATTAGTTCTAGTCAAAGTAGCACCATTATTAACAAGTTCTTTATCACTCATTAAATTACCATTTAAGAACTTAGCAACATACGGATTAGGAGTCCATATCGCATATAATGTCTTAGATACAGTAGTATCAGTAGCAGTCGCACCTATTTCAGTAAAAGCTGCCCTTTGTGCATATGCTGTTCCAGTTCCATCCGCTTTCGTATTCCATTCTTTAAATGTATGTCCAGTTTTTACAAATCCATTATTAGCTAACGTAATACTATTTGATGTTATTTGAGCAGATGATGCCGCTAATCCACTATTAAAATATTGCCATATAGAAGTATCAGCAGTAGATCCACCTGTATTACCATTGCCATTATAGCTAACAGTCAATTGTCTTTTATATACAGACCTATTATAAGGCCAAACATTATATGCTGGAGTTTGATTAGTACCAGCAGTTGTTGCAGCAAAAGTAGGACTATTACATTTAGCTTCACTAGCAGTATTATCACCAGCCAAATATCCACATAAAGTCCAAGTAGAAGGAGCA
>JAZAUS010000011.1:0-69441 GCA_036342255.1 Bacilli bacterium
AAATCATTAGTAATAAATGATGAGTATAAAGTTGATGCTGATTTAGCGAGCCACTTTAATGTAATTAATGTACCTAACGATAGTATGGATTTTGGTAAACCTTCAAAAGAAGTGTTTGCAAAAGTTCCTAAAGAATACATAATCGATTCAAATTATGGGGATACATTAGAATGTGTAGAAGAAATTATAAATAATCCAGTTTATTGTATTCTAAATCTATGTAGGTTTTATGCTTTGATCAAAGAAAATTTAACACTTTCAAAATATGATGGTGGTAAATGGGCGCTTGATAATATGAATTCGAGTTATAATGATGTTATAAAAAAAGCCATGGATGATTATTTAAGCGACACAAATAATCAATATGATAACGAAGAATTAAAATTATTTGCCGAAGAAGCAATTAAAAAAATTAATGAAGTATTAAAAAAGAATAACGCAGAATAATTATTAAGAAAATAGTTGGTATAATTTATGTAGCTATTTTAGTTTTAATCATTCCTAGTGAAATAGTGGTACAAGCTGCGATTAAAGCAAGAAAAAATTAGAATGCATAAGTGTGAAGTTAAAAAAAACTCGAATGAGTTTTTTTATGTTATAATATAACACAGAGGTGATATAATGCTAAGTAATATGGAAAAAAAGAGAGTTGTTTTTTCACGTGCTTTGCGTATTTGGGGTGATATAATATCAAGATATTATGTTAATGATTCAATAAAATATGAATGTGGTTTAGAATTAATAAAAAGATCATATTTATTATTAGGTAATAATGGTTTAAAGTTATTAACCCCATCTTTTGCTGAAGAATGTAGAAATATACGACATAAGGTCTTTGAATCATATCCATCTCCTGACGCAAGTAAATATACATATTATGATAATGTTCTTAGTCATTATTTTTCTGGCAGTATGTATAACATAGAACAGGCTATTATTAACGGAATAGAAATAGGTGATCATGATATTTGTGCAATAAATTCCATTTGGATGCCAGTAAATAGTTTTAAAAATGATTTTAAATATCCCAATGATATAGTTGATGAGGAAGAACTTGGTGATTTAATGAATCAGTTTTATTCATCCGATAAATGCTTAAGTATTGATTTAGATAAAGACGCATATGCAATTAATTTTGATATTAACAAAGATAAAATAAATGATATTATTAATTTAATTCAAAAAATAATTACTGATGGAGTGGAAACAATTTCTTATAAAGATGCTTTTAATATAGCTGATTTTGCAGTAAAATTACAGTATTTATTGGAAAGAGAAGAAATATTTCAAACAAAACATTCATTTTTAGATATTGAATTGCTTTATAAACAATGTATTAATATATTAATGAATCAAAATAAAGTAAACTTAAAATCTCATATAGAAATTGTAAAAAGTCCTATTTATAATAAGTATTTTGGAAATAATGCAGATAATATAAGAAGAAAAAATAATTCAATTAAATGATTAAAACAAAAAAGAGCTAAGAGAAAGCTGTTGGGAAAAAAACGATTAAGTAGATGCTTTTATAATTAATAAATATGATAATTTTAGCTGTAATCGAAATAATGAATAATAAATAGTAAAAGGCTAGTTAAAACTAGCTTTTTTATGTTATAATAGGAAATCAGAAAGAAGGAGAATTATGGAGAATAATTCTATTGTTGATAGTGAAACATTTTTTAAAATGATTGTCAAAGAAATTAAAAACGAAAATACAGGCTGTAAGCAATATATTTTCTGTAGAGTCGATGACGAATTATGGTTCTATGGTTTTGCAACTAATTTTTTTGTAAATACGAAGATTATCAATGAAAATCAATTTAGAAACTACTATGAACAACTACAAGATACATTTGGTGATGATTTTTGTGAATTGTTGGAATTTGGTAGTATTGCTACGGTATATGCCATAATTAAAAATAAAGTTATTACTATTGAAGGTAGTTATGATTATGAACCATGGATAAGTGATAAGCTAGTTGGGAGATATACTAAGGAAAAGAAAAAAGGCTCAAATATATATAAAGAAAGAATATAAAGATTGAAAAGACAAGATAAATCTTGTCTTTTTGTGATATAATTTAGATGGTAGGTGAAACAATACATGGATAATATTAATGAATTAGTAATTGATGGTAATGAAATATTTGATTTTATATCTTATTTAGATGAATTTAGAGAAGTAAAAGATATTGAATTTCGAAATTGTGAGTTTTCAAAAGATGAAATAATATTTTTAGCTAATAAGGAAGAGTATAATAGAATAGGGTTCATTAATTGTTCTTTTGAAGATGAGAAGTTAATTCAAAAAATCAAAACGAAATCATTATCATTATCTGATAATAAGATAATTGATTATGAATTTGTTTATGATATGGTTTTTTTAGAAAATTTAACAATTGTTGGGGGAAAAGTAGATGTATTAAAGTTAAATTTTTTAAAAAAACTAGAATATTTACGTATAAGTCATAGTCATGTAGATAAGATTGAGATGATTGAATTATATAATTTAAAATACTTATTTATTGATAATACTAATATTAAAGATTTATCTTTTATAAAAAGAATTCCTAAACTTGAATTATTAAGTATATCAGATGATCAAAAATCATATAATAAAGATTTAATCAAAGAAATTTCAAAGTATATTAAAATAATAGGAGATAGTATAATTGAAATGGAAGTGATTCAAGATGAATAAATATGGTTATGAAGTAATCTCTTGTTCAAAATTAGATATACAATTTATTAAGAAACTAAATATTAATAATTATAAAAATAAAAAATTAGTAATTCAAGTTAAAAATACTAAGTGTATTGATAAAACTGCCTTGTTATATTTAAAAAATAATTATAATATAGACATAAAAATAAGTATAATAGGTCCATATGATGATGAAAAGCAAGAAAATGAACAAAAGAAAGAAAAATATTTTTATAATACACTATATGATATAGATGAATTATATAGAATAATAACTAACTTTGAAAAAATAGAAGATAATATTGATCCAAAATGGAATGAATTTGATATTATTGTTTATTTAGCGGAGACAATTGTTAGAAATATAATGTATGATCCAGAGTATATATTAATGAGAAATAAAGGTATTGAAATACCAAAAAAAATAGGATTACAAGATTTGGCTGATTATTATGATAGATCATTAAGAGGTATGTTAACGAGAAAAGCTGTTTGTGCGGGATATTCTGTTATATTTAAAGAATTAGCAAATCGAAATGGTATTGAGTGCAAATATGTTAGTGGTGCTGCATATAGTGAATCTGGAATATGTCGTGGTGGACATGCTTGGAATTTAGTGAGAATAAATGGTGTTATATATCCAATTGATATTACATGGAAAAACACTAAATATAGATGTGGAGATTTTAATAATGTAAATGACATTTCATGTGATATTGAAGAATTCAAGAAAAAACATAGGCCATATGATATGCAAAATAACAATGGATTAACTCAGATACCAAAAGAAATAGTAAAAAAATCTAAAAAGAAGACAATTATTAGAAAACATTACAATGCTACAACATATGTAATAAAAAGGAATGATAAAACTAGTTTCGTTTTATCACAAATAGGTAAGTATAAAGGACTTTATAGATATCTTTATTCAGAAATAAATGATGATGGTAGTTATTCAACACCTACTATAGTATTTTCTGAATCCAATTTAGTCAAAGAAATTAATGAACATAATTTTGAAAAAAGTGATCATTATAATAAATTTATGCAATCATTTGCAAATGTATTGTTTTCAAAAGAGAACTTAAACGATTCTAAAACAAATAGAAAAACAAAATATATTGGATGTTGTGAATTACCTAATAGACGAGGTTATGTAAATAATAGTAAAGAAATATTAAAATCAGAAAAAGCAATAAATACGTTTAATTTAGATAATATAAAGTCTAAAAAAAGAAGTGATGGTTCAATTGTTACTTTGGTTCAATTTCAAAATAAGATAAATAATGGTTTTTTATATGAATATTATGTATATGTTTTGTCACAAGGACCTTCTGTTATGGAATATAATGTATACTCTAACACTAATTATTTTTCATTGTCTTCAACTATGGTAGTTAATTCTATATTAAGTGATGAAAATTTAAAGAAATCAATTGTTAGAAGTGGAATTTTAAAATAATTACATAGCATTTTTAAACTAGTGTTTTTAAAGTGGATTTACCCAATTTAGAAAAAATTTATTTTTTGTTAAGTATTAAAAATAATAAATGTTCCATAATTAAGAAATAATGATTTTGAATTAATTATGAAAAAAGTGATTATATGAAAAATAAATAATTTAATATCTGAATACTAGTCAAAACCAGTTTCTTTTGATATAATATAAGAACTTAGGAGGGTTTTATGAAAAAATTAAATGAAATAAAAAAATATTATAATAGTTTAAGTTTTGAACAGCAAGGTGAGGTTGCTAAAATAATAGCAGAAAGCTCAAAAGATAGACAATATCATTTTATGGAAAAAGAAGAAGATATGGCTAAGGTTAATAATTTTTTTGAAAGAATTATAAAGTCTGTAAAACAAAAACAAGTAATTGAGGGAAAACCATCAATAATAAAAAGATTTAAAGAACTATCACAGGTTAATAAAGAAAAAGCATTAAGTTCTATCATTGAAATTATCGAATCAGCTATAAAAGATCAAGAGAAAGAAAATAATGAGAAAATTTGTAGACAAGAAGGACATATTTTTGACAAATGGGAAAAAATGGAATACGAAGCGCCAGTTTATATTGGAAGTGAAAAAGACTATCATTATGATCGAAATGGATACAGGAAAAGTTATAGAAAAGAAATATATGAAACACAAAATGTCATTAAATGGAGAAGATACTGTCAAAGATGTGGATATGTTGAGAAAAGTTTAGAAGAACCAGATGAGTTAATAGAAGAAAGACTTGAAATTGAAAGACAAGAAAAAATTAAAAAATTAAAAAAAGAATTAAAAGAATTAACGAGACCTGATGACAAAAAAATGTCTTATGATTAAAAGTATTATGTTGCTTATAATAGTTTTTTTGATATAATAAATATGGAGGTATAAAATGGGAGCTATAAATAAAATTAATTTAAAAGATCAATTTTTAATAATGTTTGTTGAAAAGGCAACAACAGAACAACTTCAACATATTAATATGTTATTAAAACAAGGTGATTATAAACAAATTGATTCAATTATTGAAGAATATACATATAATATAATAAACAATAAAGATTTAAAAAGTGAAAAACCATCTAGTGGAGGTGTGTCAACAAGGTATGAATTTAAGGAAGAATACAGCACTGAAGATATGGATCCTCAAACATTCGAATTATATTGTATATTAAAGTTAATTGATGAATATGAAGAAGAACAAGATCAGGAAAAGAAAAAAATGCTTGAAACTCAAATTCAAAATGCAATTGAGAAATATAGAAATCCAGAAAAAGTAAAAACAGGGAAGTCAAGATAATAATTAATATTAATTAATTTAAAGACTAGGTAAAACCAGTCTTTTTTGCTATAATTAAATTGAGGGTGATATAATGAAGCAAGCTGAAAAAATAGTTGATGAAATTATTAATAGCGTGCCGTCTTATTGTGAAGATGATGAATTAAAAATATTTACTTATATTTATGTGAAGGTAGCTAATCTATTGGAATACGATAATAATGCTGCAAAACTTATTGATATGCATTTAGCTGGATATGATAGAGATAAAGCAAACGAACATGTAATAGATCCAGCTAGTACAATAGAATGTTTGATAAAAGGTCGTGCACTTTGTTCAGGTTATGCCTCAGTATTAACATATATATTAAATAAATTAGGTATTGAGACAATTACAGTAACTATTAAAAGTGATCATCAATGGAATCAAGTGAAGATTAATGGAACTTGGTATAATTGTGATTTAACAAATGATTCAGATTTTATATTAAGTGACTTAGAATGTCCACATTTCTTAAAAAGTAATGATGATGATAATAATTTTTCTCATAGTACTGAAATTAGTTCTTTTCATGAGTGTAAAACTTCAATATCTGCAGAATTACAAGAACAATTAATTAATGAAGCAAAAAAATATATTAATGAAATAGAAAATAAAGATAAACTTCAAACGACTAAAGAAATAACTGATAATGAAAAAGAAAAAAAAGAACCAAAATTTATAAAAATAATAAAAACATATTTAACAAATAAAAAAGGAGTTGTTAAAAAATGAAAATGAATAGTTTTATTTCTAGTGAAGTTTTATTTATTATCAGTCAATTGCCTGCTTCCTATAAGAAGAAAATACCAACTAGTTTATTAAAAGAATTATATAATAGTTATTCTAAAGAATATTATACTAAGTTTATACCAGATAAGCCATTTTTTAAACAAGAATTAAGTGAGGAATCATTATCATTCTTCTATGATGTAATTGAGGAATATCTATAATAGTTCTTATGTAAAAAATACTTAAAAGACTAGTATAACTTAGTCTTTTTTATGTTATAATACAAATACATGTTATAAGGTGATGATTATATGCTTAAAGAAGTAAAAATTGAATTAACTAATAAATGTTCAAGAAATTGTAAACATTGCTCAAGTAATGCTACTAGTAGTATTGATAATTTAAAAGAATTAGATTTTAATGATGTATTTAGAATAATTAAAGAAGCAAAGGTAATGGGTGTTGAAACAATAGTATTTACTGGTGGAGAGCCATTAATGTATGATAAACTTCCTGAACTAATAGATTTAACTACAAAATTAGATATGAAATCAACTATATATACATTTGCTTATAGAACAGAAGATAATTTAAATAAATATAGACAATTAATTAATTTAGGATTAAATAAAATAGTATATTCATTAGCAGATTCATTATCTAATGAAGAAGATATATCAATTTATAATAAAGAAGGATTCTTTGATAAAGTATTTATTGATAATAATGCTAGATTAGGCTTTCATTATACAGTATCAAAAGATTCATTTGATAAATTAGAAAAAGTAGTAACAAGTACATTAGATACTTTTAATGCTAAAAGTTATTTCGATAAAATAAGTCTTCTTAGATTTGTTCCTCACGGTAAAGGAACTACTAATATGGATCTATCTAAAGAAGAATTAGTAGCAATTAAAAAATTATATCTAAATTCAAATAATAAAGATAGAATTAGATTAGGTACTCCCTGGAATATACTAGGTATAAAGAACACTCCCTGTATAATAGCAGATGAAATAATGATTATAGGCTTTGATGGTATAGCATATCCATGCGATTCAATTAAATATTTTACTAAATTAGGTATAAGTGGCAATATAAAAGATAATTCATTAAAAGAAATATATAATTCAGAATATTTTAGTAATATTAGAAATTTTAATATAGATAATACTTGCTCTAACTGTGAACAATATTCTATATGTAGAAGTGGCTGTATAGGTCAAAAGATAATTGCTAATTATACAGATAATTTAGATAAAGTATTAACTCTTAAAAGATGTATTAATTCAAAAGATCCAAAATGTATGAGGTGATTTTATGAAGAAAAGACAAGAAGTATATGATTTATATTGGTATTTTGCAGCTGAAAGACAAAATATATTTTGGAATAAATTAAATGGGAAACAAGCTCCATGGACTAATGATAAAATATTACAAGAATATAAATTTTGTAATAGCTATAGAGTTAATGATAGAGTTAGTCAATATCTCTTAAAAAATGTTATCTATAATGGTAAAAAATATAATGATGAAGATATGTTATTTAGAATAATATTATTTAAATTATTTAATAAAGAATCTACCTGGGAATTATTATTAAATAAATTTAAAGATATTACTTTAAAATCATTTAATATAAATGCTTATTCTAAAGTATTAGAAGAAGCCATATCAAATAATATTAGAATATATAATGATGCTTATATTAGCTGTGCTAATAAAGCATTTGGATATGATAGAAAACATGATAATCATCTAGCATTACTTAATAAAATGTTTAATGAAGATAGAATACAAGATAGTATTATTAAATGTAAAACTATGGAAGAAGCTTTTAATATTATTAAATCTTATCCCTTAATAGGTAATTTTATGGCCTATCAATTAGTAACAGATATTAATTATAGTGAAGTAGTAAATTGGGGCGAAAATGAATTTACAATAGCAGGTCCAGGATCACTTCGAGGAATAAAAAAATGCTTTATAGATAAAGGGAAAATGAGTAATGAAGATATAATTAAATATATGTATGAACATCAAGAAGAAGAATTTAATAGATTAAATCTAAAATTCAAAAGAATAGGTAATAGGAAATTACAACTAATAGATTGCCAAAATATATTTTGTGAATTAGATAAATATTGTAGAGAAGCTCTACCTAATTTAAAATCTAATAGATCTAGAATAAAAAAACATTATATTCCTAAAAAAGATAAAATAGAATATATCTATCCACCTAAGTGGAAGATTAATATATATAACTATAATAATTAAAGAGGTGTATTATGAAAAAAAATAATAATGATATAAAATTTAAAAGGAAATATGAAAAAGTTAAATATAATCCTATTAGAACAATAGATTATCCATCAGAAGAGAGAACTTTTCTAAATCATGGAGTAAATAGTAATGTAATAGGAAGAGATAATGATAAGATACTTGGAATGTTTTGTTATGATGCTCCATGTTCAAAAAAATCATTACATATTAAAAGATTAAAAAAGTAAATGATAATTATTAAAACATAAAAGAAATATAAATTATTTCTTTTTTTGTATATATGCTAGTTAATTATGTTGACTTAACAATTATTAATAATTATACTATGAAAACAGAGGTGAGATTTATGGGAAAAGATCTAAGAGAAGATTTATATATATGCGATTTATATCAAATTGATGAAAGTGCAGGATATTTGAAAAAAAATAATTTATTTTTAGAATTATATTGTGGTTGGGTAGGCGTTAAAAAAATAGATACAATTATTGCAGCTAAGAAAAAGTTTAAATCTAAATATGGTTTAACAGAAGTACTTACTGATATACCTTTTGATACTCTTTATAGAGTATATAAAAATGGTATACCTAATAGGGAGAATTTATCATATGATGGTAATAAAGAAGAATATGATACATTTATTATAGTTCGTGATCGTAGAGATTTAATTTCATTAGATGAAATTAATAATTATTGTGATGAACATCCTGATATAGAAAAATATAAAAATCAATTAATAGAGTTATTAAATCAAGGAAAAGAAAATCATATTAATAAGAAAAAGCAAGAAAAAAAAGAACAAGATTATATAAATTCAGAAGTTAATAATAAGCTATATAAAAGAAGAAGTAAAAAGTTTTAAAAAAAAGAAATAGCGGTGAGGTTTATGAAAAAAAATATATTAGATGATTTATATATTTGTAATTTATATCAAGTTGATAAAGAAGTTGGATATTTATCAAAAAATGAATTAAAAAAAGGAATAATATGTAATGAACATGTAAATAAAATAGGTACAGTAATTGTTAAAAAAAGTAATTTATCTAAATATAGATTAAAAGAAATACTTACAAATGTACCTATAGATACTTTGTATACTATATATGATGAATTCAATGAGCAATATAAATTTTGTGGAAATTCAAGAGAATATAATACTTTTATTTATTTAGATATTTACGATGAATCTAAATATAATAAAAAGTATTATAAAGTTACTGAAGATGATTTTGATTACTATTTTGATAAACATTCTGATGTAAAAGAATATAGAAATGAACTACTAGAGTTATTAAAACAAGGAAAATCAAATCATGATAAGATGAAGCATCAAAACTATCTTAAGAAACAAGAAGAAGATAGAGCTGAATCAGAAGAAAACAATAGAATTTATTCAAAAATTATGGGAAAAACTTATAAAAGAGTAAGAAAAATAAACAATAAATAAAAGAAATATTAATAAAATATTTCTTTTTGTTTATATGATAGTTAATTATGTTGACTTAACAATTATTAATAATTATACTATGAAAACAGAGGTGAAAATATGGGAAAAAATATATTAGATGATTTATATATTTGTGATTTATATCAAGTTGATAAAGAAATAGGTTATTTGACAAAAGGAAAAATAGGAATAGCTATGGGAAGAGAAGCAGGAAAAAAATATATAAAGAAAGTAGGTACAGTAATTGTTAAGAAGAGTAAATTACATCCATTTAGATTAAAGGAGATACTTACAAATGTACCTATAGATACTATATATGAAGATTTTAGATATAAAACATATGGATGGAAAAAAGAATATAATACATTTATTTATCTTGATCCATATATTCTTGATACATACTATGTTAAAGTTACTGAAGATGATTTTTATAGTTATTGTGATGAACATCCTGATACAGAAAAATATAGAAATGAATTAATAGAATTACTAAATCATGGAAAAGAAAATCATGATAAAATGAAACATGTAAACTATCTTAAGAAGCAAGAAGAAGAGAAAACTGAATTAGAAAGAAAGAATAGAATTAAATCAAAAATTAAAGAAAGAACTTATAAAAGAGTAAGAAAATTGAATAATAGATAAAAGAAAGATTAGTAAAACTAATCTTTTTATGTTAAAATAATCATTTAAGGAAGTGGATTATGGAAAGAAAAAAAGTGCTTTTAATGTTTTCTGGTGGATCAGATTCCATACTTTCAATGATAAGACTAATTAAAAATAATTATAAAGTATTATTAGTTAATTTTGATAATGGATGTTCTATATCGATAGGTTTAGAAGTAGAAGAAGCATTAGGGTTTGAAAATGATTATGGAAAAGATAAAGTAGAATATATTGGTAAAATTACTACTGTACCAGAATTTAAAAATAACGAATTAGAAATAGCAAATATGCCTTTTAGTGAAATAATAAATAATTATGGTGATACAACTATATCACAATTAAGATGTTTAAATTGTAGAAGTGCTATGTATGCTGAAGCAATTATATATTGTTTAAATAATGATATACATTATATAGCAGAAGGAGCAAGAATTGATCAATTATTCTCAATTGAACAACCAATAATGATTAAAGCATATAAAGAATTATTAAAGGAATTTAATATTGAATTATTAGTACCAGTATATGATATAAATGATAGAATACTCGAATACAATTTATTAATAAATGACATAGATCGATTAGGAGGCGAAGCTAAATGTATACTAGGTATGCCATTAAAAGAACCCGTTCCTCTAGAACAAACAAATACTATTTATAATATATTTGAAAAAAATATTAAACCTAGATATATTAAAGAACTAAAAAAAAGAAAGGGTAATCAACAAATTATTTATAAAGGAAAGAATAGATTTGAGTTTTATTAATTGAAATTATTTATCTTTTAGTATATAATATATGACTAAATTGAGGTGTCTTTATGGATATATTATATATAATTGAAAAATATTTAAATGAATATCATATAAATCCTGATTTTTTTCAATTATATTCATCTTCTACAGAAAATATTAATAGCTATATGCAATATTTTGATTTAAATAATAAATCATTACTAACGACTGGTTCTTCATCAGATCAAGCTATTAATGCTACATTAGCTAAATGTAATGATATAACAGTATGTGATATATGTCCATTAACTAAGTATTATTACTATTTAAAACTAGCTTCATTACTAGTTTTAAATAGAAAAGAGTTTCTAGATTTTATTTGTATTAAGAAAACAGATATAGAAGAGAATAGATATTTTTTATTAAAATCAACTTTTAATAAGATTAAAAGTACTTTAAAACATCTTGATTATGAATCATATTATGTATGGGAATATTTATTTAAAAAATATAGTACTAATGATATAAAAAGATTATTTAGAGAAGATGTTAATGATATGGAAAGTATAATATACTGTAATAGATATTTGAAGAATGATTATAATTATAATCATGTCAAAGAAACAGTTATTAATGCCTCAATTAATTTTATTAATGAAGATATGTCTAATTTAAATATTAGTAGGTCTTTTGATAATATATGGCTATCAAATATACCACAGCATTTAAATAATCAAGAAAATGAAAAATTAATTAATAATAGTATTAGACTATTAAATGATAAAGGTAAAATATTATTATGTTATTTTTGGAATACTAGTATGACTGTTAAAGGGTTTCCTATAGAATATTTTAAAAATATTAAAGCTAAGAAACAAAAAATAATGGGTATTTCAAAAAATGATGATAGAAATAGTATATTATTATATACAAGATAATTAATTAAGGAGATATATATGGAAAAAGAAGCAAAGTTATATATATTATTTGATATGCTTGGTGATCTAGTTAGAAGTGGACCTATACAATGGAAAGTAGATAGATTTAGAACCGAAGATGTAAAAGATCATATATTTGATTTAATATTAATGGTAAAATTAATAAAACCATATTTACCAGACTATATAGATACTAATAAAATGATAGATTATGCTATTGTACATGATTTAGAAGAAGTTATAACAGGAGATATAACTACCTTTGAAGGAGTAACAAAAGAAGAAAAAGAAAGAGTTAATAAAATAGCAATGGATTATTTAATTAGTGAATATGGAAATATACTTAATATTAACAAATTATTTAATGATTTTGAAAATAAATTTGATATTGAAGCTAAAGTTCTTCATATGTTAGATAAAGTAAGTTCTAGTATTTCATTTTTAAAGTATGATAATGAAAATAAAGTGGATATGGATAATCCTATGATAGTAGAATGTTTAAGAACTAATCCTGGAGTAGTTAAATTAAAAGAACAAGGATTATCCTTAGGAGAAATATTTTATGTATGGCACTTAAGATCAGTTAATTTTAATGAAGAAGAAATAATAAAATATAATATTTCTAAAAAAGATGCTAAGAAAATAGTAGAAGTAATAAAACAATTAATGGAGTCTATTCATAATCAAATACAAAACATAAATCAAATTAAGAAAGAATTTCCAAAAGAAGCTACAATATATAGAAATATTAATAATAATAGTAAAAAGAAAGTCTTATAGGAGTGAACATAATGAATAAACCATCAGATATATTAAAACTAAGAGAAAGTACAATATATAATAAAAATGTTAAAAAAGATATTAGAATAGCTAGTATAGGAGATATACATCTATCTAATTTAACAAGCTTTAATGATATATATAATATAACTGAAGAATTATATAAGCTTAAACCAGATTATATATGTGTTCTTGGTGATTTAATAGATTATCCCAAAGTATTATTAAATGATAGAAAAGTATATGAATTAGAAATACTTATGCATAATATAGCAACTATATCTCCATGTATAGTTATATTAGGTAATCATGATTTTATTGATGAAGATATAGAAGATTATCCAGATGTTATTAATAATACTAATATATGGAATGAATTTGATAATATACCTAATATAAATATATTAAATGATAAAGTATATAAAGATAATAATATAGTATTTATAGGATACAGACAAAAACAAGAAGCATATTTTAATTTTGATTTAAATCATATAGAAGATATAGAGGCCTATTACAAAGATTTTAAATCTAAAGATTATTTATATAAAGATTTACCTGATAATATACCTAAAGTATTACTTACACATTCTCCAGAAACAATAGTTAATAATAAAGTTAAAAACTTATTAAAAGAATATGATTTAATACTAGCAGGTCATTATCATAATGGATGTGTACCAATAATATTAGATGAAATACTACCTAATAATATAGGATTAATAACACCAAGAAAAAAATTATTTCCTAAATATGCAAGAGGAATACTAAAGCAAGATAATGGATCTTATATAATCTTTAATGGAGGATGGACTAAAATATCAGAAAGTGCTCCTAAAATATTTTATAAACTAGATAAGTTATGTAATAGACAAATAGATATAACTACCTTAACAAAAGATGAAAAATATAAAAAAGAACATATTAAAAGTAAAAAATTAGTATTAGAAAAATAATTCTATTTAGGGGGATATAATGAAAAAATATGATTTGAATGATATATATAATAAAGAAAGAACATGTAAAATAGTAAAAAAAAGATTAAAAAAATATCTAGGTAGTCATAAAGAAGAAATCATAGATATGAAAGATTTATTAGATATAATATACAAAAGTATAATAGAAGATGTTCTAGAGTCATATAAGAATGGAGATAATAACAATAAAACATATAAAGATGATGATATACAAAAAATGCATACATCTATAATAGAATATTGCTTTTACAATGAAGTAAATAATACATTTTCTTTAGAAAATAACATAGTTTTAAAAAGGGTAAATGAACACTTTGGAGAATTAATAAAAAATAGATTAAAAGAAGTATTATTAAGTTATAATTCTTTAATTGAAGAATGTATATTTGAAAAATTACCCAATAATAAAGTAAAAGTACAAGATTGGATAAAACCATATTTATCAAATGTTTCATTTGAAAATATATTTATTAATTATCTAAATGTTAAAAATTATGATTATAGTGGAATAAAAAATATAAAAATTGATATTAATCAAATTGAAGGTAACACTTTAGAAAATACTGTATTAAGAGGTATAGAATTTATTAATAAGTCAAAAGATAATAATTGTATAATAGATCCTACTAAGATAAATATTAAAGGAGCAGATTTTACAGGTAGTAAAGGAGCTATAATAGCATTAAATAATATAGATAAATTACCAGAAGGATGTAACTTAACAGATACTAAAATAATAGTAAACTCTAAAGAAGATATTAAAAGATTAAATTTAGAAAAATATAAAAATAATATTTATGTTAAACAAAATAGTATTACTAATGGAGATATAATTAAAATAGATTTTAATGATTATATAAGTTATACTGGCATAATAGATAAAAAAGAATATGATACTATAAAAGAAGCATTAAAACTTGATTGCTTAAATAATGATGGTATAAGAAAAGAAATGAATAAAATTATAGCCTATAACATTACTAAAGAGATATCAGAAATAATTAATTTTGAAAAATTATATAATTATATAAGTGATATTATATATATAAATAGAGAAACAGATTGGATAATGGAAGAAGATATATCTAATAGTAATAATCCATTTAACTTAATAAATGGTGAATATAATATATCTCTAAAAAAACTAATAGATTATTTAGGTAGTCCATTAGAAGATGATGCAAAAATGGTTATAAATAATAATAATATAGAATTTATAACTAAAAACGGTATATTAGCAATAGATTTACTTAGATTAGGCTTTACTAAAGATGAAATAGAAATGATTGATAATGGAATAATAATTCCAAATGTAAATGATAGACTAGAAGTATTTATAAAATTACTTAATAAAATATATAATAAACTATATGAATATGTATATAAGGAAGAAGAATTAGTAGATTATATTAACGATGTTAATTTAAAAAACTACTTTATTAAAACACTAGAAAAATTAATATATAATAATCTAGGACATAACAATAAAGGTTATTCTGAGGAATTAAAACAACTAAAAATAAAAAGAAGAAGAAAACATAAAAACAACCAAAGAGAGGAGAAATAATTAAAGATGGGCACTATTTTATCTAGAACAACAGAGTTAGGAAAAGCAGGTTATGCATTATATCCAAGTGGTCCATTAGGTCGTTTAAATCAAGATGAATGGATAAAATGGCTTAATTATATGCCAAATTTTTTACAAGAAAGAATTAATTTTTTATCAAATAAAAAAAGTAGTGAATTAACTAGTGATGAGATAGAAGAATTAAAATCATATAAAAAAGAATTAGAAATGGCAGAAATATCAAGAAAATATGGTTATGAAGATATTGATTATAATATGGCTTTGAAATATCATGACTATTTATATGAAACAGATATAGAAAGAATTATTCAAAAAAAATTAACTAAAGAAGAATATATAGATGCTATAGAAATAGCAACTAAAATGAAAAATAATTTGTCTTATTCTGAAATATTAAATTATTGTAAAGAAAAAGAAAAAAAATATAATGAATTATCTATGAAAGAATCTTTTATATTACGCTTAATGGAACAAAGATTACATTACAAAACAGATAATACAAAAATAGTTGAAGAATTATCACCTGTAATAGAAAATACAAGAGAAATGTTTGCTAAGTCATTGAGAAATGCTGAAAAGAAAAGCTAAATAAATATAGGATATAGTACAAATATAGTATATATATACTTATAGGGAGGTTTTGGATATGAATAATGAATTAAGTGAAAGTTATTTAGAAATATATGCCAAAGATTTATTAAAAGAAATTAAACTATATGTCAGGAAAAATGGTATAAAATTAAAAAAAGAGAAAAAAACAGATAAAAAAATGATAGAGGTTATTAAAGACTTATGTAAAGTGAATAATGATGAATCTAATAGTAAAAGTATAATGCCACTTGTATTAATACCATTAAAAACTGAAGAAGATGTAGAAAGAGTTAAATGTACTTTAATATTATTTTATACAGCATTATACACTGATGATTTAAAACTATTAAATAAATTATATGATGATGAATATGATTTTGGAAATAGAAAAAATAATTTAGACTTATTTATTTTTGACAAAAGATTATCTAAATGGTTTGAAGAAGAAGAGTATGCTAAATTAATAGAAAATAAAACAGAACTACTTAGAAATTTTTATTATAGTTTATTATTTTATGATGATATAAAAATGGATGAAGATGAATGTATTAAAGAATTTGCAACTATAGTAAAAGAAAATCCTAATGTAGCTGATATAAAAAAGGGATATTTTGAACAACGAAAAATAATGCATAGAGTAATAACGAAAAAAACAATAAGTTATTTTGGTTCAAGATTTTTATTAGATATAACATATGAACAAAAAAAGAATATTATAGATAATATTTATGAATCATTAAATGAAGAAGAGATAGAAAGAATAAAAGATTTATTGAAAGATCCTAATTTCTCATTAGGATGGTATACATCTACAAAAGAGATACTAAAGAATTTTACTAATGAAGAATTAAAAATGATTAACGATATTGAAAGAGATTTATTTGTAGAATGTCATGGAGAAAGTCTTTCTGATGTTAATTACGAAGAAATAAAAAATATAATATATAATAGAACGCAACCTGAAAAACCAAAAGAAAGGAAAAAAAGATATATTCATTATCATTATTAAAAAAATGTATTAATAATACATAATAATTTATTATATTCATTAAAGTAGAATAAAAATAATTAAAAATTTAGTATTACAATAAGAAAAGAGGATTAAATTATGTCAAATATAAACAATAAAGATTATAATGAAGTATACAATAATACACAAATAATTATTAAAAAATTTAATAGATATTTAGATGAATATCCACTACCAATAGTATTATATATAGATGCATCTTTAGATGAAATAGTAGATGCTGTTAAATATATTATAGATACAGGTTGGATATCAAGTGATTTATATGTAAGAAAAATGAAATATAATGGTAAATTAAATAAAGAAGAAATAGTATTAATATTTACAGATGATGAAAAAGAATTTGATTATGTTGAATTTCATAATTATTATAAAAGAATTGAAGATTATCCTGAAATAATTGGTGTTCCAAATAATAACAAAAATTCAAATAATTATTATGATGGTGATGTTTTTATAAAACTAGATAATGGAAATAAGATTAATAAAAAAGAGTGGGACAAGTTAAAATCAAAACAACTAATAAAACAAAATAATAATTATCAGGAGAAGTGATTATGCAATTAATAAAAATATTTAATAATAAAAACAAATCAAATAAGTTTTATTTGAATTATGAAGATAAACTAGAATATTTAAATAAGGGAAAAAGGATTCCTCTAAGAGTAAAAGATAATGGTAGAAAATTTAAAACTTTAGTAAAAGCAAGAGACCCATTTGTATCAGGTGAATTAAATAATAAAAAAATGGGATTATAATGATAATATATTATTATATTTACAATTACTAATAATAAGTATATCAGGAATTATATTATCATTATTATATAAAAATAATTTCATGATAATTAATATAAAAGACTAGAAAATCTAGTCTTTTATTATTTATATAAATATGTTAGAATAATAATAAAGTAGGTGATAAAATGAAAAAGAAAGAAAAGAAATTTGAAATATGGAATAATTATATTATTTATTTTATGTTATATGCTATAATAGGTTGGATATATGAGGTACTATTAGAATTATTTATATGGAGCCATAAATTTGTAAATAGAGGAACTCTATTTGGACCATGGCTACCAGTATATGGCTTTGGAGCATTAATATTTATATTCTGTATCTATCCAATAATAAAAGATAAACCATTAAAAAAGAAATTAATATTAATACCTGTTGTATTTTTAGGATGTATGTTTGCAGCTACTTTATTAGAATTAATAACATCTTATATATGTGAATGGACTACCGGATCTATTCCATGGGATTATTATAAATATAAGATCCATTTCCAAGGAAGAATAGCCTTAAATACTAGCATTAGATTTGGTATAGGAGGAGTAATATTCCTATATCTACTACAACCACTATTTGAAAAAATATGTCATAAATTAGGTGATAAAGTAAAAATAACATCTTATATTATAATAGGAATATTAATACTTGATTTTATATATACAAATCTTATTAAATAAATAGATAATATAATTATTATAGAGAATTTAATTAAATAATAAAAAATTATAAATAATTATAAAAAAATATGGTGATAAGTATGAAATTAACAAGAGAGCAGAGAAATAAGATAAATGATTTTAAAAATGTATATATGCAAATATTTAATAAAGATAATGATGATTATATGAGATTGGTTATTGAAACTATATTTAAAAATGTTGAAAAAAATTATGAAGAATTTAGTGATGATGTACATAAAGTATCAGTATATGATGAAAATGATGGCTTTAATATTTTAAAGCCATATAATGATTATTATTCTTTATTAGATTTTTTGTTAAATAGGGTATTTAAAGGAATACAAAAAATAAGTGATGATGAAAATTCATATGAAGATAATGAAAGAAATGTTAGATTATCTAAAAAAAGGTATGATAGTTATAAAGATAAAGGTTTTTCAGATGATTTTATAAATATGCAAAAAGTTAAATCTATTATGCATGAAAGTGGTCATGCACTTCAACATAGAACGGGATGGTTCAATTATAAAAAAGGCTTTAATAAAAAAAAATGGTGAAGGATTAATTCCCAATACAGGTATGGAATATATTGCAAAAGTATTAAAAACTAATTTAGGATATAAATATGATTTGAATACTGATTTTTATGATACAAAGGGATATTTGTCGCCATTTAATAATAATTCTTTATTGGGTGAAGGATTAAATGAGATGTATGCATCATTATTTTCAGGAGTTTTAGAATATAATTTAGGAAGTAAAAATGATGGTGCTATATTAAAACAAAATAGTAGAAAAGATGATAATAGAGTAAGAACTTCTTATAGAAGAAATTGTTTTAATGGATATGGTCAAAGTAAATATTTTTATATTCTTAGAGTATTAGTTTCAAAAAAATCAATTTTTAATTCATTATATTTAGGTAAAGATGATATGATTGATGAATTTTGTATTAAGTATAAAGATATTTTAAATAATTATGAAAAAAAATTTGGTTCTAGTATTAAAGTGTATAATTATAGTAATAATTTTTTTAAGAATTTATTAAGTACCATAGGATATATATATATGCACATCCAGAATGTGGAATCATACATAAATATGAAAAGCTTTTAGATAATATATTTATTGATGTGTTGAATAGAAAAATTGATTTAATGACTGAAAAAGATGAAGAATTGGAAAAGGTAATTAGTAATATTTATTGGGATACATACATGTATGTTGAGAAAAAAAGTGATAATAAATTGGTATATGTTGATTCAGATGAAAAGAAGAAATATAATGAGTTATATAAGAAATTAAAAGAAAAAAATAACCCAACTAAAAAAAGTGTTGATGTTTTAGCATTTGGAGTGTTTGGTATTAAGTATAAAAGGGATAATTCTTTTTTTGAAAATATACTTGTTTATAAAAATAATAATAAATATAATGTAAGTATTATAGATATTACCAAAAATAATGATATTAATATTAAAGGAAAAGATTTATTATGTAAAGAACTTGAAAAGCTATTAAATGCAAAGGAACAAGAAGGTAGTATTAAAGATAATAATATTGAAAAGGAATTGCGTTATTATATAAATAAAAAGCATAATGATATAGAAATATCAAATAATATGATTAATAAATTTAATAAAACAAAAGTAGCAGATTATAAGAATTCAAATAAACATAGATAATAGTAATTGTTTTAAATAAAGATGGAGTAGTGATTATATATGAAAAAATGGATTATAGCAATAATAGTATTAATTCTAGTATTAATAATAGGTGTAATAATCTTTAAAAATAATAATAATAATACAAATACTATTAATATAGATGTTATATCAGAATATCTAGAGATAGATATATCAAAAGATGCTAAAGTAGAATATAAAGATAAACATGATAATTTCTTTAATGAAGGTTATTCTATTATTAAAATTAAAGATAATAATTTATTAAATAAAATAGAGAATTCTTCTAATTGGAAAAAGGCTGATAATGAATATACATCTAAAATATCTAAAATAATAGATAATATGTCTAAAGATTATAGTGAAATATCAAATATTAATAATTATTATTGGCTATATAAACATAATTATAGAAGTAATAATATAAAATACATTGAAGATATGGATAATAATATAGAGACATTTAGTTATTTAGTAGGCATATATGATATAGATAATGATATATTATATTATTATCATATGGATATGTAAAAGATTAAGTTATCATACTTGACCAAAAATAATAAATTATATATAATAGCAATAATTATGTAACAGGGGGTGTTATATTAAATGAATAGGAAAAGCAAAGATACATTTAATGCTAAAGTAGATATTGTTATGTATCCAGATACTATTAAAAATTATTCGCAAGATAGAGATGATTATATAGAATTGGCCATGACAGCTATTAAACAAAAACCAAGTGTAATAAAATATATTTCACCATCATATAAAGAGTATCAATTATTATGTGAAGAGGCTATTGAAGAAAATGCTATATCATTTTCTTCAATAGATGAAAGTGTGAGTAATTATAAAGAATTAGGAATTAGAGCAATTAAAAAGAATCCTTATATAGTATTATGTATAGATAATAGAACAAAAGATTATATATTTTTTTGGGAATTAGCTATTTCTCAGTGCCTTGATATTTTAAAAGAAATAGATAAAAATGATAAAGAATTATTTCCATTACTTAAAAAAACAGTTGAACAAAATCCATTAGCAATATACTATATAGATAGTAGAATAACTATCTATAATGAATTATGTGAATTAGCTTATAATAAAAATAAAGATTTAATAGAATATATGGATATTAATAGTATAAATAAAGAATTAGTTTTTGAAGCATTAAGAATAAACCCAGAAAGAATCAAATATTTAGATAATACAAAGAATTTTTATATAGAAGCTTGCAAACTAGTTTTATCTATTGATGGAACTTATATTAAAGATATTTATTTGGAAAATTTAAATGATAATCTTAATCAATTTTTTGAACTTGTAGAAATAGCAGAAAAAACAAATCAAGAGGTTTTTAATAATGCTAATGTACTTAATGCTTTACGCATAGAAAATAGACAAATGAAAGATAGAATTTTAAGTACTCCTAATTTTTTAGGAAATAATTTATATAAACTTTTACAAGATTTAGATAATGAGTACGATGATTTATCAAAAAAAATATTTAATATTGAAATTGAGGAGTATAGAAATTCAAAAAGTAAGACAAAAAGATTATAAATATATAATTTTCTAATATGAAAAAGAAGATTTATCTCTTCTTTTTTATGTGGTATAATATTAAAAGAGGAAGTGTAAAATGAATAAAAAATTAGCAGAAAGATTAATGGGAAAATGTATAAATACTGCTTTAAGCGAATATAAAGAAGGACAATATCCATTAGGGGCTATGGTAGTTGATGAAAATGGAGAAGTGATAACTAAGTTATGTAGTAATTTAAATGCTGGATATGATGTATCTGCTCATCCAGAAATGGTAGCAATAAGACAAGCTTGTAATATTAGAAAAGCAAGATATTTAAAAGATTGTTACTTAGTTACTACATTAGAACCATGTCCAATGTGTACATCAGTTGCAATATGGGCGAAAATGAAAGGAATAATATATGGGGCATCACAAAGTGATGCGATTGATTATTCAAAGAATCACCCAAATAGTAAATTATCTTGGAGACAAATAAAAGTACCTTCATCATATATAATTAGTTATGGAGAACCTAAATTAGAATTATATGAAAATATATTAGAAGAAGAATGTAAGAAATTATTAGATGAAGATTATGTAAAAAATATAAATAAGAATATTAAAGGAGTAAGTAAATGAAAAATAATAAAATAATAATTATAATATTAGTATTAGTTATATGTTTTGTAATGATAGGTTTATTAACTTTTGTAGGAAAAAAAGATAAATATAGTTTGAGTGGTGATAAATCTAGTAGTGTTATATTTAATATTGTTAAACATGATAATCAGAATGATACTACAATTATAGATAATAATTATTCTATTAAAAAGGGAAGTATTATTAAGTTAAATAATAAAGAAGAATATAAAGATTGTGGTAAGTATGCTAATGATATTAAAATAGAAGAAATTAATGAAGATTATGTAAAAATATCTAGAGATAAATTAATATATAGTCAAAGTGGTAATAGAACTGAAAGGGTAGAAGAGAATATTAAATATGATACTATGTTAGAATTGTATTTGTTTGAAAAAGAAGAAACAGATTCAGTAGTAATTGAACCAGAATGTTCTCAAGCAAGATATAATTATTATGGTATGTTTAAGAAAGGTAATTAAATTGTAATAAGAGATAATTTTATAATAAAAACATAGCATTTGCTATGTTTTTATTTTAACCATTTTTTGCCATCAACAATTCTATTTGTTAGCATTGCTGAAGCACTATCTCCAACAACGTTTAGTATAGTGGCTGGTGAATCAATAATAGTTGCTATTATAGTTAGGATAGGTAAAGCTGCTATTGGATAACCTAGCATAGTAATAATAAGCATCTCAGATATTGTTCCACCACCAATAGGCACTGCTGTTACTAGTAAGGTAGCAATTAGGGCTATTCCCATAATTTTAATGATAGTAATATCTGTTATATCATTAAATAGATATACTAAGAACATTATTTTAAAGACACTACCTATTACTGATCCGTCTTTATGGAAACTAGTTCCTAAAGATACAGTTGTTTCAGCTATATCATCAGATATACCAATTTTTTTAGTGCATTCTATATTAACTGGCATTGAAGCTGCTGATGAACAAGTTGCTAATGCTGTAAGTGTAGATGGTAAAATATTAGTCCAAAATCTTCTTATTCCTAATTTGCCAGCGCTTATATAGGCAAATAATGAATATATAATAAAGTAGAAAAAGATACAAGTTAATAAATATATAATAAATGTTTTGAAATAGCCTACGGCTATAGCACCTCCAAAAGTTCCAACCATTGCTGCAAAATAACAACCTAAGCCAATTGGTGCATAATACATTATTAATTTAATAAAGTTCATTAAAACATCAGTCGAGGAATTAATTAAATTATATAATGGTTCTGCTTTTTCTTTTGACATACTCATAGCAATACCTACTAGCATAGATACAACAATTAATGCAATCATATTGTCTCGTGATAATAATTTTGCAAAATCATTAACTGAGACTGCTTGAACTGTTCTATTTAGAATGTCTAATTCTTCTTTTTCTGGAGCTTTATCATCTATTACTAAACTTTCTTTAATTTTTTTACCATCTTTAGTATCAACTAATTTAAAAGTATAAGTACTTGCAACACCTATTAGTACTGCTACAATAGATGTTATTAAAAATACTATAAAAGTTGTTATTAGTATTTTGCCAATTCTTTTAGGTTCTCTCATCTTATAAATAGAAGATGTAATTGTAAGAAAGATTAAAGGTACTACTACTATTAATAGCATATTTAAGAATAAGTCACCAAATGGACTTAAAATACTAGCTTTATCTTTCCATATTAATCCAACTATACCCCCAATAATTATTGATCCAAGTAAAATAAACGTAGATTTATAATTATTTAATTTATTTTTTTTCTTTGATTTTTTCATAATATCTCCTTTCATGATATAAGTATATTAATTGGTATTTTATATTGCTACTTAATTAACTCCACAAATTATAATAGCATTCCACACATATTCCACAAAAAATAGTTGATATATAGAAGAGTTAGTGCTATTATATTGGCAGGTGATAGTATGAATTATGTAAAGTTGAATAATAATGATAATCATTTATCATTGGGGAATTTATTTAATGTTATAAAAAAGATATCTATTAATAAAACGAGTGCTATTCAAACGGAGATATTTTGTGTTATATTTGGTGTTGAAGATATTTCTGATACTACGGTTGGAAATTATTGTACGGGTTATAGAGCTATTGGTAGTACTTATAAGCAAATATATTTAAATTATCGTAAGCATTATAAAGAGGATAAAAGTGTTTTAGTAAATACTATTAATAATTTATTATCAATTATAGATGGATATATTTATAGTTATACTACTATTAAGGAATTAAATAATAATTCATCATTAAGAAAATTAGCTGTTCAATTAAATACATATGCAAAAAATGATTTATATGTACCTAATAAATTAAAGAATGAATTATTAAATAGTCTTAAGAAAGAGAATTACTATGAATATATATCTTTAGTGTTGTTTTTTACTATTTTAGATAAGATACAGCCTTTATATACTAAAGATATTGTTAATGAAACAATAGAAGAGATATTAACTAATACTAATATATCTGTAAATGATTTAAAGGATTACCTATTAATAAAATTTAAAGAAGGGATAAGTTCTATTTCATCGTTAAAGAAATTAGCTAAGAATAATAATCCATATGCTTTGCATGAATTGGGTAATTTGGAATATAATGGTAGGATTATTGGGTATCCGAGATATGAAAAGGCATTTAATTATCATAAGAAAGCAGCATTATATAATCATCCTACTTCTTATTGGATGTTAGCACATATGATTATTAATAAGAAGATAGGCTCTCTTAGTGATGATGATATTAAATTGGCTTTTGAATATATAAATAAAGCTATTTCTTTAAATAGTATATCTGCTATTAATACATTAGGGTTATGTTATTTAAATGGTTATACTAAGAATAGGAAGAAGGATATTGATAAGGCTATTAATTGTTTTAAGAAAGCAGCTAATAAGAAGTATGTTTATGCTTATAATAATTTAGGTAAAATATATGAAGAAGAAGGTAATTATGAGAAAGCATATGAGTATTATGAAAAGAGTGCTTTAGAAGAGGAAAGTTGGGCATGTAATAAGTTAGGCTTATTTTATTTAAATGGTATATATGTGGATAAAAATATTATTAAGGCATTTGAATATTTTAATATAGGTGCTAATTCTTCTATTGATACTTTATGTAAATGGAATATATATAATTTAGTAAAATATTATTATTTAGATGGGAATAGTTCTATAGGTATAGAGAAGAATATAAAGAAATCTCTTGAGTTATTAAGTATTATTAAAGATTTTAAACCAGCTTATGAATTATATTTAGAATGTTATTATAGATTATATTTATCTAATAAATCTAAAGAGAATTTAGATAAGGTTAATGAATATTTGAGATTATTGAATGATGAATTAGATGATGAAAAAAAGAAGGAGATAAGTGATAGATTAAAAAAAATATATAAGGATAAGATAAATATAATTTTATAATATGTTATAATTGTATAGAGGTTAGATATGGAAATAATTGATATTGGGAAAGTAGATAGTTTTTTAGAAGAATATATTTATTTATGTAGTTTGGAATGGGGAAAGAGAAGAACTAAAGAAGAATTAAATGATTATGTTAAGAAAAAGAAAATAAAAATACTTGATGATGAGAGAGTATTAAGAATTTTGGGACTTGTTAGTGATGGAATATTAATAGGATTTGTATCATTATTAGTTTATGATGGATGTTATAGAAAAGATTTAACTCCTTGGTATGCTACTATGTATGTAAAAAAAGAATATCGTAATAAGGGATATTCTAAAATATTAAATGATGCTATTATAAATGAAGCTTATAAATTAGGTTATGATAAAGTATATTTAAAAACTAGTTTAGTTAATTATTATGAGAAATTTGGAGCTATTTATATAGAAAAGCTTTATAATGATGAGAGTTTGTATTATATAGATTTAAATAAATAATAGGGATAAATTTGAAGAATTTAAGAATATATCTTTTAAGAATGGGCAATGCTATTTATGTATTAATAAATATTGGAAGAAATAATAAAAAGACTAGAATAATCTAGTCTTTTTTATGATATAATATATTTAGAAAATATATTGTTTAAAATATTATATAGGGAGTTAAGATATGGAATATGATAAGATTGTAAAGAGTAGTATGATAGAAGAATATTCAAGGCAAATAGTTGGTTGGAAATATGAAGATGAATATGATGTATATAATTATCCATCATATGAAGAATGTATAGAGAAAGATTATAGTATTACAAGAAGAGATAGATGGGATAATTATATAGTATATTCTATTGATGGGGAAGTAATATTTTATGTATATATGATAATTATGAATAATAATAAAGTATATGTAGGTTTTAGTTTAAAACCTGATTATTGTAGTAAGGGATTGGGTAATTATTTTTTAAAAGATTGTGTTATAGAGATTAAAAATAGATATCCAGATTTAGTTTTGTTTGTAGAAGTTAGGAGTTGGAATAATAGGGCTATTAAGGCAGTTAAGAAAATAGGATTTAAAATTAAGGATACAGTTTTGTTAATGGATAGGTTTGGTGATGAATTAGAATATATTGAAATGGAGATTGATTAGTATAAGTTAGGAGGTGTTAAATTGTATAAAGAATTATATGCTTTACTTAGATTGTATCAAGATAAAGAATTAGATGATGAATTTATAAATAAAGCATTTGATATAATGATGAAATATGAAAATTTAGATAATTATATTAATGATATTATATTAGTTGATGATATAAATAATTCTTTAGGTTCATATCATAATGAAGATCATATAATTAAAATAAATAAAAATAAAATTAATAACGAAGAATTAATTCTTAATAAAAAACTTGTAGTACTACAAGTCTTGCGTTATGGATTTGAACATGCTAAAAATTTACAAAGAATATATGAAAGAAATAATGATATAGAGACTAAAGTAGTTAGATATTCTTTAATTGAATATGCTATTAAACATAATTTGTATTATGGTTTTGGTTTAGATAAGGTAGATCCTCTATTGTTAAGAACTAATTATATTATGAATTATGATATAGATCCGGCAGGTAGAATTGTAGGAATTAAATCATGGAAGTTTATGGTTAATTTACTTAAGAATCAAAGATGTACTAATGATTTGTTAATGGCTAGAAGTATGCTTTATTATTCATATATTAAAGGGTATAAAGATAATGGTTTCTATTTAGAGGCACCAACATATAATTATTTATTAATGTCAGGTTTATATCATGAATACTATTTATTAAAAAAACAATTTGATAAAAGTAAGTATAGTCTTGATACTAGATTGTTATGTGGATTACCAATATCATATGAAGAATATAATGAAAGTACTTTAGCTAAAGCTAGATTAAGAAAAAAATAATATATGGAGTGATGATATGCAAATAGAAGGATTTAGAAAAATAGAACTTAAAGATATGATTGAATCTAAAAAACGAAATTTGTTTAGTATGGTTGATAGAAATTCTAATTTATCATTAATAGAAAGTGATAGTTTTTTGAATGAGCTAAATAATTATATTTGGTATGTAATGAAAAGAGATATTCCATATAAATCTCTTGTGGTTAGAAAAGAAGTGGTAGAATATATAACTGATTATTTATCATATGCTAAACAAAAGGGTTATATTACTAATAATAATGTATTAAATGTTTTAAAAAAAATAATTATATCTACTGGTTCTATTAAAGAATTAAATGATCCTTTTTTAGAAGGGGAGGCTAGTGAATATTATTTAAAATTTAATTTTGAAAATAGTAATTTTAAATTGCATATGAAACATATAATATTTCATGAATTAACTCATGTTATTGCTCCTGTTAATAATCAAAGTTTAGGTAAATATACAAGAAAATATGTAGATAATAAAAATGATGACAATAATGAATTTCATACTGTAAAGAGAAATGATGATTATGATTATACTACAATTATTTCTAATAATATGATTTCTTTTTTAAAAGAGATAATTGCTGAGGCAACTGCTTGTGATTTAGCGCAAACATATCAACCTTCAAAAGAAATATTGTTGCCTAATACTGATCTTTGTAGTGATTGGGTAGTTTTAAATAATAAATCATATCAACAAGTTGGATATGAATTTTTAAAAACTGTATATGATATATATGATGAACGTGAATTATTTAAAAAAATAACATTAGATGCAATTAATAATCAAGATATATGTTTAAAAATATTAAAAAGATATCAAAAGATGAATCCATTACATTGGAAGGATGATTTGCATAAAATAACAACAATTTTAGGGAATTTAACAGTTAATCATAATCTTGGCGCTAGAGAAATTAGTGAAGCAAGAATATTAATGGAGAAGTATGTTAGAACAAACGATAATAGTAATAGTGTTAGTAACAGTAATAGTAATGGTAGAAGAAGAATTTAAGTGGTTTAATAGTTATTAGGTTGATAATAAATTATATTGACAATTAGAAAAATAAATATATAATATATTTTGTCAATAATTGTTATAATAATTATTAATTAGAGGGTGGTTTTATGGGGAAAAATAAAGTTAAGAAAAGAAATAATTTATATAATGTACTTGATTATATATTAGATATTTATTGTGATGGAAAGGTAGATAATAGAGTTTATTTTATTTCTAGTATTGATAAAAAACATAATTTTGGATGCTCTTGTCCTGTTATGTTAATAAGGGATATGGGTAATTATTTTGAGATAGTGTTTACGGGTAATTTTGGTAATTTTACATTTAGAACTATAGATTATACGATTAGAGTTAATAAAGATGATGAAGTGGTACATGATATATCTTCTCCTAATAATTTATTAGAAAAAATTATAAATTATATAGAAGGAGATTTATATAAAGGAGCACTTGAATTAGATTCAAATAGAAAAGCAGATAGAATTAAGGAGGAGAATAAAAGAAAAATGAATCCTAATATTGTTAGATATACTGAGATGGTAAAAGAGATATTATTTGGATTAGGAACGGTTGACTGGCAGAATTCTTCTTATTATGATAGTTTTCAAAAGTGTGTGTATAATGGTTACGGATTAAGTATTGCTTCATATTATTTGCCTAATTATAAATTTGAAAATGAATATAATGGGTGTTTAACTGATGATATTAAAGATTATATGAATAGTATAAGTATATCTTATAAAGATCGTTTAGTTTTTGATACAGAAATGAATATTTATAATAAAGGAATTTGGGAACAAATTTTGATTGAATTGTATGATAAACTTCCTATATTAAAATTACAAAAAGATAATAGATTTAAAGTTAATTTGCATGGGAGAGAATTAGTGGATGATGTTATCAATCCATTGCTTTATAGGGGGGTAAATAAAATAGATGATTTAGAAATACATAATTATGGAAAGAAAACTGATAGAATTAATAATTGTGGTTCTTATGAAGATGATTATCATTATTCTGTGATTAAAAATGGTAAAGAAGTTTTTCATATTATATATAATGATAAGCGTGATTATTCAGTTTATAAATATATTCCAGGTGAATGGGAGAATAGGTTAAGAAATTATTTGGTTGATTATGATATTTGGAAAAAACAAAAGGATGAAGAAGATGGTCTTGAATTTATAAGACAGTTAAAAAATAAGTAATTATACAGAATAAAGTGGTTTATAGAAGATTGTAAAAAAAGACTAGTTTGAACTAGTTTTTTTTGATATAATTATGTAGGGAGGATGTAGAATATGAGAATATTTGTTGGTTCTTCATCAAATGATAATATGCCAAAGAAGTATATGGATGATTGTAAAGAATTGTTAGAAGTATTATTAAAAGATAATGATTTGGTATTTGGGGCTAAGAATAATAGTTTGATGGGTATATCATATGAGATTGCTAAAAAGAATGGAAGACAAGTTATTGGAATGTGTCCAGAAATATATAAATCTAGTTTAGATGATTTAGACTGTGATGAAGTAGTGGTAACAAATTCAATAATGGATAGTACTATGAAGTTATATAAAAATTGTGATGTTATGATATTGTTGCCTGGTGGTTATGGAACTATATATGAATTTTTTACAGCTAATTATTGTAAGATTTGTAATGAGATAGATATACCAATAATAGTATATAATTCTTGTGGCTTTTATGATAAATTATTATCTTTTATAGATGATGTTAATAATTTAAAATTAATTAGAGATAAAGAAAAAGATAAATATGTAGTTGCTAATAATATAGAAGATGTAGTAAAATATTTAAAAATTAATTAAGGAGGAATATTATGGAATATAAGAATGAATTTTTTATAGCAGGAAAAACTAGAAATAAAGATTATATATTAAAGATATGTGATATATTTGATAAATATAATATATCTTATTATTGCTTTATAAAGAATGATGGAACTATGAATAGTTATGGGGAGGAATCTCAAACAGAAGATGAAAAGATGAAAATATTTGAAGATTTAGATTTAAAAAGCGATATTGTTTTAAAGATATTTAATGAAGATTTAGATGAAGAAAAAGCAGCTAAGAATTTTTTATTAGTTTTACCAGCTGGTAAATCTGGTCATATAGAAGCTGGTATTGCATATGGGATGGATAAGAAATGCTATGCAATAGGAGAATATGATGCTACTGATTCATTATATAACATATTCGATATAATTTTTGAAAATGAAGAACAATTAGAAGAGTTTTTAAAAGAATATGGTAAAGAGGAATAGAATGAATAAAAAGAAAAAAGTAATTATATTAACATTTATTGTAATAGTAGGAATACTACTACTTATATTTACTATTAATAAATATTTATTACATCATAATATAAAGTTAGATGAGATTAAACAGTTTAATATAGAGATGAATGGATATAGTATAGGTATTAGTTCTAGAAAAGATGTTACTAAAATATCATCTTCAAGTTATGAAACTTCATTTGAAATTATTGATGAAGATGATCATTATAGAAATTTATATAAAGTTAATTTTGCAAATATAGAATTATTTGATGAAAATAAAGATGATTTTATTGATGATATTGAAAGACCTGAAGTATTAAATGTTGATGGGAAACGATTTGAGTATTATTTTAATAAAAGTGTTGGGTTTGATAATTATGCTACTATATATTATATATTACCAGATAAGAAAGGTCGTTTAGTTATAGAAGTAGTAGGTACTAGTATATATACTTTTTCTGGAGAACAAATTAAGACAATGCCAAAAGTTGATAAAGATGTAATGGAATCTGAAGAATTAGCTATAATACTAAATTTTACTATAAATCAATAATGCTATTAAAAAAAGACTAGATTATCTAGTCTTTTTGAATATATATTTTTTAGTATTTTTAACTTCAATATCTTTAGTTATATACCAAATAAATAGTGAACCTATAAAATTACCTATGATACATATTATTATTGATGAATGGAATGTTCTTGCTGCTCCTAGTGTTATTATATTAGCAATACAGTGTTGAAAGCCACAAAAGATAAATAATGGTATTCCATAGATGATTCCTAATGGAGTGTTCTTTTTATACATGTATACGGCTATATACATTATTATTCCACAGAGAATACTTTTTATGAAAAATGCTAAGGAGAATTCCCATGTTTTGACTTTAGTAATAGCATTTTTCATGATAATGGGATCGGTTATGGAAAATAATAATCCAAATATATAACCTGCTATTAAGTTGACAATTAAGATTATTAATAAATCTGTTATCTTTATTTTATCTTGAAATAAGAAACCACATTTACCAGTAAATAAATTTAGTCCCATGTAACATACTCCTAATAGTCCTAAAGCAAATATTATAGGGCCTATTGGTTCACCTAATTTAAGTAAGGCATAGTTACCTAGACTTATTAATAATGAAGCAGCTATACTTTTATTTATTAATTCTTTCTTTTCTTTCATATTATACCTCCTATAATGATTATAACAAATTTTTTAAAAATATAATATACAATTATTTAATAATATTATTGTAATTGTTTATTGTATGGTATAATTAAATTGTTAATACAATTATATAGATTTTGGAATAATAATAATTATGAATAGTAAATCTAATAAGGATTCGGCTTTAAAATGTTTTGTATTCTTTTTAATTAGTCAACCACTTATATATTTAGTGCAAGATGTTATTAATCATAGTCAATTATTTATTACATATTATAGATATTGGTTTTTATGGACTATTTTTTGTGTACCAATGGGATTTATTGGCTATTATATTAAGAAGGATAAATGGTGGGGATTATTAATATTATCACCTATATTAATATTTTTAGGATTCCATTTTAGTAGATATTTATCTGAAACTATATTTTCTTTCCCAAGACATTTATTAACGACTATATTTTGTTTAGTTACTTTAATTATTTATCCTTTATATTTATTTAATAATAAAAAGAATAAAGTTGTATGATTAGGTATTAGTTTGTTAATTATTGTAGGTATGACTATATGGTCTATATTGAATCCTATTGTATATAGTACGGAAATATTGTCTGATGGAGATAAATATCATTTTGATGATTCGTATAAAGTATATTTAGTAAATAAGAAGTATGGTAATTTAAATATTAAGTATGAGAATGCTATAGATGCTTGGATGGTTCATGCTGAATTTAAAAGGGCTGGTAAAACTAAGTTTATATTAGAATCTAAAGATGGTGAGAAAAAGACTTTTGATATTACAATTAGAAGGGATACTTATAAGATAAAAGAAATTAAGAGTAAAAAGTAGGAAGTGAAAATATGAATAAGTGTTTGTTAGAGATAAGGCATTTGAAGAAGTATTATGGTCATAGTAGAGGAGTTGAAGATGTATCTCTTAAGCTTAATAAAGGAGATATATATGGTTTTATAGGGCCTAATGGTGCTGGTAAGAGTACTACTATTAGGACGGTAATGGGTTTAATTAATATAACAGATGGTGAGATATATTTTGATGGTAATAAGATGGTTCGTGATGATATAAATATAAAGAGGAGAATTGGTTATTTGCCTAGTGAAATTAATTTATATGAAGATATGACTGTTAAAGAGATATTTGATTTTCATCAGTTGTTTTATGATAAAGATGTATCTAAGAGGAAAAGGCAATTAGTTAAATTGCTGAAGATAGATGAAAGTAAGAAAATTGAAGATTTATCTTTGGGTAATTTAAAGAAAGTGGGTATTGTTTTGGCACTTATGCATGAGCCAGAATTATTAATATTAGATGAACCTACTAGTGGGCTTGATCCTATAATGCAAAATACATTACATAATATTCTTGTAGATGAAAACAAAAAAGGGACTACAATATTATATTCTTCTCATGTATTGAGTGAAGTATCTAATATATGTAATAAAATTGGATTTATTAAAGATGGAGTAATTATAAAGGAAGATTTGATTGAGAATATTAATAAGAATAATTATACATATTTAACAATTGTATCTAAGAGTATTAATGAGATAAAGAAAGAGTTAAAATTAAAGGTTAAAGAAGAGAATGGTTATGAGATGAAGTTTTTGAGTGATATGGATATTAATACTCTAATTAAGAAATTATCTAAATATGATATTGATAAGCTGTTAATTGAGAATATTTCATTAGAAGATTTATTTGAGGAATATTATAGGTAGGTGATAGTATGATAAGAAGAGAGTTTAAGATTTATTTTAAGAGTTTTTTAATATGGACTTGTATACTTATTGTTATGTTTTTAGTTGTGTTTTTAGTTTATCCCTATATTATTACAGATGAAACAGTAGAAAGCTTAGATGATATGATGAAAGTGTTTCCTCCTGATTTGTTAAAGAGTTTTAATATGGATATCTCATCAATAAATACAGCATATGGTTGGTTAAAATCAGAAGGATTTATGTTTGTTTTATTAGTTATAGGTATTTATTCTTCTTTATTGGGAGGTAATATTTTATTAAAAGAAGAGAATGATAAGACAATAGAATATTTGGGAGTGTTACCTATTAAGAGAAATCAAATATTAACTAATAAAATAATTGTAGGAATAGTATATATAGTAAGTATAGTATTTGTAGTTGGTTTGTTTAATTATATAGCATTATTAATTAGTCAAGATTTTGATCATAAACAATATCTTTTACTTAGTATTACACCTTTATTAGTTGGAATACCTTTATTTGCAATTAATTTATATATATCTACATTTTTACATAAGACTAAGAAGACAATAGGTATTGGGTTAGGATTAGTATTTATCTTTTATTTATTAAATGTATTGAGTGAATTATCTAGTAATGTGGAATTTTTGAAATATTTTAGTATTTATACTTTAGCTGATGTAAGGAATGTTATTTTAGATATATCTATTAATCCATTAAATGTATTGATAAGTATTATAGTTACATTAGTTTTTATAATAGGATCGTATATGAGATTTAATAAGAAAGAATTATTATAATTAAAATTTAGTAAAGGATTAGGTAACTTTAAACACTTAATCTTTTTTTATGATATACTAAAAAAGAATAATAGAGGAAGGATTTTTTTATGGTATGTCAAAAGGGAAAAAAAAGAATAATGAAGAAGAAAATAGAGAATTAATAGAAATAACAGAAGATAATGTTAAAAGTTATGCAGATGAATTACAATTTGAAACATTAGCTCATGAATGTATTGTAGAAGATTTAGCTACATCTTATAATATATCTAAAGAAGATGTTTTTGTTTTAATTCATGAGCTAAAGAAAAGAGGAAATAATGTTGTAACATTAAATACAACTGCTAATAAACAAATGGATCCATCATTACCAGAAGAAAATGTACAAGTAACACTAGTTAGAAATTTTGGTCATCAAAAATTAGTAGATGATATGAATTATACTATTGTAGATAATGATGAGCAAATAAAAATGATGTTAATATCAGATACTAGATTTGGTAGTATTTATGAGCAAATATCACATCTAAACAATTTATTTATACAGGCTAAAAAATTAGGATGCAAGTATGTATTTTTAACTGGAGATGTAGTAGAGGGAATTTATACTGGTGTTAAAAGAATATATAATTCTACATTACATAAAAACGGTGTAATTGATCAAGCAGAATATGTAGCTCAAATGTTTCCAAGAGTAGAAGGAATAACTACATATTTTATTACAGGTGAACATGATTTATCATTTTTAAAAACAAAAGAAAAAATAGATATTGGAACAATAATAGATAAAAAAAGAGAAGATATGATATATTTAGGTCCAAAAAGAAGAAAAATAACAATTACTAAAGATGATCCTAAAAGTGGCGAAATATCTATTTATTTACAACATTCACAAGGAACAGTTCCATATACAGTTTCATATAAACCGCAACGAAAAATAGCATCTTTACGTAATGAGGATAAAACAGATTGTTTAATAACAAGTCATTATGGTGCATGTGATTGTTTTCTAAGAAGGGGAGTAAGATCTTTTCAAGTACCAACTATGGTTGCAACTACTGATGAAATGAAGGATGCTAATACACCAGTATATAACACAGTTGGAGGATGGATAGTAACGCTTAATAGAGATAATAAAGGTAGATTAATAAATACCTCTCAATTATGGATACCTTATTATAATACAATAGAAGATGATTATAGAACTGCTAAAGCTTTATATTTAAATGGTAACAAACAAAAATTCATTCAAATACCTCATATAAAAGATGCAAAAGATAAAATCTATTCTAGTATAAAGAATGGTGAAGAATTATCAAAAGTTTTAGAGAGATTAGATATGAGTGAACTTAAGTTTGGTGGTTTTATAGAAGAATTAATTGCTAAGGGATATGATATTAAAACTATAGAAAAAGATGGAAAAATTATTATATATAAAAGAAGAAAAACAACGCCTAAAAATAAAATGAAACCTGAAATGGATGAGTTAACTAAAATTAGTGAAACTTGGATAAGTGATACTCATTTATGCAATGAGGTACAGCAAAAACATATGATAAATAAAATATATGAGGAAACAGCTAAAAGAGGAATACCAGTTGTAAGACATTTTGGAGATATAAGTGATGGTGATTTTGTAAATAGATCTGATCATAGATATGAACTATTTAGATTAGGATTTAAAAGACAGTTAGATTATATAGTAAAAAATTGGCCTAAAGTAGAAGGCATAACTACTTATATAATAGATGGTAACCATGACTTAACACATAAAAAAAATGATGGAGCAATAATGGGAGAAGCAATTGCAGATAAAAGAGATGATATAATATGGTTAGGTTCAGAACGAGCTATGTCACATCCAATAGATGAAAATGGTAAAAAAATAAATATTGATATAGAGATGCTTCATCCAGGAGGTGGATGTGCTTCATCACTTTCATATAGAAGTCAAAAATATATAGATAAAATGGAACCAGGATCCAAACCTAATCTTCTAGGAATAGGCCATTTTCATCAAAGTCATTTCTTATTTTACCGTAATGTTATGGCTTTTCTAATTCCGTGTTTAACTGCAAAAACAGATTTTGCAATAAGACAAGGACTGGAAAATACCATGGGTGCATATTTTATTGATATGTATGTAAATAAGAAAGGTGACATAGAAATGATTGAATTTGAAGAAAAGAGGTTTACCCAAAAAGATGTTAAAGTAAATGATTGGGAAAAAACAAAAACATTAGTATTAAGAAGAACCAAAAAGTATAGTTAATAATAGCAAGTAATTTCTTGCTATTATTTTACATATATGATATTTTCTAAAAAAAGAAAGGATATTAAAATGAATAAAGGAATATTTATAAGCATCAAACCACAATATATCAAATTAATAATAACAGGAGAAAAAAACTATGAATTCAGAAAATATATACCAAAAGAAAAAATTAATAAATTATATGTCTATGAAACAACGCCTACAAAAAGTTTAAAATATATTATGACAATAGATAAAATAATAGAATACCCAAATAAAATTAAGGAACCTGGTTATGGTAATGAAGATTTTAATAATGGATTAAAAAAATCAAAATATGCCTACCACATATCTAAAGTAGAAGAATTAGATAAATCTATTGAACTATCCGAATTAAAATCTATTTATTCTTTTACACCTCCTCAAAGTTATGCATATGATACAAAATATAATAGTCTTTTAAATTATATAGATAATGTTCCGAAAAAAATAATCCTAAATAATAATAATTAATCTTGATTAATACTATAAATTATGTTATATATTTATAATATATTTAATTAGGAGGATACTATGGAAAAGATTTTAATATTAGATTTTGGGGGACAATATAATCAATTAATTGCAAGAAGAGTAAGAGATCATCATGTATATGCTGAAATATTACCTTATACTACTGATATAGAGGAAATAAAGAAAAATAATTACAAAGGAATTATTTTTACAGGAGGACCTAATTCTGTTTTTGATATGAAATCGCCACATTATAGTAAGGATATTTTAAAAATTGGAGTTCCTATATTAGGTATATGTTATGGATGTCAGCTAATTTGTTGGATGGAGGATGGTATAGTTAGTACTGCTCCTATTTCAGAATATGGCAAAAAGACAATTACTATTAAGAAATCTAAATTATTTAAAGATTTACCTAAGAAATCTATTGTATGGATGAGTCATACGGATTATATAAAGGAACAACCTAAGAATTATAAAATTATTGCTAAGACGGACGATTGTCCATGTGCTGCTATAGAAGATGAGAAAAATAATATATATGCTGTTCAGTTTCATCCAGAAGTTACACATTCAGAATATGGCAATAAGATATTATATAATTTTTTATTTGAGATATGTCATTGTCAAGGTGATTGGGTTATGGATAGCTTTATAGAAGATACCATAGCATCTTTAAGAAAAGAAATTGGAGATAAAAAAGTAATATTAGGACTATCAGGTGGTGTAGATTCATCTGTTGCTGCTGCTTTAATATCTAAAGCAGTGGGTAAACAATTAACTTGTGTTTTTGTAGATCATGGACTTATGAGAAAAAATGAAGGTGATGAAGTAGAGAATACTTTTAAATCATTATTTGAAATGAATTTTGTTAGAGTAAATTGTAAAAGGACTTATCTTACAAAACTTAAGGGTATTATTGATCCAGAAGAAAAAAGAAGAGTTATTGGTACAGAGTTTTATAAAGTATTTTGGAAGGAAATTAGAAAACAAAAAGAAAAGGGTTTTTTTGCTCAAGGTACGATATATCCTGATTGTATAGAATCTGGTAAAGGGAATGCTGCTGTAATTAAAACTCATCATAATAAAGTAAATATTCCTGATGATATTGAATTTTTAGGAATTATTGAACCTTTAAAAGAATTATTTAAAGATGAAGTAAGAGAAGTAGGAGAAAAATTGGGAATACCTAAAGAATTGGTATGGCGTCAGCCATTTCCTGGTCCTGGTTTAGGTATTAGAATAATTGGTGAGGTAACAAGTGAGAAGATAAAATTATTACAAGATGCTGATGCCATACTTAGGGAAGAGATGCATAATAATGGTTATGAAAAAAATCTATCACAATTCTTTTGTGTTTTACCTGATGTTAAAACAGTTGGTGTTATGGGAGATCATCGAACATATGACAATTTGATTATTATAAGGGCTGTTACAACAGATGATTTTATGACGGCTGATTGGGCTAAGATTCCATATGATATATTACAAAATATCTCTAATAGAATAACTAATGAATGTAAAGGAATAAATAGAGTAGTATATGATATAACATCAAAACCACCAGCTACAGTAGAATATGAATAAAATAAATAAAAAAGACTAGACAAATATAGTCTTTTTTATTTATAATTGATATAGGGTGGTGATAAAATATGTATGATTTGATAGTAGTAGGAATGGGACCTAGTGCTGTATTTTTAGCATATGAATTAATTAAACTTAATAATTATAAGAATATATTATTAATAGATCAGGGGAAACCAGTTGAAAAAAGAAATTGTCCAATGGAGAAAGTAGGACATTGTGTTAGTTGTAAGCCATATTGTAATATTACTTGTGGTTTTAGTGGTGCTGGAGCTTTTTCTGATGGTAAACTAAATTCATATCATTTATCTAGTAGAGATAAAGATGGTAATTTGTATTTAGGTGGTAATGATGGTGGATATTTTAAAAAATATATGACAGAAAAAGAAATAAGTGATTTGTTAACTTATACTGATAATGTGTATTTGGAGTTTGGGGCTGATAAAAAATTAAATGGTGTTGAACATATGGATGAAATAAAGAAATTGCAAGAAAAAGCTTATAAGAATAATTTAAATTTAGTTTCTTATCCTGTAAGACATTTAGGTACAGAAAAAGCTCATATATTATATGGTAAGTTAGAAGATTATTTGGAGAAAAATAATATAAATATGTTATTTGAGACTGAGGTTAAAGATTTAATAATTGAGAATGGGGCTGTTAAAGGAGTTAAAATTCATAAAATTAAAGATAATATTGATGAAGAGATTATGTCTTCTAAGGTAGTGTTGGCAGTAGGAAGAAAAGGTGCTTCATGGTTGAGTGATATATGTATGAAACATGGTATAAAAACTAAGATAGGTACAGTGGATATTGGTATTCGTTATGAACTTCCTGATGAAGTTATGAAAGAAATAAATGAATATATGTATGAGGGTAAGTTTATTGGTAGACCATATCCATATGGGGATAAAGTTAGAACTTTTTGTCAAAATCCTAGTGGTTTTGTTAGTGCTGAAGTATATGATAATAATATAACTTTAGTAAATGGACATTCATACAAAGATAAAAAAAGTGCGAATACTAATTTGGCAATACTTGTGTCTCATCATTTTACATATCCTTTTGATAAGCCAATTGAATATGGTGAAAATGTTGCTCAAAACCTTAATAGATTAGGTGGAAATGCTATAATGGTTCAAAGATTAGGAGATATTTATAGAGGAAGAAGAACTTGGCCTGAGGACTTAGAGAAGAATAGCGTGAAGCCAACATTGAAAGGGGCTGTAGCTGGAGATTTAACTTATGGATTAGGTTATAGAACGATGACAGATATTTTACAATTTATAAAAGATATAGATAAAGTAGTAGAGGGTTTTGCACATCCAGATAACTTGTTGTATGGGCCAGAGATAAAATTTTATAGTAATGAAGTAGTATTAGATAAAGATTTTATGACTAATATAGATGGACTTTATTCTATAGGTGATGGTGGAGGGCTTACAACAGGTCTTATGATGGCTTCATGTGCTGGTGTTAAAATGGCTAGAACTTTAACAAAAAAGAAAAAATAATTTATATTAATAATAACGTGTGATATAATAGTATAGAGGAGGATATGATATGGAAGAATTAACTATTAAAAATATTGAAGAAACTCCATTATCACAAGGCAAAACATTAACCGAATTAAAAGAGGAAATGGAAAATGATAAAGAATCTTTAGAAGCAGCTAGAAAAAAAGAAATTATAGGTTATGGTGTGGCAGGTTTAACATTTTTAGCTGGTACTGTTGCGGCATTTTTAACACAGAATGTTGATGTAGGTTTATGGAGTTTTTATTCAGGAGCTGGTGTAGGTATATTATCATCATTTTATGGAAAATATGATGTTGGTTTAAAAGCATGGAAGTCTAATAAGAGTTATGATAAATATTATGAAGCTTTGAAAGAAGAGATGGTAAATGGCGAAGAAGAAGTAAAGGGGAGAAATAGATGATAAAAAGAGGTCAAGCTATTACGCTTAGTAATGATATAAGGTATTTAGTATTGAGTAAAGTTAAATATCAAGATAATTATTATTTATATTTAATATCTATGGAGAAAGAACCTAAGGCTGTAATATGTGAAGAAAAAGATAATAAAGTAGTTATTGTTAAAGATGATGAAATATTAAAGAATGTTATATTATTATTTGATAAGGATATTAAAGAGATTCTTTAATATCCTTATAATTGGAGAGATTATATATGGATTCAATTAGAATAGTGGTAGAAGCAATAGCTAGTTTCTTTTTCATTTTAAATATTTATTTATTATTTGCAGATAGACAATTTAAATTAATAAATGTAGTATTAAAATATACAAAAATTTATACTATTATTAGTTTTATTTTTTCATTAATTGGCTTAATAATTGGTATAAATGTTTATAGTGAATTAGATCTTTTGATGTCTTTGGTATGTTTTTTTAGTTTTATACCTTTAATTGTTTCTATTATAGGTATAATTAGGCATAAAGAAGTAAAAAATTTAGATATAATATATAATAGTAATAATTTTAGAGAGTTGACTAAAGATGAGAAAATGAAATATAAAAAATTACTTGTACTTGATGATAATAAAATGATGAAGATTAATGGTAATGAAAGATTATTGGTATGTGAATGTTCATTAAATAAAGTTGATGATGGTGATATATTAAAAATAGATAAAAGATATGATAAAGAAGAATATTATTTTTGTAATTCTTATATAAAAAATAAAGAACAATCAAATGATTATATAAGATTTATAATTAATTTATATGTTATGATTGTTGCTACATATGGAACTATTATTCTATCTAATAATTATTTATTAGGTCAATTAACAGCAGGTAGTGAGAGTATTTTTATTGGGAGTCCTATAATATATGGAATGCTTAGTTTAATATTAGGTAGTGATGATAAGAATAAGTTAAAGGGTTTTTCGCTATTTATTTATTATCTAATATATATAATTAAGGTTATGGTTTTAATAGAACTTTTGCTTATATGGTTTATATAAGTATTAAAAAGACTAGTAATTCTAGTCTTTTTTTGTGTTATAATCAATATAAATAAAATATTATGGAAAGAGGTATATAATGTATGATATTCATGTTTATATAGATGATAATAAAACAGTATTAAATATAGGAGATAGAGTAATAGAGGCATTTATTGGACTAAACGGGTCTACTATTAATAAAATGGAAGGAGATAACAAAACACCATTAGGTATATTTGATATAGGTATGGCATTTGGTACTCATAATAAAGTAAATACTAAATTACCATATATAAAAATAACTAAAGACTTGTACTGGATAGATGATATTGAATCAAATTATTATAATGAGCTAATAAATATAAATGATGTAAGTAAAGATTGGACTTCCGCAGAACATCTAATAGATTACCCAAAAGAATATGAATATGCCATTGAAATAAAAACTAATCCAAGTAATATAAAAGGAAAAGGAAGTGCAATCTTTATACACTGTCATGGTAAAAATAGATATACAGCTGGATGTATATCTATATCAAAAGAAGATATGATATATCTATTAAAAAAAGTTGATAATAATACAAAAATATATATTGAAACAAATAAGAATTAGTGATAAAGTATAACTAATTAAATAACTATTAAAAAGGAGAAAAAATATGATAGAGATTAAAAATGTAACTAAAAAATATGGCGATAAAATAGCTGTTAATAATGTATCATTTGATGTTAATGATGGAGATATATTTGCTTTTATTGGTCATAACGGAGCTGGGAAAACAACACTAATTAAATCAATAGTGGGTATTCATGATTTTGATGAAGGGGATATCTTAATAGATGGTATGTCTATTAAAGATAATCCCGTAGAATGTAAAAAGCTAATGGCCTATGTACCAGATAATCCTGAAACATATGAACATATGAAAGCAATTGACTATATAAACTTTATTTGTGATATGTATGATATAGATACTGAAACAAGAACGAAAAATATAAAAAAATATGCTAAATTATTTGATATGGAAGATAAACTAAATGATACTATAGATAGTTATTCTCATGGTATGAAACAGAAGATAGTACTAATATCAGCTTTATCACATAATCCTAAAATATTAATAATGGATGAACCATTTGTAGGATTAGATCCTAAAGCAGTTTTTGATATTAAAGAAGTATTAAATGAAATGGTTAAAGAGAAAAAAATTATATTTTATTCAACCCATATTCTGGATGTAGCTGAAAAGCTATGTACAAGAGTAGCTATTATAAAAAATGGAAAATTAATTAAAAGTGGTAGTATGAAAGATATAAAAGGAGATAAATCTTTAGAAAAAGTATTTATGGAGTTAGAGGATAAATAATGAAAAAGATATATTCACTAATTAGAGCATGTATGACTAGTGATATGAGAATATTTAAGATTAAAACAAAAAATAATAAAAAGAAATCTAATATAATGTTATTATTATTTATATCACTAGGTTTTATGTTAGCTATATGGTCATATGCTAATATATTATTTGAAAAGATGGCTCCTATGCATATACAATTTATTGTACTATCATTATTTGTATTTATGATATCTATAATGACTATGATGGAAGGAATATATAAAACTGGTCCTTTGATATTTAATTGTAAAGATGATCAATTATTGTTATCATTACCAATTAAAAGAAGAACTGTATTATTTGTAAGAGTATTTAAGTTTTATGTTTTCGAATTATTATTTAATTCATTGTTTATGGTACCACTTATGGTTGCTTATATGGGATGGGCTGATAGTATAAGTTGGACGTATTTTCTAACTAGTTTTGTAATGATATTTTTCTTGCCTATAATACCTATAGTTATATCATGTATTATTGGTTTTTTAATATCTAGTGTATCTAGTAAGTTTAAATATAAAAATATGGTTCAAATAGCATTTTCTTTTGTCTTATTAGTAACGACATTATTTTTGTCTTATAATTCAGAAGGCTTATTTAAATATATTGTTAAACATGCTAAAAGTATACATGATATGATAACTAAATTATATTATCCAGCTGGTATATATGCTACTTTAGTAACTGATTTTAATATTAAAGATTTAATTGTATTTATATTTGTTAATATAAGTATCTTTGTAATATTTATTTTTATCTTAAGTAAGTTTTATTATAGAATAAATTCAAGATTGAAAAGTGTTTCTACTAATAAGAAAGTAAGTATTAATAAATTAGTTATTAAATCTAATTCTAAGTATATATCTTTAATAAAAAAAGAATTAAATACATTCTTTAAAATACCAGTATTTATAATAAATGCCGGATTTGGATTAATACTTTATATAATAGCTACTATTATGATAACAATTAAATATGATAGTGTTATGTCTTCACTTACTAATATAGAAGGAATTAATATACCTATAGCTGTAATAACTAATAGCAAATCATTAATAATATTTGCTCTTGTATCAGCTACAGCTTTTATGACATCTATTACTAATTCTGTAATAAGTTTAGAAGGAAGAAATATTAATATACTTAAATCTTTACCACTTAAAACAAAAACTATCTTAATGTCTAAAATATATTCATCTTTAGTATTAACAACTCCAGTATTATTAATAGGAAATATAATATTATTTATTAAATTTAAAATAAGTGTTATAGAAATGCTATTATTACTAATGTTATCTATTTTAATACCATTAGTATCTCATTTTATTGGTCTTATTATTAATTTAAAATTTCCTAAATTAGATGCTGAAAATAGTACAGAAGTAGTAAAGCAAAGTGCTAGTTCCTTTCTATCAGTAATGATAGGTATGGTACTATTACTAGTATCTATGGTAATAATATATAAAATAGCAGGTAAATTTAATAATACTTTAATACTATTAATAGCAACCATTATATATATAATAATAGATACTATATTATATATGTATCTAACAAAAAAAAGTATAATAGACTTTAATAATTTATCTATCTAAATAAGGATGTGTTCTAATGAAAAATATTTGGATAATATATGTAATTTCATATTTAATATTATATGTAATATATACACAATATTATAAAATAACTACAAGAACTTGTAAAAATACAAGTGCCTTAACAGTATTATTACGTTTTACAAGTGGAATAATTATATTAATAACTCTACCTTTATTTAAATTTAAAATACCTACTAATACAACCACATATATATTCTTAGGCATAGCCTGTATATTCTTTGCATTATCAGATCGCATGTATACAAGAACATTAAAAGAATTAGAAGTATCAACATATAGTGTTTTAGCACAACTATCAACAATATTTATCTTCATATTAGGAATAATATTCTTTAAAGAACCAATTATAATAAAAAGAATAATAGGAGCACTATTAATATTAATAGCAAACATAATGATTTTATATAAGAAAAGAAAATTTGAATGGAATAAATATTATTTATATAACATAATAGCAAATTTATCATTTGCTATAGGAACAACATTAAATATAGGTATATCGAATCAATTTAATTTACCATTCTATATAGCTATAACATTATGTACATCAGCTATATTAATATTTATATTTGAAAGAATACAACTAAAAGATATTATTAAAGAATACAAAGAGGGAAACAAAAAAGCAATTATTATAGTAAGTATACTAGATGGAGTAACAAGTTTAATAATGCTAAGAGCATATCAATTACAAAATGTAACAATATTAGCACCTTTATTCTCATTAAAAACAATATTAAACGTATTCATAGCCCATCTAGTGTTAAAAGAAAAAACACCACTATTAAAAAAGATAATAGCAGCCATAATTATAATTATAGGTGTAGCATTAATAAATATATAATATTTAAGGAGGAAACATGAGAGTAGTAGTTCAAAAATGTCTAGAATCTAGTGTATCAGTAGATAAAAAACTAATATCATCAATAGATAAGGGATTAATGGTATTAGTAGGTTTTACTCATAATGATACAGAAAAAGAAATTGATTATATGGTTAATAAAGTAATTAACTTAAGAGTATTTGAAGATGATAAAGGTGTTATGAATAAAAGTGTATTAGATGAAAAAGGTGAAATACTATGTATTAGCCAATTCACTTTATATGGTAATACAGAAAAAGGTAACAGGCCATCATATATAGACGCTATGAAAGGTGAAGAAGCAGAAGAATTATATAATATATTTTGTAATAAATTAAATACAAAAATACCTACTAAGAAAGGTGTTTTTGGTGCAGATATGAAAGTATCACTAATAAATGATGGACCTACAACAATTATTATAAATTCAAAATAATATAATTAATTATTTGTTAAATAATCTTGTTAATAGTTATAAATAAAGAGGTTTAATTTATAGAAAACTTGACAAAATAAATAATATATGATATATTTATTACGCGTTGAAGGAGAAAAGTAATTAAATTAGTTATTCAAGTGAGTTAGGTATAGTGGGAACTAATAATAACATTTAATGAAAGAACACTCCCGAGCAGACTACCGAAAAGAATATCTTAGTAGACTAGTCCGGAGGGCAATCCGTTATCATATTGCTAGGTTTGTTAGAACTGAAAAAAGAGATTACTGTAATAACAAACCGTTTATATTTATATAAATGGTTTTTTTAAGTAATAAATTAAGGTGGCACCGCGGATACCCGTATTCGTCCTTATTTGTAGGATGATACGGGTATTTTTATATTATAAAGAAAGGGGGGATTTAAAATGACAAAAATTAGTGAAGTAATTAAATATTGCGAATCTATTAAAAATGAAAAAGAATTTGATAAATATCTTATGGAACCAAGATTAAGTTCCATAAAATATACTTTATCTCTTATAAAAGAAGCTATTGGTGATGTAGAACTAACAGAAGAATATATAAAAGCTTATATATACGGATTTAAATCTTTTCCATATAAAACACCTTATGAAAGAAAAATCCAAAAAATAAGAATAATATATGAACTAACAAAGGATACTAAAATGAAACCAGAAGATCTTAGTACATTAATAGATTTATATCATAGAGGTACTTATAGTTTAATGTTTGCTGTGATAAAAGAATTAATAAGTACTCAAACAGACATAAAGGAACAATTATTATTAATAAAAAGCGAAGCCTTTAAATATGGAAAAGAAGAAGCAAAAAAACTAGATTACTTAAAAGAAGAATATGGAAAAGAGTTTATAGAAAAAATTCAAGAAATTGTACAAGATGAATGTATATCTAGTGATAAAGCAATAGAAATATTACCAAGTAAAACATTTATAGATTATTCTATAACAGAAGTTCCTGTATTAGGATATACCATTAAATCTGGAGAAGATCTAGTTTTAAAAAGATTAAAATCTTTAAGAGTAGAAGATGATTATCAAAAAACATTACCAGAAGAAAAAATAGCTCTTGGATATTGTTCTTCAGGTGATATAGTTTATACATCATTTACCAAAAAAGAATATGAAGAAGAATTAAGATCGAGAAAAAGAATAAAAAGAAAAAAATAATAAAAAGATAGTTCCTACAATCTATCTTGATTTATTTATAAATAATAATAAGTTAAGAAAGAAGGGATTGAAATGAAAAAAGAATTAAGTTATTTAGAAACAATACAAATTATAGATGATATTAAAAAATATTTTGAAAAACAATTAGCAGCTAGACTATCTTTAGTAAAAGTACAAAGTCCTTTATTCGTAAGATCAGATTCAGGACTACAAGATAGTCTAACAGGAAAAGAATTAGGGGTTAGTTTTATTAGAGATAAAGAAAAATTTGAGATAGTTCATTCTCTTGCTAAATGGAAAAGAGATGCTTTAGGTAGATATGCATTTCCAATGCATACTGGATTATATACAGATATGAAAGCTGTTAGAAAAAGTGATGATATAGATGAAATACATTCTTTATTTGTAGAACAATGGGACTGGGAAAAAGTAATTGATAAAGATGATAGAACAATAGACTATTTAAAAGATACAGTTCAATCTATTTATAAGGCTATAAGACAAACATTATTATATATAAAGAAAAAATACAAATATATAACGACTGATATTCCTAAAAAAATTACTTTTATTACTAGTCAAGAATTAGAAGATATGTATCCTGATAAATTACCTAAAGAAAGAGAAGAAATAATTACTAAGGATAAAGGAGCAATATTTATAATTGGAATAGGTGATAAATTAAAATCAGGTGATTATCATGATTTAAGAAGTCCTGATTATGATGATTGGTCATTAGATGGAGATTTACTTGTTTATGATAAGGCTATAGATAGAGCTATAGAATTAACTTCTATGGGAATAAGAGTAGATGAAGAAACTTTAATATCTCAGTTAAAAAAATCAGATACAATAGAAAAATTAGAATTACCATTTCACCAAAAAATAATCAAAAAACAATTACCATATACTATTGGTGGAGGAATTGGTATTTCTAGAATACTAATGCTTTTATTAGGAAAAGCACATATAGCAGAAGTACAAGCTTCTAGCTGGACAGATAAAATATATGAAGAATTAAAAGATCAAAAGGTTTTATAAAGGGGGAATTAAAATGGAAATTAAGAAAATATATGATGATTATAAAAAATTATTAGATAAAGATATTGAAGTAAAAGGATGGATTAGAAAACATCGTAAACAAAAAGAGATAGGTTTTATAGATTTATCTGATGGTACATGTATAAAATTGTTACAAATAATATATGATAAAAGTATATTAGATTTTGATGAAGTTGCTAAAATACATGTTGGTTCATCTATTATAGTTAAAGGAACTTTAACAAAATCTCCTAAAGTTGGACAAGAATTTGAATTAATAGCAAAAGAAATAGTATTAGTAGGAGATTGTCCAGATGATTATCCATTACAATCTAAAGATCATTCACTTGAATTTTTAAGAAGTATAGCTTATTTAAGACCTAGAACAACATTATTTCAAGCAATATTTAGAGTAAGAAGTGTATTATCTATGGCTATACATGAATATTTTCAAACACATGGCTATATATACTTACAAGCACCAATTCTTACATCTAGTGATTGCGAAGGAGCTGGAGAAATGTTTCAAGTTACAACACAAGATTTAGATAAAATAGCAAAAGATGGTAAAGTATCATATGAAGATGACTTCTTTGGTAAAAAAGTAGGCTTATCTGTATCAACACAATTTGAAGCAGAAACATTTGCTCAAGCCTTTACAAAGGTATATACATTTGGTCCAACATTTAGAGCCGATAAATCACATACAACCTGTCATCTAGCAGAATTTTGGCAAATAGAACCAGAAGTAGCATTCTGTGATTTAGAAGGAATTATGGATATAGCAGAAGAACTTGTTAAATATGTAATTAAATATACTCTAGAACATGCTAAAGAAGAAATGGAATATCTAGATAAATATACAGATAAAGGATTAATAGAAAAACTAACTAAAGTTCTATCATGCAAATTTAAAAAAGTAGCATATAAAGAATGTATAGATATATTAAAAAAAAGTGGTAAAGATTTTGAATTTGAACCAATATATGGATGTGATATAGCTAAAGAGCACGAAAAATATTTAACTGAATATTTTGATTGCCCATTCTTTTTAACAATGTGGCCTAAAGAAATAAAAGCTTTCTATATGAAACAATTACCAGATGGTACTGTAGCAGGAGCTGATTTAGAATTACCAGGAATAGGAGAAGTATTTGGTATGAGTCAAAGAGAAGATGATATGGATAAATTATTAGAAAGAATGAAAAAATTAGATATGAAAATAGAAGACTATGACTGGTATTTAAAATTAAGAAAATATGGAACATGTGAAAGAAGTGGCTTTGGTATAGGGTTTGAAAGACTTATAATGTATATAACAGGTATAGATCAAATAAGAGATGTAACAGCATACCCAAGAAGTGATAAAAGCTGCGATTACTAATAAAAATAAAAAAATACTTGAAAAATAATAAATAATATGATATATTTTATGCGAGTTGTGAAAGCAACTTTGTGACTTATTATATTTTATATGAAGAAACCTAATAATTGTTTATAGGGATCAGCCTTATGAGCATTATACAAATGAGTTGTATAAATATTATTTTTTAAATTAGGAGGATTCATATGAAAGAAAGTTGTAAAGACTATTTAAGTCACAGTAAATTAATGAGCTTTAACGAAGTCCTATTCTCTTTCATAGACGAACTAGGGGTTAAAGATTCAGAAATTTACAAAAAAGTAGATATAGATAGAAAATTATTTTCTAAAATAAGATGTAATAACAATTACATTCCTAGAAGGAATGTAGTAATCAAATTATGTTTAGCTCTAGGTTTAAACAAAACTAACTTTAACAAACTGTTAAACAGTGCTGGATATTCCTTAAGTAATAGCAAATTTGATTTAGTTATAACATATTGTTTAGATAATTATATATACGATATAAATATCGTAAATGATTATCTCTATACCTACGTAAATACTGTTTTATAACAGTATTTTTTTGTCGCTTTTTTCGCGACCACTATAAATAATTAAAATAATATAATGATACCAAGCAAAAGGAAGAAAGACTCATACAGCAAATAAAAATTATTGAGAAAAAAAGTACTAGATCACGGTATTGAGTCTTGTCAAAGCCACATACAGCAAAACAAAAATATAAAATCTAGTTTTATAAAAAGTGATCACGTGGCTTGTCCTTAATATTTTTAGGAGGTGTTCTTATGAACTTATTAGATGGAATGAAAAAAAATAATACTATAATAAATACTAAAGGATCAGTTTATTATGCTACTACATATAATAATAATCTAGATGTTTTTACTATGCTAACAAGATATAATAGTGAAAAAGATATAATAGCACTATATGAAAAAGCATTAAAGGAAAATGAAGAAATAGCTCTAGCAAATTTATTATATATATTAGACATAAGAAGTGGTAAAGGAGAAAGAAGATTATTTAAAATAATATATAAATATTTATGTCTTAATTATCCTAAACATGCTCTAAGAGTATTACCATTTATATCAGAATTAGGTAGATATGATTATATTTTAATAGGTATTAATACACCAATAGAAAAAGAAACAATAAAATTAATAAAAAAACAACTAGAAATGGATATAAATGAAGAAACACCATCTTTATTAGCAAAATGGCTACCATCTCATAGAACACATAATAAAAATAATAAAATAGCTAAAAAACTAATTAAAGAATTAAATATGTCTGAAAAAGAATATAGAAAAACATTATCTAACATTAGAACTAAATTAAATATTATAGAAAAGAATTTAACTAATAAAGAATATAACAATATAGACTTTTCTAAAATACCTGCTAAAGCTATGATTAAATATAATGAAGCTTATAATAGAAACATGTTAGAAGAATATACTAAATATAAAGAATCTGTTACTAAAGGAGAAAAGAAAATAAATACAACTGGATTATTTGCTTATGAAATAATAAATAAAATAATAACAAATAAAGACTGCGATAGTGAGTTATATGACTTAATGTGGAAGAATCAAAAAGATATTATTCCTAACAATAGTAAAAATCTTCTAGTAGTAGCAGACACATCAGGTTCAATGACTTTCCATAAAGCTATCCCATATTGTACATCTATAGGCCTAGCAATATATATAGCTGAAAGAAATAAAGGTTTCTTCAAGAATCATTTTATTACTTTTTCTGAAAAACCAACATTACATGAAATAAAAGGTAATACAATACTTGATAAAGTAAATAGTATGGAAACTATTAATGCATGGAATACAGATATTGACAAAGTATTTGAATTAATCCTTAAAACAGCTACTGATAATAACTTATCTCAAAAAGAATTACCAGAACAAATATTAATCATATCTGATATGGAATTCGATAAAGGAGTTAATTCATCTACTGGTACAAATTTTGACAACTGGAAAAAATCATTTAAAGAAGCTGGCTATCAACTACCTACAATCATATTCTGGAATGCAGCTGGATCAACTAGAGGAATACCAGTAACAAAATTTGAAAATGATGTAGCTATGGTTAGTGGTTTTTCTACTAATATATTAAATAATCTACTAGATTTAAAGAACTATTCACCAATAGATGTAATGATAGAAAAACTATCATTATATCTAGAGATGCTTAAGTTTGACAAATAAAACCAGTATATAACTTTAAAGCATCAGAATTACAAACTAGATAATATTTATAAAATGAAGATTAATATCTTCATTTTATTTATATAATATTATGTTATAATATTATAAAGGTGGTGTGTTATGAAAAAAATAGTTTATGTTACAGGTAATTGGGCTAAACTTGCTAGTGCTAAACAGGCATTGGAGCCATTAGGATATGTAGTTGAAAATGTTAAGATGGAAACACCTGAAATTCAAGCTGATGATGTATCTGAAGTTGCTAAATATTCGGCTAAATGGGCAGCTTTAGAATTAAATGTACCTGTATTAAAAAATGATTCAGGTCTTTTTGTTAATGCTTTAAATGGATTTCCAGGTGTTTATACTCATTATGTAGATGATACATTAGGAGTAGATGGGTTATTAAAGTTAATGAAAGGCATTAAGGATCGTACAGCTTATTTTAAGGAATCTATTGCGTATTGTGAACCTGGTGAGGAACCAATTGTTTTTGAAGGTATAACTAAAGGCAAGATAGATGTTAAGAAATCTGGTAAATATGGTTGGAGTTGGGATTTTGTATTTATTCCTGAGGGTGAAGATAAGACTTTAGGTTGTTTTCCTGATGAAGAAAGATGGAATTTTTGGAGTTTGGATGCTTATAGAGATTTAGCTAAATATTTGGATGTTAAGATAAAGAAAAAAGAAAAAGATAAGAATGTGAGTGAATAGAATGATAGTAAAGAATAATTATAATGAATGTTTAACTAATTTGGCTTGTTCAATTAGAAAGTATTTTGAATTAGATTATAAGCATAATACATTGGATTATATAGATAAAATATTAGAGGAGTATAAGCCTAAAAATGTGGTTACTATTTTATGTGATGGTATGGGGTCTAATATTATGGATAGGATGCTTAATAAAGATTCTTTTTTGATAAAGCATAGAGAAAAGATAATTACTACTGTATTTCCAGCTACTACCGTAGCAGCGACTACTTCTATTATGACGGGATTAAATCCTTATGAAACAGGAATGTTGGGTTGGGAAATGTATTATAAAGATTTAGATAAAATAATAACGGTTTTTTTAAATTCTTTAAAAGAAGATCTTGAACATAAGCCATTAGAAGAAGCTATAGATTATAATAAAAAGCATATGATAAGAAAAACAATTATGGATGATATAAATGAGATGGGTAAAGATAAGGGGTATGGATTATTTCCTTTTGGAGAAGATGCTTATACTGATATTGATGATATGTTTAAGAGAATTGAAGATTTGTGTAGTAAGGATGGTAAAAAATATATTTATGCATATGATGAAAATCCTGATCATACTATGCATGAAATTGGTTGTGATAAAGAAGAAATTAAAGATATTATAGTAGATTTAAATAATAGAATAGAAGAATTGAGTAATAAACTAGAGGATACAGTTATATTTGTAGTTGCGGATCATGGTCATATAAATATAGATAATATATTAATTAAGGATTATCCTGACATAGAGGAGTGTTTGCTTAGAAATATTTCATTAGAGCCTAGAGCTGTTAATTTTTTTATAAAGCCAGATAAAAAAGATACTTTTGTTAATTTGTTTAATAAATATTTTTCTAATGATTTTGATTTATATCCAATGGAAGAGGTAATAGATTTTAAATTATTTGGTGATGGAGATGAGAATGAGATATTTAGAGATGCTTTAGGTGATTATTTGGCTATTGCTAAGGGTAATAAGGCAATAATACATATTGGAGGTGTTGAGTTTAAATCACATCATGCTGGTTATACTGATGATGAAATATTAGTTCCTTTAATTGTGATAAAAACAAATAAGTATTAATTATATAAAAAAATATTTACAAATATTTTTAACATGTTATAATTGTCATGCATTAGGAGTGAATAATATGAAAAAAATTAATGAATTGTTTAATTGGGATTTTAAAGATTTATGTAAAGCTTTATTTGGATCTTTATTATTTTGTATAGGTATAAACTTTTTTATAGTACCTAATAATTTATATACTGGTGGGATATTAGGATTAGCTCAATTAATTAGAAGTATAACAATTGAAGTATTTAATATTAAAAAAACATTTGATTTTAGTGGAATAATCTATTATATAATTAATATTCCATTATTCGTAATAGCTTATAGAAAAGTAGGAAAAAATTTCTTTTATAGAACTTTATTTGCTGTTACTATACAAACTATTATGTTATCAGTTTTACCCAATAAACAAATAGTAGATGATGTATTAGCTAACTGTGTAGTTGGAGGTATTTTGGCAGGAGCAGGAATTGGAATGCTGTTATCTAGTGGAGCTTCTACTGGTGGTACAGATATAGTTGGTTTAGCTTTAGCAAAGAAGGATAATCATTATTCAGTTGGTAAAATAGGACTAGTCATTAACTTTTTTATTTATGGTGTAGCAGGTATTAAATATGGGTTAGAAATAATGATATATTCCATAATATATTCTGCAGTAGAAAACTTAATGATAGATAAAATGCATGAACAAAATATTTGTTCAACAGCTTTTATCTTTTGTAAAGAAAATCCTAAACAAATTAATGAATTTATTAAAAAAGATCTTAATAGAGATTTTACTTATTGGTATGCTAAGGGTGGATATGATGATTCTAGGACTTATATAATTTATACAGCTTTAACAAAATATGAATTAATAAAATTAGAAAGAAATATGAAGAAATTTAATATACAGACTTTTATGATTAAGAGTGAAGGTATAGGTATAAGGGGAGAGTTTGAAAAAAAGTTTTAATATATAATAAAAAAAGTATTTGATTATGGATGATAACTGTGTTAGAATATAATTGGGAGGAATTTAGATTATGTATTGTAGTAAGTGTGGTAGTAAAGTAGAGGGGAAGTTTTGTGGAAATTGTGGAGCTGCTGTTGAAGGAATTAACGATAATCAAGTAACAGAAAATGTTGCTAATAATGGAAATACTAATACTCAACCAGAAACTAATCAATCTATTATTCAATCAATATCCAATGAAACTGCAAGTATTGAAGAAGCTACTATGAATGAATATCAAAAAGGTAAGTTAAGAGATGCTAAAGAGCATAACAATTATAGATTAGTCACAGGTATTATTATGAGTATATTAGGAGCTTTAATACTATTATATAGTTTTTCTGGTGGTTTGGATGATAGACTGAATATTGTTAATCAAAATAAATATTTGGTTTTTGTAATTCCTGGTTTGGGTATTTTAGCTGGAGGTATACTTAGTATTATAAGTAGAAGAAAAGATAGAATATTGTTATTAGCATCTGGTATTTCTTATATTATTGGTGCTGTTGTTAATATGCTTGGAATTGGTAATGTATCACTTCTTTGTTTGTTAGCTGTTGTTTTTGGTATAATTAATTGTGTATTTTATTTTACTATAGAGAAATAGTAGTTATGTATATATGGCAAACATTAAATGTTTGCTTTTTTTTGTTATTTATGTTATATTAATAGTGCTTTTGAAAGGGAGGATTATTATGTTAAAGCAATTAGTTACGATTAATTATATGATTTATAATAAGTCAATTTATAGTATTGATTGTTTTAGCATTGTTTAATTATAATATATTTAATATAATTAAAAGTCTATTACAATTAATAATAGACTTTTTATTTGTGTATTTTAAAATTAGTGTTATAATAATATTATAAATACTATGATATGGGATATGATTGTTAAAATATGTTTTATAGAGAGTTATCGGTTGGTGTAAGATAGTAAATATGTTTAATAGTTACTCCCCATTAGTAGCTTAGGAAACTATTGGCCCGTTAGTAGCGGTTATATAAATTAAGATAAATAAAGGATGGTACCGTCTATTAGACTCCTTGGTAGCCATCTTTTTTTGTTTAGAAGGAGATGATTAATATAGAAACGACGAGTGATACGATTTGCTCCTAATCAAAAGCATATAATAGAAAGAAGGTATATTTATGAATAAGATATGTGTAGAATTACTTAAGACAGTTATTAATAATAAATATCATAATATAAAATTAGATGATATTTATTATGATGATAATGAGTTTTATTATGAGTTTAAAGCTGATGAACAAATAAGTGAAAATGATTTTGAAGAATTAGAAAAAGAAATAAAAAAATTAAATAATAATGTTTTTGTTAAATTGTTAAGAATTAGTGGAGTTTATTATAAGGGGGATGCTAGTAAGGAAATGATTACTAAAATTGTTGGTAAAGGTTTTTCTAGTAAAGAAGAGATTGAAGAATATAATAAGTTTTTGTTAGAAGCTGCGATGAGAGATCATAGAAAAATAGGTCAAGATTTAGATTTGTTTTGTTTTTCTGATTATGTTGGAGCTGGGCTACCTTTATATACTCCAAGGGGTACTATTGTAAAGGATGAATTACAAAAAGAAATTGAAAAAGTATGTAGAAAATATGGATTTGAAAAAGTTAGTTGCCCATCACTTGCTAATATTTCTTTATTTGAAACTAGTGGCCATGCTGCTAAATTTAATGATGAATTATTTAGAGTTGAGTCTCCTAAAGGGCATGAATTTGTACTTAAACCTGTACAATGTCCTCATCATACACAAATATATGCTTCAAGACTTCGTAGCTATAAAGATTTACCAATTAGATATATGGAATCTGATAAACAATATAGGGCAGAATTGCAAGGAGCTGTTGGTAATAGTTTATCTAGAGTATATGCTATAACTGTTGAAGATGGTCATTCTTTTTGTAGACGTGATCAGGTAAAACAAGAAGTTATTAATATGTGTAATCTTATTAAAGATTTTTATTCTAGAATGGGATTATGGGATAATAATTGGGTTTCTTTATCTGTGAGAGATTATGATCATCCTGAAAAATATATAGGAAAGAAAGAAGATTGGGATATTTGTGAAGAGATTCTTCAAGAAGTATCTGATGAGTTAGGATTAAATGCTAAAAGATGTGAAGGAGAAGCTGCTTTATATGGACCTAAATTAGATTTTATGTTTAAAGATGCTTTAGGTAGAGAAATTCAAATTCCTACTGTACAGTTGGATTTTGCTACTCCTAAAAGGTTTGATTTGTTTTATATAGATGAGAACGGGGAGAAGCAAAATCCTGTAATGGTTCATAGGGCTGTACTTGGATCTTATGAAAGATTTTTAGTATTATTACTTGAACAATTTAAAGGGGTACTTCCTATATGGTTATCTCCAGTACAAGTAAATATAGTTCCGATTAATATGAAATATCATGATGATTATTGTAATAAGATTAAAAATATACTATTAGATGAAGATATTAGAGTTAATTATGATGATAGTGATGATAGATTTAATAAAAAGATTATGAATAGTAGTAAGATGAAAAATCCTTATACATTAATTATTGGAGATAAAGAAAGAGATAATGATATTGTTAGTTATAAGAAATATGGTAAAGAAGAGACAAATCAAATGGAAATAGATGAATTTGTTAAGTTTATTAAAGAAGAGATAAAGAAAAGATAGTAAGTTTAGTTTGACAAATATATATTAATAATATATAATTTTAGTTGAAAGGAAGAGTATTATGCTAAATAATCAAATAAAGAAATCTATAAAAAAGAATAAGAAATCAATATCTTTATTGGTTGTTTTAGCATAGCTTTGTTATAGGTTTAGATGAATATTTAAATTAAAAAGTAGCTTAAACAACATTGTGTTTAAGCTACTTTTTTATGAAAGGGATGATTAATATGAATTGGGCTAAAGAAGTGGCTCTTAGAATAGTAGAAGAAAGACCAAATGAAGAAGTATATACTGTTGCTAGTGGAGTAAGTCCTAGTGGATTTGTACATATAGGTAATTTTAGAGAGATTGCTACACCTTATTTAGTGGCTAAGGAATTAAAAAAATTAGGTAAGAAAGTTAGATATATATTATCTTTTGATGAGTTTGATAGATTTAGAAAAGTACCTGGTAATATTGATTCTAGTTATGAGAAATATATAGGAATGCCATATACTGATATACCTAGTCCTTTTTCTAAAGATGAATCTTATGCTACATATATGGAAAATAGATTTTTAGATGAATTAAAGAAAATGGATGTTGAGGTAGAATGTATTTATCAAACTAAAGAGTACAAATCTGGTAGATATAGTAAATATATTAAGATTGCTATGGATAATAGGGATAAGATATTTGATATTATTGATGATTTTAGGACTCAGGATGCTACTGATGAAGAAAGAGAAAACTATTATCCTATAAGTATATATTGTTCTAAATGTAAAAAAGATTTGACAAAGATTACTAAGTATAATTCTAAAACTGGTAAGGTTACATATACTTGTGAATGTGGACATGAAGATACTATTGATATAGAGAAAGCTGATAATATTAAGTTGCAATGGAAAGTAGATTGGCCTATGAGATGGATGATAGAGAATGTTACTTTTGAAACGGGTGGTGTTGATCATTCTGCTGCTAATGGTAGTAAGGCTGTATCTGAAAGAGTGGCTAAGGAAATATATAATTATGAACCACCTGTTTATATTCCATATAATTTTATTGGTATAAAAGGTGGGGGAGCTAAGATGTCGTCTTCTACTGGTAATATTTTGACTATTACCGATTTGTTAAGGGTATATGATAAAAATATTATTTGGTGGTTTTATGCTAGATTTGATAATATGCATGCTTTTGATATTGCTCTTGATAATGATGTTATAAGATATTATAGCGAATTTGATAGATGGGTTAAAGCATATTTTTCTGATAAGATAGATGATAAGAATAGGAGTATATTAGATTTAACTGGGGTTAAAGATAATTATTTAAAATATCCTAATTTTAGTTATTTGGCTACTTTTTTACCTATTGTTAATTTTGATATTGATTTACTAAAAGAATTATTAGTAAAAGAAGATATAGATGTAGAGACAGAAGAATTCTCTGAAAGATTAGAATTAGCTAGAAATTGGGTTAATGAATATGGAACTGATTATCAGGTTAATTTACTTGAGCAAAGAAATGATGCATTTTATGATGAATTAAATGATATGGAAAAAGAGTGGTTAGAAAAAACTAAAGAGTTAATTGATAAAGAATATGAGACTACTTATGATTTGCAAACAGCTTTATATGATGTTGTTAAAGATGGCGTTTTAGCTGATAAAGAATTAAAGCAAACCCAAAAAAGATATTTTAATATTTTATATAATATGTTATTGGGGAAAGATCAAGGACCTAAATTGGGATTATTCTTGATGGCTATTGATAAGGATAGATTAAAAGAATTATTGTAGGGTTATATTAATATATTAGGAACTAATTATTATTAGTTCCTTTGTTGTTTTTTTAGTTATTTTATGTTAATATATGGTTAAAATTAATGTTGTGGTGATAATTATGAAAAGGATTGAATTGCTAAGTCCAGTTGGTAATAAAGATATGTTATATCAAGCTATTCATAATGGGGCTGATGCTGTATATTTGGCTGGAGTTAATTATGGGGCTAGAAAATATAGTAATAATTTTACTAATGATGAATTAGTAGAGGCTATTAAGTATAGTCATTTATATGGTGTTAAAGTGTATGTTACAGTTAATACTATTATTTATGAGAATGAGATAAATGATTTTATTAAATATATAGAGTTTTTATATGTTAATGGTGTTGATGCATTAATAATTCAGGATATAGGTATGATTAGTATGATAAGAAAAAGGTTTCCTGATATAGAGTTGCATGCATCAACACAGTGTCATAATCATAATAAAGAAGGAATACAATTACTTAAAGAATTGGGTTGTAGTAGAGTGGTTATGGCTAGGGAAATGAGCTTAGATGAGATTAATAATTTAGATGTAGATATAGAGAAAGAAGTATTTGTATATGGGGCTTTATGTGTATGCTATTCTGGATGTTGTTTATTTAGTAGTCTAAATGGTGGAAGAAGTGGTAATAGAGGTGAGTGTGTTGGCTCTTGTAGATTACCATATAAACTAATTCAAGATGATAAAGAAGTATTATTAAAAGATAAGTATCTTCTTAGTACAAAGGATTTAAATACTTTAAGTAAATTAAAAGATATATTAGATAGTAATATTGATAGTTTAAAGATAGAAGGTAGGATGAAATCACCAGTATATGTTGGATATGTTACAAGATTATATAGATTATTAATTGATAAATATTATAATCATGAAGATATGGTTTTAACAGATGGTGAAATTATTAATTTAAAGAAGATATTTAACCGTGAATTTACGGAAGGATATTTATTTAAAAGTAAAGATATTATGAATATTAAAACCCCTAATCATCAGGGAATTGAGATAGGAAAAGTTATTAGTGCTAATAAGAAGTTTATTACGATAGAGCTTAAAGATTATTTAAGTCAAAATGATGGGATTAGGTTTAAGAATGCTGATAAGGGAATGATAGTTAATAAATTATATAATAAGAAATTCTTATTGGTAAATAGTGTAGATAAGTTTAATATATGTATGATTCCTAATAAGATAGGTTTAAGAGATAAAGATGTGGTTTTAAAAACTATTGATTATAAATTAGAAAATGATATTAGTAATTATATAGAGAAAAAGATAGATATTTCATTTAAGATTAATCTTAGTATAGGTAAATCTATGAAGTTAGAGGTTAGTGATGGAGCAAATGAATTGGTTGTAGAAGGATCTGTTGTAGAGAAAGCTAAAACTAGAGAAGTAAATGTTAGTGATATAGAGAAAGCTCTTTTAAAATTAGGTAATACACCATATAATTTAATAAAATTAGAAATAAATAAAGATGATAATATTTTTGTAAATTTAAAAGATATTAATATATTAAGAAGAATGGCTGTTGATAGGTTAAATAATAAGAGAATGAGAAGAGATATTGATATTAAGATAAATAATAATTATGAAGAAATATTTGTAGAAAAAGATAATTTATATTATATTAATGCTTTGGTAAGAAATGAAGAACAGTTAAAGTGTTGTATAGATAACGATATTAATAATATATATGTTAGTGATTATGATTTATATAATAAATATAAAAATTATAATAATATTTATTATAGAGTATCTAGAGTTAATTCTGATTATATAGATTTTAATAATAGTAATTTATTAGTTGGAGAATTGGGCAGTGTTTATAAATATAAAGATAATAATAATATAGTTGGTGATTATTATTTAAATGTTGCTAATAGTAAGGGGATTAAATTATTAAATAGTTTGGGAGTTAATAGGGTTACTTTATCTGTTGAATTATCTGATGATAAAATTAAAGATATTATGAATAATAATTATAATGTTGAGTTAATTATATATGGTAGATTAGAATTAATGGTTACTAAGTATTGTCCTTTAAAGAAATGTTTGAATTATTGTGATAAATGTAAGAATAGTAAAGATAAGTTTTATTTTGAAGATAGATTAGGTAAGAGGTATCCTATTATACATGATAAATGTATAACACATATTATGCATAATTCTAATATTAATAATATAGATAATATTAATTATTATAAAGAATTAGGTATTAATAATTATCGATTAGAATTTTTTGATGAGAATTATAATGAAGTTAAAAGATATATTCAAAAAGTTAAAAATATGTTATAATTTTTTTAGAAAGTAAGGTGATATGATGGCTAGAAGGAGAAGAAAGAAAAGTAATAATGATACTTTAGGAATGGTTGGAAAAATTATAATAGTTTGTTTAGTAGTTTTAGCTGGTTATTTTACATATAAGAATTATGGTAATAAGATATTAGGTAATGATACTAGGAAAGAACAAGTAGATAATAAAGATAAAGCTAAGAATAATGATAAGGAAGAAAAAACTGAAACTACTAATACAGAAACTAATGATAAGAAAGATAAGAAAGATGATAATAAGGGAGAAGAGAAATATACTTATCATAATCAAGAGGGAGAAAATGTAACAATTAAGGCTGATAAGTCAGTAGAAGCTACTGGTTTTGCAGGGGCTAGTAATCATAAGTTTTTTCTTCGTGGTACTACTTTATATTATAGAAATATAAGTAGTGGTGATAAGGAAGTTGTATTAGCATATAATGTTGAAGATTTATATTTAGAAAATAAAGAAGTAACTGCTGTTTTATCTAAAGATGGTAAAATAGTAGAAGAAAATAATTATATAACTTATATAAAAAAATAATGTATTGTTTATACATTGTTTTTTTATTTTAGAAGTAAAATTATCTTTTTGTGTCTAATAATATAATTAGAGGGCTAGAAAGGAGAGAAAGATGAGATTACTTTTATTAATTATAAGAAGATTTTTATATTTTATTTAATATTTATGTATTATAACTAATATAATGGTAGAAGGTGATAATAGTGTTAAAAATTGATACTGAATTTCGAAAAGGAATATTTTTTATTAGGTTAAGTGGTAAGCTAGATAATTATTTAAAATTAAAAAGTATTTATGATTTAACTTTAAATTTGGGGATTAGATATGTTGTTCTTAATACTTCTAATTTATTATTGTTAGATGTAAGTATGATTAATTATATTTATAAATATAATGATAGATTAATAAAAAATAATGGTTATTTGTTAATATGTGATACAAATAACCATAGAAAAAGAATTTTTAATGCTATTAATAATATAAATTGTGAAATAGATGCTTTTGCTTTAATATAGATTATAATTAATGATGAATAAATAATTTATTCATCATTTTTTGTATTATATTAATAATAATTATATATAAAAATTGAGTTGAAATATGTATCTATAATATGTTATACTTTATTATGAAACAGGTGATTATATGAAAAAGAAGAATGAAATAATAGTTCTTAATAATTGTGATTATGAACTAATAAAAAATTATAGGGATGCTTATGATAGACAAGAATTGGAAGATAAGTTTACAGATTATTTTTATGATTATGATTATGTGGTTGGTGATATAGCTTATAATAAGTTAAGATTAAAGGGTTTTTATGATGAAGGGAATAAGAAAAAGAAGAGAATTAATAATTATAAGTATGTAGATGATTATTTAAAGAAGAATTGTGCTAATGATTGTAAGCATTTTATTATTAAGAAAGTAAGTAATAAATAGGTGGTTATATGTCTAGAAGAGTTTTGTTAAAGCTAAGTGGTGAAGCATTAGCTAAAGATACTGGTATGGGTATTGATTTTGATAAAGTGTTAGATATTGCTAATACTATTAATAAAGCATGTGATAAAGATATTGAATTAGCTATTGTTGTAGGTGGTGGTAATTTTTGGAGAGGTAGAAGTAACACTATGATGGATAGTTGTACATCTGATCATATAGGGATGCTTGCTACTGCTATGAATGCTTTAGCTATTGGAGATGCTTTAAAACAAGTTGGTAGCGATGTTAGAGTTATGACTAGTATAGAGATGAAGGAGATAGCAGAGCATTATATTAGAGATAAGGCTGTTAAAGATTTAGAAAAGGGTCGTATTGTTGTATTTGGATGTGGTATAGGGTCACCATTCTTTTCAACAGATACAGCCGCAGCTCTTAGAGCAGCTGAAATAAATGCTGATATAATATTAAAAGCTACTAATGTAGATTATGTATATACTAAAGATCCTAGAAAATATGATGATTATGAAATAATTAAAGAGACAAGTCATTTAAATGTTATTAAAGAGAAGTTAAAAGTTATGGATTTAACAGCAATATCTTTATGTATGGAGAATAATATACCAATTAGAGTATTTAATTTAAATAAACTTACTAATTTAAGGGATGCTATTAAGGGTAAAGAGATAGGAACTATTATTAAATAGTTCTTTTTTTGTATATATTTATTAAAAAATATGATATAATGTTGTAGTTATGTGGGAGTGGTTCTAGTGAAGACTGATGATTTTGATTTTTATTTACCAGAAGAATTAATAGCACAGCATCCAACAGAAAAAAGAGATTCATCTAGATTGTTAGTACTTGATAAGAATACTGGTGATATAGAGCATAAGAAATTTAGTGATATTATTGATTATTTAAATGAAGGTGATGTTTTAGTTTTAAATGATACTAAAGTAATGCCTGCTAGATTATTTGGAATAAAGAGTGATACTAAGGCTCATGTAGAAATACTTTTATTAAAAAAAATAGAGAATGATACATGGGAATGTTTAGTTAAACCTGCTAAGAGAGTTAAGGTAGGTACTATTATAGATTTTGGAGAAGGATTATTAAAAGCTAAATGTGTTAGTGTTGGTGAAGAAGGAATAAGAAGATTTGAATTTATATATGAGGGTATTTTTTATGAAATATTAGATAAATTAGGTACTATGCCTTTACCTCCATATATTAAAGAGAAGTTAAAAGATAAAGATAGATATCAGACTGTTTATGCTAAAAATATTGGTAGTGCTGCTGCACCTACAGCGGGATTACATTTTACTTATGAATTATTAGATAAGATTAAGAATAAGAATATAGATATTTGTTATGTTACGTTACATGTAGGATTAGGTACTTTTAGACCTGTTAATGTAGAGGATGTTACTAAGCATAAGATGCATTCAGAATTTTATAGTATGGATAAAGATACGGCTGATATATTAAATAAAGCTAAAAAGGATAAGAGAAGAATAGTAGCAGTTGGGACAACTACTACTAGAACACTAGAGACTATTATGACTAAATATAGTGAATTTAGAGAATGTAATGGGTTTACAGATATATTTATATATCCTGGATATAAATTTAAAGGTATAGATGCTTTAATAACTAATTTTCATTTGCCTAAGTCTACATTGCTTATGTTAGTTAGTGCATTATCTTCAAGAGAGATAATACTTAAGGCATATAAAGAAGCTGTTGATAAAGAATATAGATTTTTCTCATTTGGGGATGCGATGTTTATTAAATAAAAAAATTAAAATAAAAAAAGTAATTTAGAATTTTATGTAGAATATTAGTATATAGAGGGTGGTATTTAGATGGCATATGTTGATGATATGACGATAAATGCAATTAGAAGAAAACATCCTATAAGAGAAATAGTAGAAAGATATGTTAGTTTAACTAAAAGAGGAGAAGATTATTGGGGACTATGTCCATTTCATCCTGATAATAATGCTTCTATGAGTGTATCAACTAAACTAGATATGTTTCAGTGTTTTGCATGTCATAAAGCTGGGAATATATTTAATTTTATTGCAGGTATGGAAAATATTAGTTATGGGGATGCAATACGTTTATTAGCTAAAGAAGATGGATATGATGTAGGTAATGTTGTTAAATATAATAATCCTTATAGTAAAGATTATGAAATAATGAGTTTGGCTAGTAAGTTTTATCAAAATAATTTAAATAGTAATTTGGGAGTAAATGCTATTAAATATTTAGATAAAAGACAAATAGGTAGAGATACAATAAAAAAATTTGAGATTGGTTTATCTACTTCTAGGCAACCATTAATTCCATTTTTGAAGAATAAGTATAAAATAGAAGAATTGATTGATTTGGGTCTTGCTAATGATAATGAGATGGATGTATTTGATAATCGTATTATGATTCCCATTCATGATTTGAATGGTAATCATATTGGTTTTGGAGGACGTATTTATCAAACTAAAGATCCTAGTAAGTATGTTAATACTAGGGCTACGAAAATATTTGATAAGAGTAAGATTTTATATAATTATCATAGGGCTCATGAGAAGTTAAATAAAAATGATTCTATTATAATTATGGAAGGATATTTTGATGTTATAAGGGCTAGTACGGTAGGAGTAGATAATTGTGTAGCCCCTATGGGGACTTCTTTAACTAAACAGCATATTGGTATATTAAAGAAGATTACTAATAATATAATATTATGTTTTGATGGAGATAGGGCTGGTAGAGAGGCTACTATAAGAACTATAGAATTATTAGAGAATGAGAATATTAATGTAAAAGTTATTGATTTAGAAGGAAGAGATCCTGATGAATTTATTATAGAGATGGGTAAAGATGCTTTTATTGATAAGGTTAATAATCCTATTAATGTGATAGATTTTAAGATGCAAGTATTAAAAGAAAATAAGAATTTGAATGATACTAAGGAAATTAGTAGTTATCTTGATGCGATAATTAAAGAATTAGTTAAAGAGAAAGACAGTTTTACGATAGAGCTTACTTTAAAACAACTAGAAAAGAAATTTAATATTGATTATGAAACTTTAAAAGAAAGATTTGATAATTATAAAAAGAAAGTTGTTAGGAGTAATAAAAATAATATTAAGGTAGAGAATAATAAAGAGAAAAAGGTATTAAATAAGTATGGACAAGCTACTAATAATTTGTTATACTATATGGCTGTATCACCGGAAATTATCGATGACGTAACTAAAAAAGTTATTATGATTATGAATGATAAAAAAAGAAGATTGTTTAATGAGATAATATATTTTTATCATAAATATGGAAGTATAATATTAGCAGATTTTATTACTTATTTAAATACCAAGACTGATATATATGATGTATTTGAAGAAATAATAAATATGAATTTAAAAAAAGAATATAGTGAACAAGAAATTAATGATTATATTAAATGTGTTAATGAATATTATCAATTGGATAAAATAGAGAAGTTAAAGCTTGAGCTTAATACTGAGACTGATCCTATGAAACAAGCTAATATCTTAATGGAAATTATGAAGATAAGAGGAGTGAATAATAATGATTGAAGAGATAAAGACTTTTGAAGCTAGAAAAGAAGAGATGATAAAGAAAGGTAAAGAGAAGGGGTTTATTACCTATGAAGAGTTAGCTAATGGATTAAAAGGATTGGAGATGGATTCTGATTCATTAGATGAGTTATATAATAGTTTAATTGAAAATAATATTGAGATAGTTAATGATGAATCAGAAGTGGGGCAAGATGCAGATGCTGATGGTTCTGGAGATATTGATGAAATACTTAAAGATAATACAATAGCTAAAGAGATTTCTATAAATGATCCTGTTAGAATGTATTTAAAGGAAATTGGTCGTATTAGTCTATTATCTTTGGAAGAAGAAACTAGTTTGTCTGAAAGAATTGCTAATGGTGATGAAGAGGCTAAAAATATTTTAGCTGAGTCTAATCTTCGTTTAGTTGTTAGTATTGCTAAAAGATATGTTGGACGTGGTATGTTATTTCTTGATTTAATTCAAGAGGGTAATATAGGTCTTATGAAAGCTGTTGAAAAATTTGATGCTAATAAGGGATATAAGTTTTCAACTTATGCTACTTGGTGGATTAGACAAGCAATAACTAGAGCTATAGCAGATCAAGCAAGAACTATAAGAGTTCCTGTTCATATGGTTGAGACTATTAATAAATTGTCTAGATACCAAAGACAATTAACACTTGAATTAAATAGAGAGCCTTCTGATGAGGAATTGGCTAAGAAAATGAATTTACCAGTTGAAAAAGTAAGAGAAATAATTAAAATAGCTCAAGATCCTGTATCTTTAGATACACCTATTGGTGAGGAAGATGATTCTCATTTAGGAGATTTTATTAAGGATGAGAGAAGTATGTCTCCTGAAGAATTTACTATTCATGAGATGTTAAAAGATGAAATTAGTGATATATTACTTACTTTAACAGAAAGAGAAGAACAAGTATTAAGGCTTCGATTTGGTCTTGATGATGGATCTTGTAAGACATTAGAAGAAGTTGGACAGATGTTTGGAGTAACACGTGAGAGAATTAGACAAATAGAAGCTAAGGCTTTAAGAAAATTAAGACATCCTTCTAGGAGCAGAAAATTAAAGGATTTCTTAAATGATTAAATTATCAAAAAGATTAACTAGTATAGCCTTGATGGTTGATGATAATGCTAGAGTTGTTGATATTGGTTGTGATCATGGGCTTTTGGATATATATTTATATAAAAATAAAAAGAATATTAAAATAATAGCTAGTGATGTTAATGATAAGGCATTAAAGAATGCTATTGTTAATATTAAAAGAGCAGGTTTATCTGATAAAATAACTACGATAGTTAGTGATGGATTAGATGAAATTGATACTAGTGATTTGAATACTATTATTATATCTGGTATGGGAGCCCATACAATGGCTGGTATTTTACAAAACAATTTTGATAAACTTAAAACTATAGATACTATTATATTGCAAAGTAATAATGATATAGATTTTTTAAGAGAGAAGTTATCTAATATTGGTTATTATATTGAAGATGAGAAATTGGTTAAAGAAAAGAAGTTTATATATACAATAATTAAGTTTAAGAAAGGTCATAAATATTATAGTAAGAAAGAATTATTTTTTGGACCTGTACTTATAAAAGAAAATGATAAATTATTTAGAGAAAAAGTTAAGTTAGAAATTAACAAATTAGAAGTAATATTATCTTTGATACCTAAAGGTCATTTCTTTTATAAGTATAAAACAAAAAAGAAATTAAAAATGTGTAAAGATATTTTAAAAAGAGCTTAGCTCTTTTTTTAATAATATATTTTTTTGTAAAAAAAATTTAAAAACTCTTGAATTATTTTATTATTTAGTGTATAATTTATGTGTTGTTTAGGTTGATGTTCCCGTAGCTCAGCTGGATAGAGCAATCGCCTTCTAAGCGATCGGTCAGGTGTTCGAATCACCTCGGGAACGCCATTATAAATATAAAATACAGTTCATATTTGAACTGTATTTTTTTGTAATAAATTAGTATTTTTTATTTATTTATTTTGTTTTTTTTGGTATAATTAATTAATATGGAAGACTAGGATAGGAGGTGCAATTATGAAAGAAGATATTAGAAAACTAATTGGTAGTATTATTGGTTTAGCTATCTTTATTTTGTGTATTGCATCTTTATCTGTTGCTTATTATAGATGGAGAAGTCCTAATAAAAATATTGAGGTTGGTATACATGATGGTGGTATTAAATATGTAT
>JAZAUS010000012.1:0-66925 GCA_036342255.1 Bacilli bacterium
CTATTTGTATTCTTTCTTCATCGGTATATTTTCTGAATTGTTGTCCTTTTTTAGCCATAAAAAATACTATCTCCTTTCTTGAGATAGTATTTTATCAAAAGACTCCTTTTTTATAAAGTGTCCAAAATAGGGTTCACTTCACATATTAAGGCTCTTTTTTTATCTCAACTAATAGAAATATATATAAGCATAAGAGAATTATGTAAAATTAACTAAATATTAATGACAAATTATTCTTTATATGTTAATATTTTATTATAAGAGAGGAGTATATAAAAATGGAAAAAAATAATAATTTAGTTATAATAATAATGGGAGTAATAATAGTAATTCTTACAGTATTATGTATATTGTTTGCAACCGGCACAATATCTCTTAATAATAATAAATGCCATATCGCAGATAATGTAAACGGAAAAGAAAGTGAAGAAAAAAATGATGGAGACCAACTTTATAAAGAAGTATATAATGAAGTCATAAAACAATATTCTGAAGTTATTAATAGTAATTTAGCAAATGATCATGATTACTCATCATCATATCCTTACGCCTATAATGAAATTATGATAATTGATGCAGTAAAAAAGAAGGATTGGTATTACACATATTATGATATTAATCATGATAATATAATGGAATTATTAGTAGCAAATACATATGAAAATGAAAAATTTGTTGATATTATATATTCACATAATGGAAATAATATTGTCACAATAGATAGTTATATGGCAAGGGATAGATTATATGGTATATATGATAATGGTATAATAGTTGGTAATGGAAGTGGTGGAGCACTATATTCTGGCTATGATTTTTCTACTATAAAAGATGATTTATCACTTGATTCTAAACATTATTCTATAACATACAAAGCTGATAATTCAGGTAGTATTGAAAAAATAGAACTTGATGGTAATATAGTTAATTATAATTCGATTGATGAATTAATTAATTCAAATACAAATAACGGTAAGAAAATAGATCTAAACAATTTAACTTGGACCCAAATAAAATAAAAAAGTTTATTATATCTTATTAATTATTTAAACAATAATATGTTATTCAAAAGTCCATATATATGGACTTTTTTATTTGAATATAAAAAGTATTAAATAGTTGTATTGTTCATAAAAAAATATATACAAAAAAATAAAAATTATATGATATAATATACCAAAAGGAGATGAAAGAAAGATTATGAATAAAGATACAAAAAAGATATTATATGATGCATTTGAAAGAGAAATAGGCATTCCATATATTGAATACATAAAGCCAGATTGGGATGAACCGCCAAAAAAAATTAATAAAGAGACAAAAAAGATATCATACAAATCATTTGAAAAAGAAATAGGAATTCCATATATTGAATTCATAAAGTTAGATAGGGAAAAAAAGCAAGAAATTATTAATAATTTAAAAAAGAAAAATAAATCTAATGATGATGTAAATATCGATAATGAAAATATAATGATAAATAGAGCAGAAGAAAATAATAAAGTTGGCACCAAATCAGTAGCATTAACAAAAAAAATATCTAAACGAATTATTAATAGGTAGCAAAAAGTATAATTAGGAGGAAATCATTATGCATAGAATAGCCTTAATACCATCATATGAACCAGATAACAAACTAATTAAAATAGTAAAAGACTTACTTGAAAACAACTTTAAAGTAGTAGTAGTTAATGATGGTAGTAATAAAGACTATGATAAAATATTTAATAAAGTAAAAGAATTAACTAAAGTATTAGAATATGATACCAATCAAGGTAAAGGCTACGCCTTAAAATATGGCATGCAATATATTAAAGATAATTATGATAAATATATTGTTGTTACTATGGATAGTGATGGACAACATACTGTTAAAGATGCAACCAAATTATGTAATTATGTAGAAGAAAATCCAAATGAATTTGTAATAGGTAAAAGAATAAGAGGTAAAAATACTCCTCTTAGAAGTAAAATAGGTAATAGCATTACTATGTTAGTATACAAACTAGTAACAGGAGTTAGTATCTATGATACTCAAACAGGACTAAGATGTTTTTCTAATCAATTAATGGATTTTAGCCTAAATGTTAAAGGCAATAGATTTGAATATGAAATGAATGTCTTATTAGAAGCTCCACTAAATAATATAAAAATAACTGAAATAGAAATAGAAACCATATATTATAAAGATAATAATAAAAAATCCCATTTTAATACTATTAAAGACTCATATAGAGTATATAAAGAAATATTAAAATTCTCTCTATCTTCAATCATAAGCTTCATAATAGATTATATATCATATATTATTTTTATATTACTTCTAAATAACATAACAATCTCTAACATTTTCGCAAGAATAATATCAGCAACTTGTAACTATACCATTAATAAAAAACTAGTCTTTAATAGCAAAAGGAAAATAACAAACTCTTTACCAAAATATATTATTCTTGCCATATCTATACTAGCTATTAATACAATTATCCTAAACTGTTTAGTAACTATAAATATTAATAAATATCTAGCCAAAATAATAGTAGAATTATTATTATTTATATTTAGTTATTTCATCCAGAAAAAAAGAATATTTTAAAAAGAATTAAATTAAATTGAAGATAATTTTACATATCTTCTTTTTTTTGTTATAATTTTCTAAGTGAAAGAAGTGATATCTATGAAGATAAAATATAATTTAATCCATAAAGATGGCAATGCCCGATTAGGAACTCTAGAAACTAATTATGGAACCTATGATACACCAATGTTTATGCCAGTAGGCACCCAAGCCACTGTAAAAACCTTATCCCCAGAAGAATTAAAAGAAATAGGTAGTGCCGTCATATTATCAAATACTTATCACTTGTGGCTACGTCCTGGAGAAGATATAGTAGATAAAGCAGGTGGACTACATAAATTTATGAATTATGACGGCCCAATACTAACAGATTGTGGAGGCTTCCAAGTATTTTCTTTAATTAAAAATAAAGAAAAAGACATCATGGAAGAAGGAGTTAGATTCAAAAGTCATTTAAATGGAGAAGAACTATTCTTAACCCCAGAAAAATCGATTGAAATTCAAAATAAACTTGATAGTGATATGGCTATGAGTTTTGACGAATGTATACCATATCCAGCTACCTACGAATATACGAAGGCCAGTACCGAAAGAACGATAAGATGGGCCATTAGAGGGAAAAAAGTCTTTAATAATGAACGTCAAAGCTTATTTGGAATCGTTCAAGGTGGAGAATATGAAGACTTACGTAAATGGTGTGCTAAAGAACTTGTAAAAATTGGTTTTGATGGATATTCTATTGGTGGAACAAGTGTAGGTGAAGGAAAAGAAACTATGTATAAAATGATAGAAGATGCCATTTATTATCTTCCAGAAGATAAACCAAGATATCTTATGGGAGTAGGAGATCCAATAGATCTATTTGAAGGTGTAGAAAGAGGCGTTGATATGTTTGATTGTGTCTTACCAACAAGATTAGCAAGACATGGTCATGCCTTTACAAGAAAAGGAAAGATTAATCTAAAAAATGCCAAATACAAAGAAGATTTTACTAGTATAGATAATTGTGATTGCTACGCATGTAAGAATTATACTAAAGCATATATAAGACATCTTCTAGTAGCAAAAGAAACCTTTGGAGCAAGACTTTTATCCATTCATAACATAAGATTTCTAATTAAAATAATGGAAGAAATAAGAGAAAGTATCAAAGAAAATAATTTCAAAGATTATAAAAAAGATTTTATAAACAAATATAATAATAAGTAAAATTAAATTGCTATATTGAATTAAATATAGTATAATAGTAACATATGGAGGATTGATAAAATGAAAAAATTTTTAATAGGATTAAAAGACTTAATACTAAGACACAAAATACTATCATTAATATGTCTATTAGCTTTTATCGTAATAGTAATAATGATATATGTTTTCTTTAGTATTTTTGTTAGTGGTAGCAATGCATATGGAAGAAGACTATCAGGAATAGAAAAAGTCAAAATATCCAGCAGTGAATTAAAGAAAGAAGAAAAACAAATAGAAAAAAATAGCGAAGTAAAAAATGCTAAATTAAGAATTCAAGGTAAAATAATATATTTTAATATTACTTTTACTAATGAAGCATCAAAAGATAAAGCCAAAGAAATAGCTAAAAAAACACTAGAAGATTTCAGTAAAGATGAAAAAGAATTTTATGATTTTGAATATATTTTACATCAAGAAGATGCTGCAGGCTTTAAAATAACTGGTACAAGTGGACCAAAAACAGGTGGTATTAGTTTTATAAAAAGTTAGGTGATATAAATGGAGAATAAAAAAATAAATAGCATTATTACCGGTAGCATCGTAGCTATCTTGCTATTATTTTTTTCAATATTTATAATATTGAATTATAGTAAAGATGAAAAAAGTTTAAGTATCAGAGAAAGAAAATGGATAACTGATAATATTAATAATGTTATTGATGTAAACATCTTTAATAATATACCATTATACGGATATAATGGTAGTGGTATTAGTTTTAGTTTCTTAGATGATTTTTCAACTAAATATAATATAAATTTTAACAAAATATCATATTATGATAGTAATATTGTTGATTACAAAGGAGTATCTTTTAGAATCTTAAATGCCAATAATAAATTAAGTAAAAAAGATATTTTATTATATCAAGATGAATATGTAGTATGGAATAACAATCCAGAAATTAATAGTATCGATTCACTTGATAATCTCAATCCTGGTATTCTAAAAGAAGATGAAAAAGTAATTAATAATTATTTAAATGATAATAAATACATAGCATTTGAAACAATTAATGAAATAACTAAAGCCCTTAATAGCGGTCAAATAAAATATGCTATCGTACCAAATATAAAAAACACAAGAGAAATGTTAGAAAATAACTTTAAAATTGTTTATCATATAAGTGACCTAACTAAAAAATATGTCTTAAGAGTAGAAGACAGTACATTACATAGTATTATGAAAAAACAATATAAGATTTATTTAAATAATAATTTTTTAGAAGATTATAGCAAAGAATATTTAACAACTTATTTTGCAAGTACCAAAACAAGTGATATTGATAGAAAAAATTATAATGGAAAAATATATAAGTATGGCTATGTTGTTAATATGCCATATGAAGGATATTCAAATAATAATTTCATAGGTACTTTATCAACCTACTTATCAAATTTTGGTAAAATAGTAAATACAGAAATAGAAGTGGTAAGATATAATAATATCGACGAATTGAAAAATGCACTAGTAAATGGTGACGTCGATGTAGCTTTAACAAATTTTGATTCTAGTATCATAAACATGGATAATATTACAACTCAAACACTAGATAATGAAAAATATATCGTACTCAGCCAAAAAAATCATAATATAAATTCAATAAAAGGATTAAAAAACAATACTGTATCAGTAGTTGGTAGTAGCAATTTATATACCTTATGTATAAATAATAATATAAAGGTTAATGTATTTAAAGATACAAATGATTTAATCAGAAACATAAATGATAATGATATTATATTAATGGATAAAGATACATATTATTATTATAGTAAAGTAGAAAAACTATCTAATTTTCATGTTATATATGAAGATGAAATAAAAGATGCTTATAAATTTATAGTTAACGAAAAGAATAAAGTATTTGCGCAACTACTTAGTTATTATGTAAATAGTAGTGATTATAGAAATATAAGATATAATTATAATAATAATATTATAGTTAAAGACGACAAAAATAATACAAGTTTTGTTTTAGGATTAATAGTCTTTATAATAGTAGCTGTTATAATAGCTTTATATATCCATAGCAAATATACAAACAGTAAATACTTAAAAAGAGAAGAAAGACTTAAATTTATTGACCCTATGACATCTTTAAAAAACCGTAACTATCTTAATCACAATATATATAAATGGGATGATAATGTAGTATTTCCACAAGCTGTAATAATGTTAGATGTCAATAAAATAAAACAAATAAATGACCAATACGGTAGAGAAATTGGTGATGATATATTAAAGAAAGTAGCTAGTATTCTTATTGATAATCAATTAGAAAATACAGATATAGTAAGAACAGGTGGCGATGAATTCTTAATATATATGGTAGGCTATGGAAAAGAACAAGTTATAGATTATATAAAGAAACTAAATAAAGAAATGAAGAAGATTAATAACTCTTATGGTGTAGAAATAGGATATAGTATGATTTTAGACCAAGTTAAAAGTGTAGATGATGCTATAAATGAAGCCATATTAATGATGGAAGAAAGCAAAAATAAAGATAAATAGGTGATACAGTGAAAAGAATTAAACCAAAATTAAATAATTATATAACAAAAGCCTGGAAAGTATTCAACAAGATGGAAATGCGTGTATTACCAGGAAATGTTGCTTTCTTCTTCGTTTTAGCCCTAATTCCTATCATAACAATAACCTTAATAATAGCTTCTTCTTTTTCTATTTCATTTAATTCTGTAATAGAATTTGTCCAAGATGTTTTTCCAGAAGAAGCCAGTAGAATGATATTAGAAATAATATCAGGTAAAGGATTTGATGGAAATGTAGGAACATTTAATATTATAGCTTTCTTTGTAGCTAGTAACGGAACCTATGCTATTATTAACGCATCAAATACCCTTTATAATATCAAAGATAGTGATCCATTAAGAGAAAGAGTAAAATCAGTAGTTCTATTAATGATTCTAATATTATTAATAACCTTTCTAATAATAGTACCAGTACTAGGAGAAACATTACTTAACCTAATTAAAAATAACTTAGTAATTGAAAGAATAAAAACAATATATTATATTATTAAATGGCCAGTAACATTCTTTATGATATTTACTATATTAAAATTTATATATACAATCGCCCCTAGCAAAAAAATAGCCAGCAAAACAACAACTTATGGAGCATTATTCACAACCTTCTTTTGGACCATAGCAACAGCAATTTTTAGCTATTATTTAAAATTTTTTGCCAATTATAATGTTATCTATGGTAACATATCTTCAATTATAATTTTAATGATTTGGGTATATATAATTAGTTATGTATTCGTAATGGGAATAGCTATAAATGCTGTTAATCTAAAGGATGAAAAATAAATTTACAAATATAACAATTAGAGTTATAATTTAAAAGAAAGGAGAATGCTTATGAAAAAGTATATTTGTGAAGGAATTGGAACAGCTGTTTTAGTATTGTTTGGATGTGGAACAGCAGTAATAACAGGGGGTAATTTAATAGCAACCTCACTAGCATTTGGTCTTAGTATAGTAGCTATGGCCTATGTAATAGGAGGTGTATCAGGTTGTCACATAAATCCAGCCGTATCATTAGCAATGCTTATTAATAATAAACTTGATAAAAAAGAATTTATATGGTATGTAATAGCTCAAATAATAGGTGGCCTATGTGGAACTGCTATTTTATACTTCATACTATCTTCTTCAACTATTGGTGTTCAAAACTTAGGAGCTAACGGATATGGAAGTATGTCTGCCGTAAGACTAAATCTAATAGGAGCCATTATAACAGAAATTATATTAACATTCGTATTTATCTATACAATATTAGGTGTTACAAGTGATAAGAAAAAAGATAATATTGCCGGAATAGTAATTGGATTAACATTAGCCTTTGTCCATATCATCGGAATTAATTTAACAGGAACTTCAGTAAACCCAGCTAGAAGTTTAGCTCCAGCCATTATTCTAGGTGGTAAAGCTTTATCACAAGTATGGGTCTTCATTATAGCTCCATTTGCCGGATCCATAATAGCATCTTACACATACAAATACTTAAATAAATAAAAGAAATAAATACTTTACAAGTATTTATTTTTTTACTATAATAGCTATGGAGGTCTTATCATGGGAAGAGAACAAAAAAGAAAAGAACAAAAAAAATATAAAAATAAAAAAGTTGAAAATGAAATAATGCCTGAAGATATGATAAAAATGAGCACAATTCTAAAAATAATAATAGGAGTAGTAATAGTAATATTAATCTTTTATTATGGATTAGCAATATTTGTTACTAAAGAAGTAGATTTATCCAGCAACAAAAAAGATACCAGTACTTCAGAAACAAATAGTAATAATGTATCAAACGCTATACTAGCCAAAAATACATTTAATCAATTAGATGATATATATTATGTATATTTCTATAATTTTAATAAAGAGGAAGAAGTAATATCAAATTCGATTAGCAACTTAACAGATCATACAATCTATAGAGTAGATGCTGCTAGCGGACTAAATAAAAACTATATAGATAACAATACAAGTAATAGAAATGTGACAAGTATTGATAATTTAAGAGTAAAAAGTCCTACTATAATTAAAATAGATAATGATAAAGTTGTATCTTATTATGAAGGCGTAGAAGAAATATCCAAATTTCTAAATAAATAGGTGATATATGAAATTAAATTTATATATTGATTTTGATGGAGTAATATTAGATACCATGGATGTAGCAGCAGACATATATTTTGGAGGTAAAGAGCATCCTTCAAAACCACCAAATGAATTCTACTTAACCCTAGATTGGAAAAATCTAATTAGTAAATGTCACGAAATAAATAATAGTATTACTAATATTGCTAAATTAATAGATAGCAATCTATTTAATGTAAAAATACTTACACACTACGTATGTGATAATGAAAAACAAGCTAAATTAGAATATTTAAATAATATATATCCAGATTTAGAAATAATAACAGTATTAAGAAATATAAACAAGAATGAAGCTGTTAATGCAAAAGGGGCAATATTAGTAGATGATTACTCAGAAAATCTAGAATTATGGTCTAAATCATCAGGAATACCTGTAAAATTTTCTAACAAAAATAAGAAATATGATTATATAACAATTAATAGCTTAGATAGTTTAATAGATATTTTTTCAAAGTTAGAAGCATTAGTTAAAGAAAAAACTTGTTAAATAAAAGAAATAGTGCTATAATCAAGTAGAAGTGCAGAAAAATGCAGAAGGGAGGGATAATTGTGTCAGTAGATGTTAGAGTTAGAGATAATAATGTCGATGGTGCTTTAAGAGTGCTTAGAAATCAAGTTGGATCAACCCTTTCTGCTGTTAGAGAGCGAAAAGAATACAAAAAACCAGGCGTAAAAAGAAGAGAAGAAAAGAAAAAGAATACTATTAATTCAAGAAGAAATAGTAAGAAAAATTCTAGAATGAGTTCTAGAATGAGTAGCAAAAAATATGCTGCATAAAGAGGGTGAAAAAATGGATTTAAGTAATAAAATAAATGAAGATTTAAAAGAAGCTATGAAAGCTAAAGACAAAGATAGGTTAAGTGTTATTAGAATGCTTAAAAGTGCTATTACTTTAGCTAAAATAGAATTAAAACATGATCTTAATGATGGCGAAGTTTTAGATATTGTAGCTAAACAAATTAAAATGCGTAAAGATTCAATTGAAGAATTTTCAAAAGCAAATAGAGATGATCTAGTTAACCAATATCAAAAAGAAATAGATATTCTTAATACCTATTTGCCAGAACAATTAAGTATTGAAGAAGTAAATAAAATAATTGATGAAATATTTGCTGAAATTAAACCTGAAGGAATAAAACAAATGGGTATTATAATGAAAGAATTATCACCAAAAATAGCCGGAAGGTTTGATAAAGGTGAAGCTAGTAAGATTATAAAAGATAAACTTAGTAATTTATAAGCATAAAATACTGTAACTAAACAGTATTTTTTTATTTTAAGAAAAGTTGTATTTTATATTTTTATTTGATATAATTTTAATGAAGGTGTGATTCTATGAATAAAAGTAACATAAGAAATTTTAGTATTATAGCACATATTGATCATGGTAAAAGTACTTTAGCCGACAGAATACTTGAATACACACAAGCCATAGACAAAAGAAAAAAGAATAGTCAAGTATTAGATGATATGGATATCGAAAGAGAAAGAGGCATTACAATAAAATTGAATGCCGTTAGAATAAATTATAAAGACTATATACTTAATCTAATCGATACTCCTGGTCATGTTGATTTTACATATGAAGTATCAAGATCCTTAGCAGCTTGTGAAGGAGCAATTCTAGTCGTAGATGCCACTCAAGGTATAGAAGCCCAAACATTAGCAAATGTCTATCTAGCTCTTGATAACGATTTAGAAATAATTCCCGTAATTAACAAAATAGATTTACCTAACGCCGATATAGAACTAAGAACTAAAGAATTAATAGACACATTTGGCTTTAAGAAAGAAGAAATAATTCTAACAAGTGCCAAAACAGGAGAAGGTATAGATAAATTAATGGATTCTATTATCGAAAGAATACCAGAACCAAGAGATATCTATAATGATAACAAACTAAGATGTCTTATTTTTGACAGCTATTTTGATGCCTATCTAGGAGTTGTAGCTTTAATTAGAGTAATGTCTGGAAAAATAAAAATAAATGATAAAATAAAAATGTTTGCCACAAAAGCCACATATGATGTAACAGAAATAGGCTACCATACTCCTACAGCCAAAAAAGTAGAATCATTATCAGTTGGTGAAGTAGGATATGTATGTGGCAGTATCAAAAGTATAGCAGATGTTAAAGTAGGAGATACTATAACACTATCATCAGATCCCTGTAAAGAAGCTTTAGAAGGATATAAAAAAATGAAACCAATGGTATTCTGCGGATTATATCCAACAAATTCAGAAAAATATCCCAATCTAAGAGAAGCTTTAGAAAAACTATCTCTAAACGATGCTTCCCTAACTTTTGAAACAGAAACATCATCAACCTTAGGCTTTGGCTTCAGAACAGGCTTCTTAGGCCTATTACATATGGAAATAATAACTGAAAGAATAGAAAGAGAATTCGGAGTAGAAATTATAACAACCTCTCCATCAGTTATCTATGAGATAACCCTAACTGATAATAGCATAATTAATATAGATAATCCAAGTGATTTTCCAGAAAGAGTAAAAATAAAAGAAATAAAAGAACCTTATGTAAAAACAAGTATCTTTGTTCCAAATAATTATGTAGGAAACATCATGGAACTATGTCAAAATAAAAGAGGCCAATACTTAAACATGGATTATTTAGATGAAAAAAGAGTAAATATTCATTATGAAATGCCGCTATCAGAAATAGTATATGATTTCTTTGATAAGCTAAAATCATATACCAAAGGCTATGCCTCAATGGACTATGAAATTATAGGATATAAACCTAGTAATCTTGTTAAAATGGATATATTATTAAATGGTGAAATAGTAGATGCCTTATCAGTAATAGTCCATCGTGATTTTGCCTATAATAGAGGTAGAATCATAGTAGATAATCTAAAAAAAGTAATACCAAGACATATGTTTGAAATACCAGTTCAAGCCGTAATAGGAAGTAAAGTAATAGCAAGATCAGATATTAAAGCTCTACGCAAGAACGTTCTTGCCAAATGTTATGGAGGAGACGTATCTAGAAAAAGAAAACTATTAGAGAAACAAAAAGAAGGCAAAAAGAAAATGAAACAAATAGGTAAAGTTGAAGTACCTAGCGAAGCTTTCTTAACCGTTCTAAGTACTGACGAAATAAAAGACTAATTATAGGAGGTTTTAAAATGAATAGCTTAGATAAAATTATAAATAAAAAATTAAAAATAAGTTTAGAATCATTGACAGTAAAAGATTTATTACAAATAGAAAATTTAAAAGAAGAAGAAAAAGTATTATCAGAATATTTAGATATGTCTATAAATCATTATCTCTCCCTATTAAAGTTAAAAAGATTATATTATAATAAAAAAATAGATGATAACACATTCTCTTTTTTAAAAGATATTTTAAAAGATTATTACGCCACAAAGAAGAAAATAGCAGAAGTAGAATATATAAGACATATAAGTGACAATATAAATGTAGAAAATATTCTTAATAAATATGATGATTCATTAAGATATAATTATAAATATCTCTCCCAATATAACATATTATTTGATCCAATAAAAGATAATATGAGTGAAATTATAAGACAGGGAATAGATTTTAATATTAACCACAAGCAAACAAATAAAAGAACACCAAAAAAAAGATCTTTAAAAAATAAATAACTAGTTACTTTTCTTGACAAAAGAAACTATTAGATTATAATATATAAACACTAGGAGGAAAAATAATGAAAAAAAACTATGAAAAATTAATTAATAGAATTGATCTATTAAAAAAAGCATCAGTACACAATTTTAAAGGTCTTGAAGAAGAATTAGAAAAATTTTTCTTGATCCTAGATGAAAAAGAATTATCAGTCATAAGATGTAAATTTGGACTTGATGATGGAAAACTAAAAACAGATGAAGAAACAGCTAAATATTTAAAAACTACTCCATCTAAAATTAACCAAATAGAAGATCTTTCAATAAGAAAACTAAGATTTCTATTAGGAATTAATGGTGAAAGTTTCAAATTTAATTCAGATAAAATAATAAAAGATGCAAAACAACTATTAAAAGCATGGCAATATTATGATTATTATTATGCTACTAAAATGCCACCTACTGAATCTAGCGTAACAAAGTATTATAAAAAAGTAATTGAAGTAGCCGAATCATTAAATAATAATCCAAAGAAAAAGACTTTAGAAAATAAATAAATTTACATAAAATGTAGATTTATTTTTATTTTATTATAGTCTTATATATCATTTTATGATATTATATATATGGTTTAAATATTATTTATTAACTAATTATAAGGAAGTGTTGCTATGAACTTACCAAACTTAGAAAAAGCAAGAATTAGGAAAAAAGAAACAACAATTATTAATAGAGATGATTATATTGTCCCAAAAGAAGTTAAAAATATTGGTAAAGGAAAAACTTATCATATTTTAACTTATGGTTGTCAAATGAATGTCCATGATAGTGAAAATATAGCAGCAATCATGGAAGATATGAAATATAAATATATTGAAGATATTAATAAAGCTGATGTAATAATATTAAATACCTGTGCTATAAGAGAAAATGCTCATAATAAAGTAATGGGTAATTTAGGAATAATAAAGCATTTAAAAGAAAAAAGGAATGATATTATTACCATTTTTTGTGGTTGTATGGCTCAAGAAGAAAGTATAAGTAATGAATTAAAAAACAAGTATAAATGGGTAGATATAATTATGGGTACACATAATATTCATAAATTACCAATTTATTTATCAAACATTTATAAAAATAAAACCCAAGAAATAGAAGTATATAGTATACCAGGAGAAGTATATGAAGGAATACCAGTAAAAAGAGAATCAAAATATAAAGCCTGGGTTAATATTATGTATGGCTGTGATAAGTTTTGTACTTATTGTATAGTACCTTATACAAGAGGAAAACAAAGAAGTAGAATGCCAGAAGATATCATAAATGAAATAAATGAATTAGTTAAGAAAGGCTACAAAGAAGTAACCCTATTAGGTCAAAACGTTAATGCATATGGAAAAGACTTAGATATCAACTATAATATGTCTAATCTCCTTTCTGATGTAGCCCATACAGGTATTAATCGTATTCGATTTGTAACCAGCCATCCATGGGACTTTACAGACGATATGATTAAAGTAATAGCCAAATACAAAAATATTATGCCTTATATCCATCTTCCAATTCAAAGTGGATCTGATAATATATTAAAAAAGATGAATAGAAGATACACAATAAATGAATACATATCTTTATTTAATAAGATAAAAAAATATATTCCCAATGCTAGTATATCTACAGATATAATTGTAGGTTTCCCAAATGAAACAGATGAAGACTTTAACAAAACATTAGATATCGTTAATAAGCTAAAATATGATTTAGCATACACTTTTATTTATTCACCAAGAGAAGGAACACCAGCAAGTACCATAAAAGATACTATTACTATGGATATTAAGAAAAAAAGATTAGCTAAATTAAATAAATTGGTGAATAAATACGCTTTAGAAAACAATATGAAATATAAAAACAAAGTAGTAGAAGTATTAATTGAAGATAAATCAGAAAAATATGGCAAATATATGGGATATACTGATACTATGAAATTAGTAAATGTAAAATGTACTAAAAAATACTTAGGAAAAATAGTTAAAGTAAAAATTACAGATGTAAAAACTTGGAGTATGGATGGTGAATTAGTTAATGATTAATGATAGAATTAATGATTTATACAAAGCAATTGAAGAATCACCAGAATACCAAGAATATATAAAAATAGGTAAAATACTAGAAGAAGACCAAAGAATAACAACTCTAATAGAAGAAATAAAAGTATTACAACAAAAATCTGTAAATTTAGAATACAATAACAATCCAGAATATAAAAAAGTAGATAAAGAAATTAAAGAAAAAGTAAATAAATTAAATAATATACCAATATATCAAGAATATTTAAAAAGAATGAATACTTTTAATGATATTTTAAGTGAATCTTCATACAATATAGAACAATATATAAATAGCAAAATATAGAGGTGATTATAATGATTATAGATAAAAAAAATTTAAAAGAAATAACAGTAAATGTAGATAACAGTGAAATAGAAGAATTATTAAACACTTGGTGTATAGATAATTATAAATTATTTGGAAGCATTTTACATAATATAGAAAGTATAGGAAATAGAATTATACTTATTAACTATAATAAAGATGATAACTCTTTCATTACTTTTGACAGTAAAGCAAATCCAATCTCAATAAGTTTATTGATAGATGATGATAAAGAAAAAACTAGAAGAATGATAATTAATAAATATGATGATATACATGAATATTTAGTATATAATAATTCTGATAACATTTACATAGATGAAATAAATAAGAAAAATACAAAAAAATTAAATCTTCACATAAGTGGTAAAAAAGAATAAAAAAAGTTTTCAAATACTAAACACTAAATATACTATTTAATAATAAAAAGTTTATATTAAACATAAACTTTTTATTTTTTTATTCCTTGTAACAATACCATATTTATGATATAGTATATATAGATAGAGGTGACATATGAATAATAAAAATAGTATATTTAGAATTGCAATATTTATATTTATGATAACAATAATAATAGCATCATTAAATAAAGAAGGAACTTCAATTACAGAAAGTTTAACAAGTAAAGATACATTTAAAATTTTAGCATCAACTTCTACAAAAGCTATGGATGAAGATTTAATAAAATATGGCTCTGACAATGGCTTTAATGTTGAAATAGAACATTATGGTGATTTAGAAATAGTAGACATGTTAAATACTGATAGTAGTGATTATGATGCTGTATGGATATCTAATTCAATATGGCTATATATGTTAGAAAATTCATATTTAGTTACAGATAGTAAATCTATAGTAATAAATCCAGTTGTAATGGGTATTACCAAAAGTAAAGCCGAAGAACTTGGATATATAGGGAAAGAAATTAATAACAAAGATTTACTAGAAAGTATAAGAAATAAAAAACTTAAATATATCATGTCTTCAGTTACCAAAACTAATACAGGAGCAACTACTTATCTAAATTTCTTAAATAGTCTAGCAGGTAATCCAGAAGTATTAACAGAAGACATGTTAAAAAATGAAAAATTAGCCAATGATTTAAAAGATTTCTTTAAAGGAGTAGAAAGAGTATCAGGAAATGAAGATTACTTAAAAGAGATGTATTTAAAAGGCGATTATAATGCTATGATTAATTATGAAAGCTCACTAATTAAAATAAATCAAGAACTAGTAAAAAATAAAAAAGAACCTTTATATTTAATATATCCTAAAGATGGAGTTGCCATAAATGATATGCCATTTGGCTATATAAATAACGATGTTAATGATAAAGTCAATAAAGATAGATTTACAAAATTACAAAGTTATCTTCGTAGTGACAAAGTAATAACAAAAATGGAAAATCTAGGATATAGATCTTGGTATGGAGGAATAAAAAAAGATACCAATAAAAAAGTATTTAACCCAGATTGGGGAATAGATACAACAAAATACTTAAAAGATATGAAATATCCAAGTAAAAAAGTAATTACTGAATCAATTAATTTATATATTGAAAAATTAAGAAAACCAACACATGTAGTCTTCTGTTTAGACACATCAGGAAGTATGTATGGTGAAGGATTAAGAGAATTAAAAGATGCTATGACTTACATATTAGATTTTAAATTAGCAAGTAAAGATAAATTACAATTTTCTGATAAAGATAAAATAACAACTATAACATTCAATAGTAAGACTAATAAAATATTTGAAACAAGATATGGAAATGATACTGATAAAGTAATAGAAGATATTAATAAAATAGCAGCTAATGGAGGAACTAATATTTATAATCCTAGTATAGATGGATTAAAAATATTATCTGATGACAATGATGATGAGTATACAAAAACAATCATTCTAATGACTGATGGAAAATCAAATGGTGGATCATACTATGATTTAAAAAACTATTATGAAAAAACAAAATCTAACGTACCAATATATAGTATTACATTTGGCGAATCAGATGAATATGAACTAGAACGTATCGCAGAACTAACTAATGGAAAAGTATTTGATGGAAAATCAGGACTTAAAAAAGCATTTCAAGAAGTTAGGAGTTATAATTAAAATGAAGAATAAAGAAATTGTTTCAGCAGTTGTTGGTAGTGGCTTCTTTGCTTTACCTTATCTAGGCTTATCCATAGCCTTAGGACCATCATTAATAATAGGTTGTGCCGCTTTTGGAGCAAGTGAATTAATGTTATCCGGAATAAAAACTAAAGAAACACTTAAAAATACTAATAGAAGCTTATATGAAAAAATTCAAATTGCCAAAAAGCAAAATAAAGATATAATAAGTATGATTCCTAAAATAGAAAATTCAAATACAAGAGATAGTTTAAAAGAAATAAGTAACACAGTAAATAAAATATTAGAAGTAGTAGAACAAAATCCCAAAAAAGGAGATAAAACAGATAATTTCTTTGATTATTATTTACCAGTATTATTAAAAATAGTAAATAAATATGATGAAATAGAAAACAAGAAACTTATATCAAAAGAAGGAAAAAACTTCATGACTAAAGCAGATAAAATGATTAAAGAAACTAAAGACGCATTTGATACTATTTTATCAAATCTATATGAAAAAGATTTAATAGATGCTGATGCCGAAATGAAAGTATATGATTTAATGCTTAAGGCTGATGGAATAGTAGGTGAGCATCTAATTATGAAAGGAAGTGATGATAATGAAAAATAAAAATACTATAATAGGTATAGCCATATTTATAGTTCTAATATTAGTTATCATTGGAATTAAATTTCTAGGTAGTGAAGAAGGTTCAGTTTTAACAAGTAACCTAACAACAGTTTATGTTGCAACAGGTGGAGGAAAAGAAGATTTTTTAGCCGACAAAAAAGTACAAAAGATACTAGAGAAAAAATATAAAATAGATGCTGTATTTGATACTTGGAGCAATGGTAAAACTATAACTATGCCTCTTATAAGAGAAGCCATAGGCCTAGGTAATAGTAATATAGCTAGTAAAATGCAAGAAGGACAAAATTATACAATACTATCAGATGGAGTATCAAAATATGATGCCTTATTTACATCAGATCAAAGATTTTATGATTACTATAAATTAGCCCCAAACAAAGAAAAAGATGAAGCAGATAGATATACCGTATTAGATGGAGGACTTACTTTAAATACTCCAATAGTAATATACAGTTGGAAAGAAGTAGTAGATGTCTTAATTAAAGAAAATATCGTTACAGAAAAAGAAGGTATTTACTACATAACAGATATGAACAAACTAATAAATTATATCTTAGAAGGCAAAAAATGGTCTGATATAGGCTTAAGTAATTTATATGGTAATGTAAACATAGCCTCAACCGATCCTGTATCATCATCTCCAGGAGCAACCTATTATGGATTATTACTATCCATCTTAAGTGGTGGCCAAGTAACAGATGATAATATAAATAATAATTTACCAAAATTAAAAGACTTTTATATTAAATCTGGTTATATGAATAATACACCAGCAGATTTATTCGAAAGATATTTAAAAACAGGAATGGGCGGAGAACCTATGATTGTAGATTATGAAAAAAGTATGATTGATTTTGCTAATTCAAGTCCCGATGCCTTTAAACAAGTAAAAGACCAAATTAGAATACTTTATCCAACACCAACAATATGGAATTCTCATTGCTTCACAGTATTTACAGATAAAGGAAACAAACTATATAAAGCATTAGAAGATAAAGAAATAAGTCAAATAGCTTGGGAGAAATATGGTTTTAGAACAGGTGTTACAGGTGGAACCTATGATGTATCTAGTATAGGATTAGGTGTACCACAAAATATAACTAGTACTGTTACCAGCTTAAAGATGGATACATATAATAAATTAATAGATTATTTAAAAGGAAATTAATATAAGGAGGAAAAATATGAATAATTTAGAATTAAAAGTAGAAGAAAAAGTAGATGAAAAAGAAATAGAAAAGGTAGTTGTTGATAATAAAGAAGTATCTAATGAAGTGATAGAGAAATCACTTAATTATGATACTTTAAGTGATGCTGAAAAGAAAGCTATAGAAGAGTTTAATAAGAAATTAGATGTTAATGATGGTACACAAGTGTTACAATTTGGTAGTGCTGCTCAAGATAAAATATCTAAGTTTTCTGATAGTATCTTAGAAGATGTAAGAACTAAAAATCTAGGAGATGTAGGAGATTTACTAGCTAGTTTAGTTAGTGAGATTAAAGCATTTGATAAAGATGTATCAGGAGACTCAAAAAAGGGAGTGTTAGGTAAATTATTTAATAATGCTAAAAAAGAAGTAGATCATATAATCGCTAGATATGGAAAAATAGAAAATAACATAGACACAATTGAAAAAGGACTTGAAAAAGATAAATTACAAATGCTTAAAGACATAAGTATCTTTGATACTATGTATGAGAAGAATTTAGAATATTTTAAAGAAATATCTTTATATATAATAGCAGGAGAAAAGAAACTAGATGAACTACGTAATGTTACATTACCTGAATTAAGAAAAAAAGCTGAAGAGTCTAAAGATGAATTAGATATTCAAAAAGTTAATGATATGGAAAATGTCATTAATAGATTTGAAAAGAAAATATATGATTTAAAAACAACTAGAATAATATCTATTCAAATGGCTCCTCAAATAAGATTATTACAAAATAATGAAGCTGAGTTAGTAGAAAAGATTCAAAGCTCTATTACTAATACTATTCCATTATGGAAGAATCAAATGGTTTTAGCTTTAGGTATTAATAATGCTAAACAAGCTTTAAAAGGACAACAAGAAGTATCTAAGCTTACAAATGAGATGCTTAAGAAGAATAGTGAAACTTTAAAACAAGGATCAATTCAAATCGCCGAAGAATCAGAAAAAGCTATTGTTGATGTAGAAACATTACAAAAAACTAATCAAGATTTAATTGAAACATTAGATAAAGTAATAGAAATACATAAAAATGGTAGAATTAAGAGACAAGAAGCTGAAGAAAAGTTAGCAGATATTGAAAAAGAATTAAAAGATAAAATGTTAGAAATACATGTTGATGAAGAGTAGTGATAATAATGAATGAACATGATTTGATAAAGGATGTTTATAAAGATTTTTTTGGAGTAGAATCTATTGATGTTAATAAAGAATCATCTACTGAAGAACAAAAACAGGTAGATATGAAAAATATATTTGATGATATTAATAGTTTATATATAACAGAAGAATCAAAAGAATTATTAAAAAAAATAATTGAATATATGCGTAAATATAATGAGAAGATAGAGGAAAATTATGTTAATTTTTCTCTTGTCTTGAAAATTAATAATGAGAAGACAAGAGAGTTAATTAATGATTTATTATATAATGCTTCTATTAATTATAACTATATAGATAATAAAGATAAATTATCACTTTCTTTATATAAAATTAAAGAAAAATATGATTTATTTAAACCTAGTTTCTTAAGATTATATGATATTAAAGGTTTAAGTTTAGAAAGTGATACAGATAATAAAAAGTTTATTTATGATATAGAAGATTATTTAAAAAATGATAAAAAGAAAGTAGTTATAATTGAGGGCTCTAGTGATGAAGTAGATACTTTCTTTTTAGGACGTGAAGACTTTAAGAATAAGTATTTTAATTATGTTATATATGGAATTAATCCAGACATCCAAGATATATATAATTATGTATTAGATAAAACAAAGATAGATGATAAATTACAAGTAGAATTATTAGATTATATAAGTAAAACTTATGATACAGATTGTGATTATGTAGAATATCAAGATACCTTAATTAAGTATATTTCTTTTAATAAAGAATTACCTAAGTTAGAAACTAACAAAACTATTGAAGAGATATTTAAAGAACTTGAAGAATTAGTAGGTCTTAAGAAAGTTAAAAAAGTACTATATGAACTAGTTGATGTCATGAAATTAAAAGAAAAAGCTGGGGATGATTTGAAGATTAAAGACATTAACCTTCACATGGTTTTCTTAGGCAATCCTGGTACTGGTAAAACTACTATTGCTAGAATTATAGCAGGTATATTATATGAATTAGGATATGTTAAAGAGAATAAATTAATAGAAGTATCTGTTAAAGATTTAGTAGCTGAGTATGTTGGACAGACAGCTCCTAAGACTATGTCTGTAATAGAAAAAGCTATGAATGGAGTATTATTTATAGATGAAGCTTATACTCTAGCCGTAGGCCATGACAATACCTATAATGCTGAAGCTATAGCAACTCTTATACAAGCCATGGAAAATTATAGAGATAAACTAGTAGTAATATTTGCTGGATACACTAAAGAGATGCAAGACTTTTTAAATTCAAACTCAGGTATAGTATCAAGAATTGGCTATACATTGGAGTTTGATGACTATACAACTGATGAATTAGTAGAAATATTTATGGGTATGGTTAAGAAAAATGGCTTTGAAATAGAAGATAAAGCCATAGATTATTTAAGAGAAATAATCGATGATAATAGAAATGTTAAGAATTTTGGTAATGCTAGATTTGTTAGAAACATATATGAAAAAACAGTAGTAAAACATGCTTCCCGTGTTAAAGATAAAAAGCAAAAGAAAATTCTTAAGACTATTACTAAAGAAGATATTAATATAGAAAATTTAAAATTAGATTAATTAGATAGAATTTATTTCTATCTTTTTATTTTTATGAATATATGTTATAATGAATACATGATAGAATGGAGTGGATATAATGAATAATGAAATAGAAAAAAATATTCATAATGAATATGATTATTCTAATATTATACCAGCAGCAGAATATATAGGAGTATTAATTCAATACTGTGAAAATGCTTATAACAGTTTTATAGAATTAACAAAAAAGGATGAAGAAAAGAATGAAAAATTAAAACTCGAATATCAAGTATATGAATACAGAAAATCTTATTCTTCATGCTTTAGAATAACCATTATAGATAAAAGATTTAGACATACGGATTTAAATAATTATAAAGTATATGTAGACGCTGTTAACAATGGCCAAATTAATAATCTGGATAGTCTTAAGATAGAACTGAATACTAGTTTTAAAAGAGGAAAATATAGAGAGGAAAAAGAACATGATAACACTCATGAAATAATATTTAAACCATATAATATCAAATATATAAGAAAATCAAATTATTTAGATACAGGTTCATCAAATATAGAAAATGAAATAAATAACTTATTAAAAAAATTTCCTTATGTAAATACTATTTTTTGCACCAAGAAGTAAAAAAGATAGGAGAGTAAGAAATGTATAATCAAAATATAGATATAAGCAATAAAATAATATCATACAATGATTTATATGAAATATTTTCAGCTATGAATGATGAATTAATAAAATACCAAAAAATAAATAAAAATGAAGAATTAAAAAATAAAGTATTAGACTATAGATATCAAACTTGGACATTTAAAAATAATTCGAGCAACTTAAAATTTGAAGTAACTTTTTATGATAATACAACTATTAATTTTGAAGACTATAATAATTTTTCTACAGTATTTCATAATAGATTAAATGAGATAAAAAAAATATGGGTTTTTTATCATTTGAATTATAGCACTAAAGCTGAAAATGAAGAAACAAAAACTTATAGGAACAATATTTCAATGTTTATTTATGAAAATAGAATAAAACTAGAAATTTCTTTAGATGATAATGATGATAAAGCAAATCATATATATGAAATGATAAAAACAAAAATATACAACTCCCCTGAAAGATATGACGAAATAGTAAGAAATAAGAGTTCTATAGTATTTAAAATTGGTGTTGCTATAGCTTTTATTCCTTCACTAATTATTTGTACTTTATTATTATTTGTACCTACTATAAGGCAAGTATTTGCCAGTAGCTATGTACTATTTCCAATAGCATGTATGCTAATCACTTTTATGCTTAGCTCTACAGCATCCGCATGGAGATTAGATGATTTATATAAAAATATCTCTCCAAAGAAAAAATATGCTGGATATCAAAAAGGGTACAAAGATGATATAGAAGAATATGAGAATTCATGCGAAATATTAATTGGAAATAATATAGATAATATGGATAATAGAAGATTAATAAAAAACTATTATGAAAAATATACCAAATATATTCCGTATGAATTAGGAGTAATGGCTCTATTATCCATAATAGTTATCTTTTTAAAATAATTGTATCATTTAATGAAATAACCTAAATGAAACCATATTATTATTCTTAAAATCTACCTATCTGGTAGATCTTTTTAAATAAAAAAATGTAATAATTATTAAAATAATGATATAATATAATCAGAGGTGATTCAAGTGAATGAGTATAAAACAATGGATGCTAATGAGGCTGTTGCTAGTGTAGCTTATAAATTTAGTGAGGTATGTGGAATATATCCTATAACACCGGCATCTCCTATGGCAGAGCATGTCGATGCTATGGCATCTCGTGGAGAATTAAACTATTTTGGAAATAAAGTTAAAGTAATTGAGATGCAATCAGAAGCTGGAGCTGTTGCTATGGTACATGGCTCCCTACAAAGTGGAGTCTTATCAACGACATTTACTGCTAGTCAAGGCCTATTATTAATGATACCAACTTTATATAAAATGGCAGGAGAAATGTTACCTGGAGTAATACATGTAGCTGCTAGAAGCTTATCAACACACGCGCTAAGCATATTTGGTGATCATCAAGATGTATATGCTGTTAGTGGAACTGGTGCTTGTATGTTGGCTTCTTCTAGTCCAGAAGAAGCATATCATATGGCTGCTATAGCACACTTATCTAGTATTAAATCAAGTATACCATTTATTAATTTCTTTGATGGTTTTAGGACTAGTCATGAAATAGATAAGATTAAATTAATGGATTTAGATAAAATAAAAAAATTAATAGATGAAAAAGCCCTAGATAATTTTAGAGCAAGAGCTATGTCCAATACTACCCCTAATACAAGAGGAACAGCTCAAAATGATGATGTATATTTTCAAAATACAGAAGCTAGAAATAAAGATTATATGAATGTAACTAAAATCATTGAGAATTATATGACTGATATAAATAAAATAACTGGGTCCAACATAAAACCTTTTAATTATTATGGTTCTAAATCAGCTAAATATGTAATAATCGCTATGGGTAGTGTATGTAATACTATTAGAGAAACAATAGATTATTTAAATAAAGATAATAATGTATATGGACTTGTTGAAGTACATTTATTTAGACCATTTAATAATAAACTATTACAAGATATAATACCTAAGTCTGTAGAAGTAATATCAGTATTAGATAGATCAAAAGATTTTACAGCTGATTCTGAAAAATTATATTTAGATGTTGTAAACGCTACTAAAGATACTAATATAGAAATATTAGGAGGAAGATATGGATTATCATCTAAAAATACTAATCCAGCCCAAATAAAGGCTGTATATGATAATATGATTAATAATAAAAAGAATCATTTTACTATAGGTATTATAGATGATGTTACCAATTTAAGTCTAGATATAGATAACGAATTTAAACTACCTACAATAGGAGAAGAATTCTTAATATATGGCTATGGATCTGATGGTATGGTATCTACTAGTAAAGACCTAATTAAAATTATAGGTGATCATACCAATAAATATGTCCAAGGATATTTCCAATATGATTCTAAGAAAAGTGGAGGAGTTACTAGAAGTCATATTAGAATTAATAATAAGAAGATATATAGTAGCTATTATGTAGAAAATCCAAGATTAGTAGTAGTAAGTAAAGATAATTATATATATAAGTATGATATCTTAGATAATATACAAGATAATGGTGTACTACTTCTAAATACTAATCTAACAAATGAACAATTATCCAAATCTTTACCAAACAAAATAAAATATTTAATGGCTAAGAAGAATATTAAAGTATATATAATTGATGCTTATAAACTAGTAAATGAATTAGGACTTAAAAATAAGATAAGTACCTGTATGGAAATATGTATCTTCAAACTATTAAATGTAATTGATATAAATAAAGTAAAAAATATAATGAAAGAATCAAATAAAAAAAGATTTATCAATAAAGGTAAAGAAATAATAGAAGTTAATAATAAAGTAGTAGATAATAGTATTGATAAATTAAGAAAATTTAATATAGATAAAGATTGGATTAATTTAAATTATGATGAAAAGAAAGATGAAACTATATATCAGACCATTGGTAATCTTAAAGGAGATACATTACCTGTTAGTGCTTTTATAGATAAGAAAAATGGTATATATGATGGTGGTACTACCAAATATGAAAAAAGAGGAATAGCTGAAATGGTTCCTTGTTGGAACAAGGAGAATTGTATACAGTGCAATCAATGTTCATTTGTATGTCCTCATGCTGTTGTAAGACCATTTTTACTTGATAAAGATAATAATAAAGTTGATAGTATCCCATCTATTATGCCAAAAGACTATAATTATACAATCGGAGTATCTTATGAAGATTGTACAGGATGTGGCTTATGTGCTAATACATGTCCTGGTAAATTAGGTAAGAAAGCTCTTGAGATGAAACCATATGATAAAGAAAGATTTAAGGAAGATAATTTCTTATATTTACTTGAGCATAATAAGAATAAAGATTATAAAGCTCCTATCTTAAATGTAAAGAATGAAAGTTTTATCGAACCTAAGTTTGAATTTAGTGGTAGCTGTGCCGGATGTGGAGAGACAGCTTATCTTAAGAATTTAACACAAGTATTTAATGATAATCTAGTTATTGCTAATGCTACAGGATGTTCATCTATATATGGAGCATCTATTCCATCAACACCATATAGTATTCCATGGGCTAATAGTTTATTTGAAGATAATGCTGAATTTGGTTTAGGAATATTAACAGGTATTAATCTAAAAAGAGAAAAAATAAAAACCTATATGGAGAATAACATATCAAAAGATAAAGAATTATTCACTAAATGGCTTAATAATATAGATAACCATGATATTTGTTTAGAAGTATCTAAACAAATAAACTATAATAAACATAAATATTTATATGATTTAAAAGATTATATTGTACCTAAGAGTATGTGGATAGTAGGTGGAGATGGATTTGCATATGATATAGGTTATGGAGGTATTGATCATATCTTATCGAGAAATGAAAATATAAATATACTGGTACTTGATACAGAAGTATATTCTAATACAGGTGGTCAATCATCTAAATCATCTAACCTAGGATCAATAGCTTCCTTCACATCTAGTGGTAAGAGTAATTATAAAAAAGACTTAGCAAGGATTGCTATGTGCTATCCACATGTATATGTAGCTTGTGTTAATATTGGTTACGATAAAGAACAATATCTTAAAGTATTAAAAGAAGCAAGTCTACATAATGGACCATCTATTGTAATTGCATATTGTCCATGTATAGAACATGGTATTAAAACTGGCATGGAACATAGTTTAGATAATGCAAGACTAGCTGGAGTTTGTGGATATGCTTTAACATTTAGATATAATCCAGATGATAATAAATTTATTATGGATAGTAAAAATATAGATTTTTCAAAATATCATGACTTTCTAATGACCGAAAATAGATATGCTAATCTATTTAGAGTAAATAAAGAAAATGCTGATAAGATACTTGAAAATCAAAGAGAATGGGCTATTAAAAGATATGATTATTATAAAAAATTAGAAGATAACAAATAATTACTAATATAATTATAAAAAAAAACTATTATTATAGAAAAAAAGTGCTATAATATGTGTCAATTTCTAAGAAAGGAAGGAAAATTATTATGAAAAAAATTACTAAAGCAGTAATACCAGTAGCAGGTCTAGGAACTAGATTTTTACCAATTACTAAATCAGTACCAAAGGAAATGCTACCAATAGTAGATAAACCTACTTTATCTTATATAATTGATGAATGTATCGAATCTGGTATTACAGATATATTATTAATAACAAGTCCTTACAAAAAGGTTATTGAAGATTACTTTGATCAAAGTTATGAATTAGAAAAAAGACTAGAAGAAAAAAAGAAATATGAAGAATTAGATTATATTAATACAAAACCTAATAACATAAACATCTACTTCATAAGGCAAGGAGAACCACAAGGTAGTGGCCATGCAATAAAATTGGCTAAAACTTTTGTAGGAAATGATTCATTTGCCGTATTATATGGTGATGATATCATGAAAGCAAAAGGAAAAACTCCAGCCTTAAAACAACTAATAAAAATTCACGAAAAAACAGATTCAAATGTTATAGGATGCTTAGAAGTACCAATTGAATTGGCTCCTAAATATGGTATGATAGAATTCAAAAATAAAAAAACAAATGAAATAAAAACAATCATAGAAAAACCTAAAGTAGAAGATGCACCATCTAATTATGCTGGATTAGGTAGATACATAGTAAGTTCAAATATATTTCCTATTCTAGAAAATCTTAGCAAAGGAGTAGGTAATGAATATCAGTTTACTGATGCTATGAAAGAACTAATGAATAAAGAAAAGTTTTATGCATGCAATCTAGATGCCACTTATTATGATACTGGATCCAAAATAGGTTATCTAAAAGCCAATATAGATTATGCAAGAGAAAGGGAAGATTTAAAAGAAAGATTAGAAGAATACTTAGATAGTATTACAAAATAATAATACTTTCATGGAGGTTTTGGTGATATTATGAGTATTGAAGAATACGTTGAAAAATTAGAAATAAATAAAATTAATAGCAACATATATGATAAATTAGTAAGAATATATGGAAATGATATTGTTAATGATTTTTTCGAAAAATCCCTATCCGGAGATAATAAAAACCTAATAGATAATATAAATAAAATACTTGAAAAATATGTCGAAGAAGACCTAGTAGAAGAAAATGAAGAAGATGAATTAGTCACAGATAGCATAGGAGCATATTTAAAACAAATAAAACCAATAAGAATACTAAAAAGAGAAGAAGAACAAAAATACGGTAAAATGATTATGGATAATAAAGATATATTTAAAACCACCCATAATACTAAAAATAGTATTTTTACTAAAATTATCTTAAACAATAGAAAAGAATTTGTTTTAGATTTAGAAAAAATATTTTCTTCTATTAATAATGAAAAAGATCAAAAAGAAATATTAAGCATACTTAATAATTATTATTATAATAATTTTTGGAATGAAAATAAAATAGATAGAATTATAAGACAATATCTATCAGCCTATAACCAATTATCAAAAAAAGTAGGTATACCTAGCATAGAAGAATTAAATAAAGAGATAAGTAATATAGATATAAATAATACTTTTAATAATTATTCTAACAATAAGAAAATAGATAATATTGAATTATTAAAGAATAATTTAATTAAATATACAAATTATATGTATGCTAGAAATAAAATGATTTATCACAATCTAAAACTAGCCTTTAGCATAGCAAAACATGCCAACATTGGCAATGACTTTAAAGATGATTTAAGTAGTGCCAATTTAGGATTAATTAAAGCAGTAGATAGATTTGATTATACTAGAGGTAATAAATTTTCATCATATGCCATTTGGTGGATTCTACAAAGTATTTACAGAACAAGAGCAGATACAGGTGATTTAATAAGAGTACCAGTATATTTACATGAAGAAATGGCAAAAGTAAAAAGATTTATAGGAAACTATGAAATGATTTATGGTAAAAAACCTGATATAGAAACAATATCTAAAGAATTAAATCTAACAAATAATAAAGTTAAAAACATTTTATCTATCATAAATGAATACATGACCCCTGCCTCATTAAATAGAACAATAGGAGAAGATGAAGAATCTGAATTAATGGATATTGTTATTGATAATAACAATGAAACAGAAAATAATACAGAACAAAATAATTTAAAAAAACTAATAGAAGAAAGCTTAAAATCACTAACAGAAAAAGAAAAAAGAGTAATAATGCTTCGCTATGGCATAAGAACTAATCAAAAAGAAAATATGACTATAAAAGAAATATGTGATTATTTTGGAACAACAACTGAATATATCAATCAACTAGAAAAAGAAACCTTAATAAAAATAAAAAAAGGAGAAGGAGTTACTTTAAGAGAAGTTGGTGAATGTTACGGAGTAACACGTGAAAGAATAAGACAGATAGAAACAAGAGCCTTAGAAAAATTACGTGTACCATTTAAAAAATTAGAATTAAAAATATATATGTAATAAAAACTAAATCTAAACTGATTTAGTTTTTTATATGTAAAAAAAACGTAAACTAAGTGGATTTATAAACAATAAATTGTTATAATATATACCATATGAGAATCTGGAGGTAAAATATATGCTTAATATAATAAAAAAATATTCATTATCTATAATTATTTTTACACTAAGTTTTACCTTATATATATCTAATGTATATGCTCTAGAAGAAAATGACGATAGTCCACCACTAGACATAACTGAAGCATCACAAATAGTAGATGATATTCTAGAAGAAAAAGAAATAACAGAAGCTAATGATATTAATAAAGATGATAAATTAGATATTAACGATGTAACAACATCTATCTATAATGATAACAAAGAAATATATGATGAAGAGCAAGAATCAAATGATAATTTATCAATCTTAATTAATAATCCACCAAAAAATACTAATTTAAATAATGAATTAGATATTGATCTATCCATTAATGGATTTATAAATGATAAAATAAATGGAATAGAAGGAAATATACAATATACAGCCGATAAACTAGAACTAGTTACTATTAATGATAGTAATAATGACATATTATATGGCTCTTTTAATGAAAAAGGAAAATTTGTTTATATATTAAATAACTATAACAAGCTTGATCCTATACTATCATTTAAATTCAAAACCATATCTCCAGGTAATAGTTCAATTATATTTAGAGATATTATACTATCATATAATGGCATAGAAAAATTAAAAGAGAACAAAAATATAAATATTATTATTGCTAAACAAAAAGAATCTAATAATATTAAACCTAATAATACTATTTATATCAATAATGATTATTTAGTAAAAAAAATAAATGATTATAACAAACCTGTGTACGCAATAAGCGATACAGGTAAAAAAATTAGTATAAGCTATATTAATATATCAAATGATAATACTATAAAGTCTTTAATAATAAAAGATTATAAAATAGATTTTAATAAAGATATTTTAGAATATAATATTATAGTTAATGGAAAAACAAACAAGTTAGATATGATAATTGAATTGAATGATAAAAATGCTACCTATGAAGTAATAGGTAATAAAAAATTTAAAACAGGAGACAACAAAGTATATATAGTAGTTACAGCTCTTGATGGTAGCATAAAAAAATATATAATTAATGTAAAAAAAGAAAAAATTAAAGAGAATAATAATAGCAATTCATCAAAAATTGTTATCATAGGACTACTAATTTTAATTATCATAGGACTACTATATGTAGTATTTAAAGAAGAAGACGATGATTATTAATAAAAGGCAAAGAGAAAGTGTAAATTCTCTTTGCTTTTTTCTATTTTTTTGATATAATAAAATAGATAATAGGGATTGTAGGTGAGTATATGAATAGAAAAGGACAAGCATTAATTGAATTCGTATTAATTATGCCCGTTTTATTATTTATATTACTTGCAGTTTTTGATTTTGGAATGATTTTAAGCAACAAAACAAATCTATCTAATATCAGCAATGATATAGTTGAGATGTATAAAAGCGGAGAATCAATTGAAGCAATCAATAATGACTATAAAGATATTAAAATAAGAATTACTGATTATAAAAGCAAATATAAAAAAATAATAATTGAAAAAGATATAAAAATATTTACACCAGGACTTAGTAACATCCTAGGAAAAAGATATCATGCCAAAATCGAAAGAGTTGTTGTTAATGCTTAATAACAAAGGCCAAAGCTTAGTCATATTTGTAGTCATGATACCTATAGCCTTATTAGTATTTATTTTAATCTATGACATAGGCAATTTATCTTTTGAAAAACAAGAATTAGATAACATCAATAAACTAGTAATAGATTATGGGCTAGATAATATCAATAATATAGAAATTGTAAATGAAATGTATGATTTAGCCAAAAATAACAATAATAAAATTAATTATGAAATAAAATTTATAGATCAAGAAATATATATAAATAGTAAATATTATGTTAAAGGAGTATTTACTAAAATAATAAACATAGATGGTTATTTAGCTAAAAGTTCATATAAAGGATATCTTGATAAAAATAATAAGCATATTATAAAAAGTATAAAATAGAGGTGATACATAATGTCAATAAGAAAAAAAGGAAAAATAATTAGTATATCTTCTGTTAAAGGAGGCGTAGGTAAAACAACCATGGCAATCAACTTAGCAGGTATCTATTGCCTTATGAAAAAGAAAGTCCTAATTATTGATGCAGATTTTTATAGTGGAGGTATATCAACCTGGCTAGATATAAAAAACAAAAAAGATATTTATATGATGGTAGACAGTATAGCCAATAACAGATACACATCTATAAAAGATTATACCACTAGCTATAATCAATATATTGATGTTTTAGCATCTCCAAGAGATCCTCGAAGTGCCTTAAAAATAGAAAGCAAATTCTTGCCAATAATATTTGAATTTGCCAAAAGAGAATATGATATTATTTTAGTAGACACCAATCACATAATGAATGAAATAAATCTAAATGTTCTAGATAATTCATATATGTCATTATTTATAGTTACAAACGATCTAATAGATCTTAAAAATATGAAAAGCATCATCAGTATCTTCAAAGACACAGATAAAACAAATTATCTAGTATGTCTAAATAACAGCCGTGATACAGGTAGAGACTATTTATCCCTATTTGATATAAGAAATATAGTTAAATGTAATATAGATTATACAATATCCAACAGCTTCTATATAAAAAATATTGATAAATACGTACTAGATGGAGAAATATTAACTCTAAATAAATCAATCAATCGTTTCCACGGAGCTGATATAAATAAATTAAAAAGTATAGCCGAAGCTCTAATTAAAGATAGAGATAAAGAAGGTGATTCAGTTGAGTAAAAGTTTAATAGAAGCCTTTGAAGTACCAAAAAAAAATATAAAAATAAAAAATATAAGTGATTATGAAGTTTTTTCAGACAAAGAAATGCTTGACAATTTAAGAAGTAAAATAATACAAAATCTAATCGATGAAAACATACCAGATAATAAAGACTTAACCCAATACATTAATGATGAGATAGATAAAAGTATAACTGGCTACGACTTAGATTATTTACAAAGAAGTTATATATTTAACCTAATTCAAAACGAAATAAACGGTAATGGACCTATTACTGAATTATTAGAAGATAACAGTATAACAGAAATAATGGTTAATGGACCAAGTGATATATATGTTGAGATAGACGGAAAAATAGTAAAAGACGACAGCGTTAGTTTCATAAATGATAAGCATATTCTAAGAACTATTCAAAGAATAGTAGAACCATTAGGTAGAACCATAGATGCAGCTAATCCAATGGTAGATGCAAGACTAAGAGATGGTTCTAGATTAAATGCTATAATCCCTCCACTATCTTTAACAGGTCCTGTTTTAACAATTAGAAAATTCGCTAAAGACTTAGAAACAGTCGATGACTTATTAATGAAAGGAACTCTTACTAATGATATGGCTTTATTCCTAGAAGCTTGTGTAAAAGCTAAACTAAATGTCTTAATAAGTGGAGGTACTGGTACCGGTAAAACAACCCTTTTAAACATATTAAGTAGTTTCATTGACGGTGATGAAAGAATAATAACTATCGAAGATGCAGCTGAGTTAAGATTACATCAAAAACATGTTATATCACTAGAAACACGATTAACCAATTATGAAGGAGAAGGAGAAGTAACAATACGCGACTTAGTAAGAAATTCCCTTCGTATGAGACCAGATAGAATTATAGTAGGTGAAGTAAGAGGTAAAGAAGCCTTTGATATGATGCAAGCAATGAATACAGGACATGAAGGATCTATTACTACATTACACGCTAACAACCCAATAGATGCCTTAAACAGACTAGAAACAATGATATTAATGAATGAAATGGAAATACCAGTAAGTGCAGTAAGAGGCTATATAGAAAACGCTATTGATATAGTAGTCCAAATAGATAGACTTACTGACGGTAAAAGAAAAGTAACTAGTATTAGTGAAGTAACTAGTATTACTGATGGTAATATAGATATAACACCAATATTTACATATACACAAAAAGGTGTTGATGAAAACGAAGAAGTATATGGAGACTTCAAACAATACAAAAACATACCAAAAGTATATGATAAAATAAAAAGAAGAGGAATAGATACTCTTGATAAAATGTTTAATAAAGAAAAGTAGAGGTTTAGATATTAATAAGAAATTAACCAATTTTAATAGATATGGCTTTACAACAGTAGAATGGGGAGGAACTATTCATAAATAAGTAGGTGAATGTATGACAAAGAAAAAAGATAATAAAAATAAGAATACAATTATTTGGTTATTTATAATTGCAGTATTTCTGATTCTATTTAATGCCTTTTTAGGTTTAATAGGTAATCCTTATGGTGAATTATTATGGCCAATTGGCTTTTCACCTTCTACTCATTATTGTACACAAAAATATCATGTTCTTTTAGATATTTATGAAAAAAATTTATTTGTTGAATTTGGTAAGATTATTTCATTTCTATATTTATTATTAATAATAGTTTTATTGTTTTTTAATAAAGTAAAGAATAAAAGAGAATATCTTATAAAAGGGTTATTAATAGCAGTATGTATTTTTGAAATATTTAAAATGATTAATATACTTAGTCCTAAAATTTATACAAATGTAGTTAATCACTGTAGAAATTATATGAAAATTAATGATTCTGATGATGGTGAAAATACTGATGAAGATTATAATACTTTAGTTAAGTATAAATACGATATTAGTTACGAAAATAATAAAGAATTAATTGATAATGGTAATGGATTCTTTATTAATTATCAAGAATATTCAAATTTTGTTAAAGAAAACAATTTGAAAAACACTTTAACTGAGAATGATTTTAAAAAGTATAATTATGTGTATTGTATATTAACTTATGACTGTGGTGTTGAAATAAAAGATATAAAAGATATAAAAAATAATAATGGAAATATAAATGTAATATTTTCAGGTAATAACAATTGCAAATGTTGTAATAATCCGCTATTATATATAATAGCAGTAGATAAGAATATTAAATTAAATAAAGTAACAACAACATATGATTTTAACTAATATAATTAAAATAAAAAGTAATGAAAGGCGGTGATATAATGAATATGGTAATATTTATAAGGCTAATACTAATAATAACAGTTACAGTATTATTAGATTTCTTATTAAAACTAAATAAATCTTTAAATATTGAAAGAAGATTAGCCAGATACAGTATTGACTCAAATATAGAGAATAATGATGATAACCTAGGAGATATATTAAAAAATAAGTATAATCGTATTCTAAAAAAAATGCGCCGCAATTTAAAAAATAACAAAGAATTAAACAAGCAATCACTTAAATATGATAAATATGTAATGGTAGGAGATAATGTTAATTTATTAGATTTTATAATAATTAAACTATTAATTGGTTTTACCTTTACAGCATTAGTAATAATATCGTATGCAATAAGAGGAAAATTAATATCATTCATAGGTTTAGTATTTACCTTCATATTAGGATATTATATCTATGACGTATACTTACATATATATAATAAAAGACGTATGAATAAAATAAAAAATGATATGTTAAGAGCCGTTATAGTTATGAATAATGCCTTCAAAGCAGGTAAAAGCACTATCCAAGCTGTTGAAATAGTAAGCAAAACATTACCAAAACCAATATCAATAGAATTTAAAAGAATATATCAAGATTTGAATTTTGGAATAAGTTCAGATATTGCTTTCAGTCGCTTTGCTAAAAGAGTAAAAATAGATGAAGCCAAATACATATCTTCATCATTAACTATATTAAATAAGACAGGTGGTAACATAATAAATGTTTTTTCTGCAATAGAAAGATCACTATATGACAAAAAAAGATTAGAAACAGATTTAAAAAATTCTACAGAAGCCTCAAACTTAGTAGTAAAATTTTTAATGGTAATACCAATATTTTTTGTAGCAGTAATATATATATTAAGCCCAGGTTATTTTGCACCATTCTTTACATCTCCATTAGGATTTATATTACTATTTATTCTATTGATAATGTTTATAATATATATATATTTACTTAACAAAATTATGAAAGTTAGGGTGTAACTATGAACTTTAAACAATTAGCTAAAAAAATATATAGTAAAAAAACCATAAAAGATATAAATAAAAAGATTAAATTATTAGGTCCAAAAGCCAAATATGACACCTATACTTTTCTAAATATAAGATTATTTGGAACTATCATAATCTTTTTAATCTTTTTATTTACAACTAAACTAGGTTTCATGATAGGTCCCTTACTAGCATTTTTATATTATAAATTTATAACATATATATTGTTAGATTATAATATCAAATTACGTACCACAACATTAGAAAGAGAAGCCATAAATTTCTTTGAAATTTTAGCCTTATCAATAGAAACAGGTCGTAATCTAAACGAAGCTTTAAATGTAACAGTAGCAAGTAGCGAAGGAGAACTATCCTTAGAATTTAAAGAAGTATTAAGAGAAGTAAAATATGGAAAAAGCTTAACCGAAGCTCTAGAAGATATGGAAAAAAGAGTGCCAACTGATACAATAAACAATATAGTATTATCATTAACACAAGCAGATCTTTATGGTACTAGTATCATAACAAGTCTTCATAATCAAATAGAATACTTAAGAAATAAAAGAATCATGGAAGTTAAAGCAGAAATAAGCAAAGTACCAATCAAAATAAGTATAATTTCAGTCTTCTTTTTCGTACCTTTAATATTAATAATAATACTAGCCCCAGTACTATTAGGCTATTTAGGAGGATAAAATGAATAAAAAGATAAGAAATTTATTTATATATTTTTTTGTATATGCCGTAATAGGTTGGATATATGAACTATTTATATTTTATTATCATGGAGAAGGTTGGATTAATAGAGGATTCTTATACGGCCCATACCTACCAGTATATGGTTTTGGAATGCTATTATTAATAGCAGCTCTAAAAAATATAATGAATAAAAAATTTAAAATGGGTAAAATAATTAATGTTCTACTAGTATTAATAGGAGTATTTATAATAGCCACTTTAACCGAATATATAGCTCATTACATATTAGATACTTACTTCAATATAAAACTATGGGATTACAGCAAACAATTCTTAAATATTAATGGAAGAGTATGCTTTAATGCAAGTAGAAATTTTGCCATAGGAGGAACCTTTCTTTTATACTGTATTAATCCTATAGTAGATAAATTTATCAAAAAAACAAAAGAAAAAAAATTAAATACTATAACAATAGTATTATTTGCAATAGTTATAATTGATTTAATTATAACCATATTAACAAAATATATTTAAATATTATTATTGACAATATAAGTATTTAGTTTAAAATAATAATAGAAATTATTTAGAAAGTGGTGATTTAATGTCAGGACATAGTAAATGGTCAACAATTAAAAGAAAAAAAGGAGCCATCGATGCTGAAAGAGGGAAAGTGTTTGCTAAACTAGCTAAAGAAATATATGTAGCAGCTAAAAGTGGCGATGCCGATCCAACAAATAATTCAGCTTTACGTATGGTTATAGAAAAAGCAAAAAGCGAAAATATGCCTAAATCTAATATCGAGAACGCTATAGCAAAAGCCAAAAATAAAGCAAGTGGAGAAAACTATGAAGCTATTAGATATGAAGGATATGGTCCTGGAGGTATTGCCATTATGATAGATTGTCTTACAGATAATAAAAACAGAACAGCTTCATTCGTAAGAAGTACTCTTACCAAAAGAGGAGGAAATCTAGGTACTGATGGATCTGTTAGTTATCTTTTCACAAGAAAAGGTATCTTAGTTGTAGATAAAAAATATGAAGAAGATAAGCTGATGGAAGATGTATTAGAATTAGATATAGAAGATTTTAAAAGTGATGAAGACGGCTATACAATAGAAACAACACCTGAGAATTTCATAAATGTAAAAGAAGAATTAGAAAAAATGGGCTATAATGAATTTATTATAAGCGAGGTATCATTCATACCTAGTAATTATATAGCTCTAGATGAAGAAACTACAGATAAAGCTATGAAATTAATCGAAAGCTTAGAAGATTTAGATGATGTACAAGAAGTATATCACAATATAGAATTATAAAAGTAGGTGAAAAAATGAATAGCAACGAAAGTAATAATCAAGAAATTAATATTAATGAAAATAACAATAAACCAAAAAGTAGCTTTAAAGAAAAATATGTTATCTTAATCGTAGGAGCAGTTCTATTATTAGGAATTACTTATGCTATTCAAAATTCTACCTCTTTATTTAAAGCTACTACAGCTACAATAAAAATAGATGAAGAAGCCTACGGAGATACAGAATTTGACGCATCAAATATAAAATTAATACCTATTCTTGATAATGAAGTAGAAATAAAAAGTGATAATGTTATTAGGATAGATTTTAAAGTAGGTGGCAATCAAGAAAATAGTGATAAAATAGATATTATTTATGATTTAGCCCTAAATGAATTAGAGCTAGATTGTGATTTAATTAGTCCCTATGTAAAATGGAAATTAATTAAAAATAATGAAGAAATATCTACAGGAAGTCTAGATTATAAATTTGATACTATCAAAGATGGTAGATTAGTATTAACCAATACTCAACAAGATTTAGTAGCATACAGTGAAGATAAAACTGACTATGACAATTATACTTTCTATATGTGGCTAAGTGATAATTGCCAAGAAGATTTGAGTCAGTGTAAGAACATGGAAGAGCAGACAAATCTACTAAATAAAAAGCTAAAAGGTAAAATAGAAATAGAATTAAATACAGGAGCAAAATTAGAATTAAAAAGATATCCTAGTGAAGAATTAAATAAAGAAATATGTAATGAATAAAAAATACATATTTCTTTATTTTTTTTATAAAAAAAGTAGAAAAAATCTATTATTTTTGATATAATTAAAATAACATGGAAAATAAGGTAGGAGGTGTAATAATGAATGAAGATCGCAGAAAAATTATCGGAACAATTATTGGAATAATCATCTTTATTTTATGTATTGCATCTCTTTCTATTGCTTATTATAGATGGCGTAGCCCTAATAAAAACATAGAAGTAGGTATACACGATGGTGGAATAAAATATGTATATTCAGCTAACAACAATCTGTTAACATCTACAACATTAGCCCCAGTTACAAACTATAACAATTTAAGTAATAGCTTATTATATACAGATTATACAGCTACTAATTTAACAACTAATGACTCATATAAAATGTCAGCTATCTTACATATTAATTCCATATCAAATACTCTAAAAAGTAATAGCTTTAAATGGGTACTACTAGAAGGGAATGGAACAACATATACAACAGTAATAGATCAAGGAACATTTGCTAGTGCAGTAACAGGAGATAACAACTTAAATCTAGAAGTATATATAAATCCAACACTTGTTAAAAATTATCGTTTCATTATGTATATTGATGGAAGTGTTCAAAACAGACCATCTAGCGGAAGTATAGATGCTGAACTAGAATTATGTGATGAAAAAGTACCAATTATACCAGTAAATCTTAATAACAATGGAGCAGATACTGGACAAGGCGGAACTGCTATCATATATGAGAGATATGGCGTAGGAATATATAAAGATTCAGCAGCTACAAATCAAAAAATGACAGCAACTGCAAATGGTATAACAAAACCAACCAAGATAGGGCATACTTTTGCCGGATATTATGATGCAGCTCAACAACATCACGTAGCTGAGGCCAATGATTGCGCCGGAAATCAAATAATAAAAGATACAGGCTTTATAAATACAGATAATTTCATAAATACTAAATATACCGTAGAAGCAACAGCTTATGCATGCTGGATAGTAAATACTTATGATATAGTTTTAGTAGACAAAAATGGAACTCTAACCATGTCTAAAAGTAATCCTATCAATTATGATTATGTTGATCCAGATGCGGATTTATATATAGACGCAAATAAAACAATAAAATTACACGGAAATCCAAATACAACAAGTGCCGCAAATGCAGCATCTGGAACTGTAACTATAAATCAAACAACATCAACCACACCACAAGGTTTTGCCGGATTTACCTCAACAAATTATACAGCAACAACTGGTATAAATACATCAACAGCAAAATATGGAAGCACAAGTAGACCAACAACAGCATGGACAAATCCAAGCACTAAAACAACGCCATATGATAGAACTTATTTTAGAAGTCTAAGAGAAAAATCAGGAACTGTTACATTAACCGCAAATTGGAATCCTGTAGCAGTACCATCAGGAACAATAACAAGATCAACCTATACATGTGGATGGACTACTTCACCTACAGGAACAACAATTGAAATTGCATCTGGTGGTACATACATGCCGGCAGAAAATTCTCCACAAGTTATCGAAGTATATGGAGTATGTACATCTAATAACTATCAAAATACAACAACTGGTACTTATTATACATATTTAAAAGATGCATTAGAAGCAGCAGCTTCAAATCAAACTATAAAAGCATTAAAGAATATACCAGTAGATACAACTGATCAAGAAAAAAGCAATCCAATAATAGCCTCTGGTAAAACAGGAATAACAATTGATCTAGATGGTAAACAAGTAAATATTGGTAATACAATAATTACAAATAATGGTACAGGAACATTAACTATAAAAAGTACAACTAGTGGAGGAGTATTATCTGGAACAGGTAACTATGTTATAAACGCTGGAGCAGGCGCTATAACAGTAACAAGTGGAACTGTCTCTGGAACAAAAACAGCTATCTCTTCAACAACCGGATCTGTAACTGTTAATGGTGGAACAGTAAAATCAACAGCAACTAGTGGTAACTATGATGGAATTTATAATAACGGTGGAACAGGAACTATAACTGTATCATCAGGAACTGTTACAGGATATAGAGCAGGAATCTATAACAATGTAGCAGCACCAATAACAATAAGTGGAGGAACAGTTACCGGAACTACTCAAGCTATATATAACGGAGGAGCCGGAACAATATCAATTAGTTCTGGTACTATAACTGGAACCACACAAGGAATTCTAAATAATTCAACCGGAAGTATAGAAATAACCGGTGGAACTATCTCAGGTAATAATGGAATTGTAAACAAAAATGCCGGAGCAATAACAATAAATGGTACCAATGCTAAAGTAACAGGAAATACAGCAATTGGTATAAATGGTTTAACCGGTAATGTAACAGTAACCAAAGGAGAAGTAAAAGGTGCAACACATGGAATATCAGTAACCACAGGTAATGTTACAGTAAACGGTGGAACAGTAGCAAGTACAGCTACATCAGGAAATAATGATGGAATTAGTAAATCCGGAGCCGGAACAATAAGTGTATCATCTGGAACTGTTACCGGTGCTAGAGGAGGTATCTACAATAGTTCAACCGGAAGTATAGAAATAACCGGTGGAACAATAACCGGAAATAATGGTATAAATAATACAAATGCTGGTCCAATAACAATAAATGGAACTGGAGTAACTGTCACAGGAATTGCAGGTGTTGGAGTAATAGCATCTGCAGGAGATGTAACAGTAACTAAAGGAACAGTATCAGGAACAACCAATGGATTAACTTCAACAACAGGAGACGTAACCATCAATGGAGGAATAGTTAAAACAACAGCAACATCTGGAAATAACGATGGAATTAGTAAATCAAGCACTGGAACAATAAGTGTATCATCAGGATCTGTAACAGGATATAGAAATGGAATCTATAATGCATCAACGGGAACAGTTAATATAACTGGAGGAACTATTACCGGAAATAATGGTGTCGTAAATAATGGAGCCGGAACAATAACAGTCAATACAACAGGTCAAAGTATAACAGGAACTGCCGGTGTAGGTGTAGCAGGAGCATCAGGAAACGTAACATTAACAGCAGGAACTATAAAAGGAAGTACTCATGGAATATCATCAACAACAGGTAATGTAACCATCAATGGAGGAGTCGTTCAAACAACAGCTACATCAGGTAATAATGATGGAATTAGCAAATCTGGAGCTGGCGGAACAGTAAGTGTAACAGCAGGAAGTATAACTGGAGCAAGAAGTGGTATATATAATGCATCAACAGGAACCGTAAATGTAACTGGAGGAACAGTATCTGGAAACAATGGTATACAAAACAATGGAGCCGGAACAATCACTATAAATGGTAACGGAGTAGCAATTCAAGGAACATCAGGAACTGGAATTATAGGTCAAACAGGTTCCGTGACAGTAACAACAGGAAGTGTTACAGGAACAACAACAGGTATTAGTTCAACAACCGGAACCGTAACCATTAATGGTGGAACCATATCAAACACAGTAGCTTCTGGAACAAACGCTGGTATCTATAAAAATGGAGGAAGTGGAACTGTAACAGTTGCTGGTGGAACAGTATCAGGATATTATGGAATATATAACAATGCCGCAGGGCCAATCAGTATAACCGGTGGAACCATAACAGGTACAGGTATGAATGGAATCTATAACAAAACTACAGGAACTATAACTGTAACTGGTGGAACAGTATCAGGATTATCACATGGTATTCATATGGTAGGAGCCGGATCTCTTACATTAGGTGAAAATAGTGGAACACCATCAACAACATCTCCATTAATTAAAACAACCGGAACATCTAACATGAATGGTGTATATGTACAAAACGCAGGAGCAACATTCAATTTCTATGATGGTAAAATAACATCAGCAAGTGGAACCGGAACATCAATAAAATTACCTAATGCTACCTTTATAATAGGAGTACCAGATGGATATGATATTATAAAAAGTACAACTAGTGGAACTGAAACAGCTATCTTAGGAGCTGCTACTAACTATCAAAATATGACTACTAACAAAAAATACATGTACTTATATAGAGCAATGTCAGAAGTAGCAACAGGACAAACAATTAAAGTATTAGAAAACAGTAGTGAAACATCAGCAGCAACCTTAGCAGCAGATAAAACAGTAACATTAGACTTAAATGGAAAAACAATAACCATGACAGGAGTAAACATAACAAATAATGGAACATTAACAATTTCAAGTAGTCAAACAGGTGGTACCATTAATAGTAATGTTAATAATGTAATAAATACTGGAGCAAACAATTTAACAGTCTCTGGTGGAACTATAACAGGCCCACAAAATGTCATAAACGCTACAACAGCAAACATAACAATAAGTGGTGGAAACATAACATCAACCGCAACAACAGGTAATTATGAAGGAATATATAAAAATGGAGCTACAGGAACTATAACAGTATCATCAGGTTCCGTAACAGGATATCGTTCAGGTATATATAATAATGGTGCATCTCCAATTAATATAACAGGTGGAACCATAACCGGAACAACCCAAGGAATATTTAATAATTCAACCGGTACTTTAACAATAAGTGGAGGAACCATAACTGGAACAACCCAAGGAATTTACAATAATTCAACCGGAAGTATCAGTATAACGGGCGGAACTATAACTGGAAATAATGGTATTGTTAATAAAGCCGCAGGCCCAATCACAGTAAATGGTGCAAGTGTCAAAGTTACTGGAACAAACGGAAATGGTATAACCGGTGTAACCGGTACCATAACAGTAACTAATGGTGAAGTAAAAGGTTCTACTAATGGAATTAATTCAACAACCGGAACAGTAACTGTAAATGGAGGAACTGTTACATCAACTGCAACATCAGGTACCAATGCAGCAATTTATAAAAATGGAGCAACTGGCACAGTAACCATATCATCAGGCACAGTATCAGGATATTATGGAATATATAATAATGGAGCAAGCCCTATTAATATAACTGGAGGTACCATCACAGGAACTGGCGCTAACGGAGTATATAACAAAGCTGCAGGAACCATAACTGTAACTGGAGGTACAATTTCAGGCGTATCACATGGAATTCACATAGAAGCAGCAACTGGTGTACTAACATTAGGAGAAAATGGTGGAACACCATCAACAACAACTCCATTAATAAAAACAACCGGTACTTCAAATACATATGGAGTATATATTAAAAATGCTAGTGGTACATTTAATTTCTATGATGGTAAAATAACATCAGATAGTGGAACAGGAAAATCAATCTTTTTACCTAATGCAACATATTTAGTAACAGTCCCAGATGGATATGATATAGTAAAAACAACAAGTGGTAATACAGAAACAGCAGTATTAGGAGCTGCCACTAACTATCAAAATATGACTACAAACAAAAAATACATGTATTTATATAGAGCATTATCAGAAGTTGCAACAGGCCAAACTATAAAAACATTAGCAAATACTACAGAAACAACTGTTGCAACAATCCCAACAGGTTTAACAGTAACACTAGACCTAAATGGAAAAACAATAACCATGACAGGAGTTAATATAACAAATAATGGAACATTAACGATTTCAAGTAGTACCTCAGGTGGAGCTATTAATTGTAGCGTCAATAATGTAATAAATACAGGTGCAAATAATTTAACAGTATCAGGTGGAACTATAACAGGCCCACAAACTGTAATAAATTCAACTACAGCCAATATAACAATAAATGGAGGAACCATAACCTCAACAGCACCAAGTGGTAACTACGATGGAATATATAAAAATGGAGCAACTGGAACCATAACTATATCTTCAGGTTCCGTAACAGGATATCGAGCAGGTATATATAATAATGCTGCATCTCCAATTAATATAAGTGGAGGAACCATCACCGGAACAACTTCAGGTGTTTATAATGGCAATGCTGGAAATATAACCATAACAGGCGGAAGCATAACTGGAACAACTCAAGGAGTATATAACAACTCAACTGCAACAGTATCTATAAGCAACGGAACCATTACTGGAACAACCCAAGGTATTTATAACAATTCAACTGGAACAATAAGTGTAACTGGAGGTACTATAACTGGAAACAATGGAATTGTAAATAAAGCCGCAGGCCCAATCACAGTAAATGGATCAAGTGCTAAAGTTACTGGTACTAACGGAAATGGTATAACAGGTGTAACAGGCGCCATTACAGTAACTAATGGTGAAGTAAAAGGTTCAACTAACGGCATTAATTCAACAACCGGAACTGTAACTGTAAATGGCGGAACAGTCCAATCAACTGCAACATCAGGCACCAACGGAGCCATATATAAAAATGGAGCCAGTGGAACTGTAACTATCTCCTCAGGAACAGTATCTGGATATTATGGAATATATAATAATGCCGCAGGCCCAATCAGTATAACCGGTGGAACCGTAACAGGAACAACTATGAACGGAATATATAATAAATCATCAGGAACCATAACTATAACTGGGGGTACAATCTCAGGCGTATCACATGGAGTTCATCTATATGCAGCCTCAGGAACACTAACAATGGGAACAAATGATGGTGGAACACCATCAACAACAAGCCCATTAATCAAAACAACTGGAACTTCCAACACATATGGAGTATATGTACAAAATGCAAGTGCAATATATAATTTTTATGATGGTAAAGTAACATCAGATAGTGGAGCAGGTAAATCAATCTATTTACCTAACTCAACATATTTTGTAACAGTACCAAATGATTATGATATAGTTAAAACAACAAGTGGCAGCACTGAAACAGCAGTACTAGGAGCAGCCACTAATTATCAAAATACAACTACTAACAAAAAATATATGTATATATCAAGAGCACTATCAGAAGCTTCTACTGGCCATACAATAAAAGCTTTAGCAAATGTTACAGAAACAACACAAGCAACAATAGCCTCAGGAAAAACTATAACAATAGATTTAAATGGAAAAACTATCACCTTTACTGGAACTAATATAGCAAATAATGGAACTCTAACCATAACAAGTAGCACTTCAGGAGGTGTCCTAACCGGTGATGTAAATAATTTCATTAATACCACAACCAATAATGTAACAATTTCAGGTGGAACAGTTACATCAACACAAACTGTAATTAATTCAACAACAGGTAATGTAACAATTAATGGCGGTAATGTAACATCAACAGCAACTAGTGGAAATTATGATGCAATTTATAAAAATGGAGCAACAGGAACCATAACTGTATCATCAGGATCTGTAACAGGATATCGAGCAGGTATATATAATAATGGAACCTCTTCAATAACCATCAGTGGTGGAACCATAACCGGAACAACTCAAGCTGTATTTAATAATACAACAGGTTCAGTAACAATATCAGGAGGAGTTATAAATGGTACAACTCAAGCAATAAATAACAATTCAACTGCTACAATCAGTATAACAGGAGGAACCATTTCCGGAAACAAAGGAATATATAATAAAACAACAGGAGCAGTAACAATTAATGGAGCAAGTGTTCAAGTAACAGGTGTTTCAGGAGTTGGTATAGAAGGAATAACCGGAGCAATAACAGTAACAAATGGAACTGTATCAGGTTCAACTCATGGAATATCATCAACAACAGGAACCGTCACCATAAATGGTGGAACAGTAACCTCTACTGCAACAACCGGAGCTAATGGAGCTATATACAAAAATGGAGCAAGTGGTGATGTTACTATATCATCAGGAACAGTATCAGGACCATACGGAATATATAACAATGCCGCAGGCCCAATAGTTATAACCGGAGGAACTATAACAGGAACTGTAACAAATGGAATATATAATAAAACAACAGGAACAGTATCTATTACTGGAGGAACAATCTCCGGAGTATCACATGGAATACACATGGTAGGAGCAGGAACTCTAACAATGGGTACAAATGATGGTGGAACACCATCAACAACGACACCATTAATCAAAACAACAGGAACCAATGCTATAAATGGTGTTTATGTACAAAATGCCAGTGCTGTATTCAATTTCTATGATGGAAAAATAACATCAGATAGTGGTAGAGGAACAGCTATAAAATTACCTAATGCCACTTATACAATAAATACTCCAACAAATTATGGAGTAGCAACATTCACATCAGGAAATACAGAAACAGCAATATTAGGTCGATTATATACTATAACCCTAAGTGCAGGACAAGGAGTTAATCAATTAACTGCATCAGGTTGGACTGGAAGTCCAGGAGCAACATTAACAAAAAGTGTAGCTCAAGGAACACAAATAGTTATGTCTAGCATATCATTAACAGTAGCAACAGGATTCACCAATCAGACTTGGGCAAGAACAGCCGGAACTGGAAATCTAAGTGATGGAATATTTACTGTTGGAGCTGGAACAGCAACTCTAACAGCATCTGCCGAATACATAAACTACACAGTAACATATGATCAAAATTTATTTACAGCTCAAGCAAAAACACAAAATGGTGTAACAATAAGTTATGATGCAAATAATCAATATATAACATTAAACGGTACAACTACAACAAATAGTTTATCATTTGGTCAATTAATAAATATGACTCTAACAACAGGACACACTTATGGATTTACATTAACATATGTATCAGGTAGTTTTACTTCTACCGCAGCATCAAATGTATTTGTTCTTGATTACCAAAAAAATGGAGCAAACTTTAGCGATAGAGGTACTGCTCCAATGTCATATGTAACAGGGCCACTACCAACAACTGCAGCTTCTCCAACAACCAGAACAATAGTTCTTGATTCATCAAGAGCAGGAGCAAACGGCTTATATTTCTGGTTTTGGCATTCATCAGGTGATTATTCTACTACATTTACTAACTATAGAATGAGAGTATCAGTTACAAAAACTGGAAATCAAACAATACACTATGGAGACCATTATTCATTACCATCAAATCCATCTAAACCAGGATTTACATTTGCCGGATGGTATGATGCAATAAACGGAGGAAATGAAATTACAGCATCTAGTAATATGTCAAAAACAACAGATCATACCATATATGCACATTGGACTCCAAATAATGTAACAGTAACATTACAAAAAGATGGAAGCACTTATACATCAAGTGGAATGCGAGTCGCTCTGAGTACAAGTAGTTCCAGTAATACAAATAATTACTCGGCCACAGCAAACAGTACTTCCGGAGCTGCCTCATTCTCGAGTGCTGGATTACAGCGAATACTAGCTGGAACTACATATTATATATGGATTGGTAAAGATTCCAACCATAAAACAGCAGATGATGCCATGGTATATAGTGGAGTAACAGTCACAGGTGCAACAGCCGCCACAGCAACTGCCAAATATTACACCATGACGATATCATTAGACAACACAAAAATTAGTGTAAATGGAACTAATATAACTAATGGCAATACTGTCGTAGTAGCAGGAGGAACAGGAACAGCGGCAAACAATTTTGCACATACAATAGTAGCAACAGCCAATACTGGATATCAATTTGTAAGTGGAGCTACGATTTGGACTTATTCTGGAACAGCAACAATAGGTAGTGCAACAACAGCAAGTACAACCATAAAAGCTGCAGCTGCTGGAACTCTAAAGGCTACAGCAACACCTATTAGTGTTGGAATCAATACAGATAATAAACTTCCATCAGCCACTAGCTGTAAAACAGCAGGAACAGATACAATTTATCAAGTATATAATGATGGCTATTATCTAGATAGTGCACACACAAAAAAAATGACAACAAGCGCAAACCCAATAAATGTACCATCAGCTACAGGATATAATTTTGGTGGGTACTGTAAGGTAACAACACGGCCATGTCCTAGTGGTGCTTTAGTAATTAGTTCAACAGGATATTTACAAACTGGAAATGTTGCCACAACATTTACAACCAATCAAACATGGACTGCTATTTGGACAAGAAACTTTACCTGTGCAGCAGCAAAATCAAATACCACATATCAAGGTCAAAGCTGGTACACCAATTCTAATACTAATAATGGTTTTTGTGATTTATCATTAAATGCAACTGTAGGAGCATCAGGAGGAAATACATATAATAACGCAACTACTACAGGAACTGCAGGAGTATTAAATTACATAAAGAGTTATCCAAATAACACAAGTGCATTAAAAACAGAATACGATTGTGGACTAATAACTGCAGTAGATACAAATTCAGGAACAGGTGGAACAGTAAGTGGAACTGCTACATATTGGTATACAACTGGAAAAGTATGGAATAGAACAGCAAAAAATAGTTATGGTTTAGCAACAGGATCATACTGGTATTATGATGGTAGTTGGGCTGCAAGCGGCAATACAACTACATGGAATAGTGGAACACCACCATATTTAACTGGTACAGGTGTTAAAAGAGAACTAATAAGAGCTATGTCATCAACAACCGCATATACAACAGGTCAACAAAATGCAACAAATACGGATGCAGCTAAAACTGTAACAAATACAGTTTATAGTTGTGGAAATTCAACAAACTACTTAGTATCAACAGTTAATCAATTCAATTGGCATGGAAATACATCAAGTTCACAAGTATATTTTCACAGATATAGATGGTCAGCAGGTGCAAGTGGCAGAACAGCAGAATCTGTAGAAAATGATACTGTAGCAGCACAAACATGGTACTTTAAGGCTTGTGGTGGAGCACATCATGGAAATAATAGATTAAAAGTTTGGGCTAATAGCTCATCAGCTGCTAAAATATATAATTATGAATCAGGTAATACAAGTAATTTCAGTAGTGGAGCAGTAATAACTATAGCAGGTGGATATACATCATCAACTGGTTCAAATACTGGTACTAGAGTATATCATTTTGAAGAATCATCACGTTGCGCTAAAAGAAATACATGTTCTGTAAGTACGAATGTAACAATACCATACATGTATAGACCACATATAAAAGTTAATATGAGTACATCAGCATAACATATAATTATATAAAGTTAGAACTATTTCTTAATAAAGAAATAGTTCTAACCAATAATATAGAAAGAGGTAAACATGAAAAGTATAAAAGATATTTTAAAAAAGAAATATAAATTAATAGCAATATTATTCATAATATTTTTGATGATAATAATTATTTTATTAAATTTAAATAATAAAGATACTAAAGATAATAAACCTAAAAAAACATATACAGATAAAATAGTCGAAAAAATAGAAGCAGGAAAAATAAAAAATATCTATTTAATAAATACCGAAAACTGTGAATTTTGTATTTCATCAGATAATTATTTAAGATATTATCAAAAATTATTTGGATTTAAATATTTTACATACGATCTTGGAAAATTCTCTAAAAAAGAATCTAAAAAATTACTTGATGCTACTGGATTTCCTAGGAAAGATTTAAGTCTACCAGCATTCATAATAATAAGAGATAGAGACAAAGGAAATGTATTAATAAATGAAGTAGATGTAGAAAAAAGATTACAAGTATATTTAGAAGAAAACAATTTAATAGATAAAAAATTAATGGAAACAGAATTATATATAGATGATGTAGAATTTGAATCAATGATAGATAATAATGAAAGATTTTTAATGTTTATAAGAAATGAAGAATATAAAGAATATGAAACAAGAGAAACAATATATAATTTAGCTATTAAATATAATTTTAAATATTATACTTCTGTCTATATGTATAAAAATGGTGTATCAGCATCTGTATTTTTAAATAATTTAGTACCTAATCATAAAATGCCGATATTATACTTAGTAGAAAATAAAAGAATAACAGATTATACCTCTTCTAATAATCAAGAAAAAATAGAAAAATTTTTAAAGAAACATAAGTTTATAAAATAAAAGTTAAGTAATTACTTAACTTTTATTTGACTATACATAAATATAAGTAAAATATTAATTAAACTATTTATCCTTTATCAAAAATGTGATATAATTAAAAAAATAGAAAGAGGGATAGAATGACTGTAAGTAGTTTTATTACAATTCTTCAGAAAATAATAGATATATCATTAGTATGGATATTAATATATTATGCTCTAAAAAGCTTAAAGAATAATATAAAGATGGTTTTAATATTTAAAGGAATAATAATAATTGTTGTTATAAAGATATTAAGTGATGTCTTGAATCTTACAACAGTTGGTTTACTTCTTGAATATGTAATAATGTGGGGACCACTAGCCCTAATAATAATCTTTCAACCAGAAATTAGAAATTTACTTGAACACTTAGGAAGAAAACAAATTCTAACAAAACATCATATTTTAACAATGGATGAAAGAGAAAAAATGATTTATGAATTAATGAATGCCATCGAATATTTAAGAAAATCAAGAATAGGAGCCTTAATAGTAATAGAAAGAGATGTAAGCCTTAATGACTATATAGTTAGAAGTAAAGGCATATATGCAGATATTTCAAATGAATTATTAGTATCAATATTTTTCCCAAGGAATCCATTACATGATGGAGGAGTTATTATTCAAGGAAATAAAATAACAAGTGCTGGAGTAGTTTTCCCAATAAGTTTAAATACAAAAATAAATAAAAGATTAGGAACAAGACATAGAGCAGCTCTTGGAATAAGTGAAGAATCCGATGCTATAGCAATTGTAGTTAGTGAAGAAACTGGAAAAATATCAATCGCCATAAGTGGAGTATTAAATCACGGATTATCTATTGATGATGCAAGAATGCTATTAGTAGAGGAATTAAGACCAAGAAAAGAAATATTATTAGATGATGAATTTGAAGAAAATGAAGAAGAAATAGAAGATGGTATGGTTGAAAAGGATGGTGAAAATAATGAAACTAATTAAAAGTATCTTTTTTGCCATTGCAGCCGTATTTGGTAATATATATAAATTAATAGATAGATTAATAATTGTTCCAATCACAAAAATAATGATATTCTTTAGTGATAGATTTGGAACAAGAACCGATAAATTAGAAAAAATGTTAACAAGAAAAAATACTTTAGTATTTATATCACTTATACTAGCAGTATGTATATTTTTATATGTTGACAGTGAATCAACAATAATAATTAATGATAGTGCTGAAGTATTATATGATCAAAAAGTAAAAGTTACATATAATAGTAATGCTTATGTAATAGAAGGATTACCAGAAGAAGTTGATGTAACACTAATAGGTCGTAGAGTAGATTTATATCTAGCAAAACAATTATCAAAAGGAAGTGTAACAGCAGACTTAACAAAACTAAAAGAAGGAAGCCACACCATCTCTTTAGATTATGATTGTTCAATAACCTCAGTAAATTACAAATTAGATCCATCTGTTGTAAATATTAATATTTATCCGAAAGTTAGCGAAACAAGAACTGCATCTATAGACATAATAAATAAAAATAAATTAGATAAAAAATTATCAGTAGGTGATGTAACACTTAACGAAAATGAAGTAGTTATAAAAGGAGCAGAACATACTTTAAAAAAAGTATCGATTGTAAAAGCTTTAGTTGATATAAATAAATTAGTTGATCCAACAATTGGAGTAAGTGAATTAGATGATATAAAATTAGTAGCATATGATAGTGATGGAAATGTAGTAAAAAATATAGAAACAGAACCAAACAATCTATCAGCTAAAATAACAATTGAATCACCAAGAAAAGAAACACCAATTAAAGTAATACCAACAGGAGATTTGGAATTTGGGAAAGCAATTGATAATATAACAACAAATATAGGAAAAGTAACTGTATATGGTGATCAAGATATACTTGATAAATTAGAATACTTACCAGTAGAAGTAGATGTAACAGGATTAAACGAAAGTAAAACATATGATGTAATTTTATCAAGGCCATCAGGTATTAAAGAAATATCTAATACCAATATTAAAGTAACAGTTACATTAGGAGCAGAAATAACAAAAGAAATAAATGATGTCTTCATAGAGACAGTAAATCTAGATCCAAACTATAAAGCAGTTGCAATAGGAGAGAATTCAAGTAAAACATCAATCATAGTAAAAGGAACAAAAAATGTAATTGAAGCAATTGATTCCACTATGGTTACAGCCCAAGTAGACTTAAAAGGATATAGTGAAGGAGATTATGAAGTAACAGTCAAAGCAACAGGTGATGATAATAAAGCAACATACTCTGCAAAAACTACTAAAATAAAGATAAGGATAACAAAGAAATAGAGAAATCTATTTCTTTTTTTACCAAAAAATTACTTGTAAGTAAATTTATAAAAAAAGTTTAAAAAAAGACAAAAAAACCCTTGCAAAAGGCTTTTTTTTATAGTACAATTACAAACGTGTAGATGGCAAAGATGTGCAAAGTTGCTGATACGCCCGGTTAAGTTGTAGATTATTTAAAAGGGTTGTCAGGTAATTTGTTCGGAGCTATGTCTATACTAGATATAGGCGAAAGGAGGAGTAAGTATGTCTAAAGAAAAAATAAGAATCAAATTAAAGGCATATGAACACCAAATAATTGATGAAGCTGCTGCTAAAATAGTAGCAACAGTAAAAAGATGTGGTGGAGAAGTAAGTGGTCCTGTACCATTACCTACCAAAATCGAAAAGTTTACAATTCTTCGTGCTGTTCATAAATATAAAGATTCAAGAGAACAGTTTGAGATGCGTACACACAAAAGACTAATCGACATCAATAACCCTAGTAAAGAAATCATAGATGCTTTAAAACATTTAGATTTACCTAGTGGTGTTGATATACAAATCAAATATTAGGAGGAAAGAAAATGAAAGGAATCTTAGGTCGTAAGATTGGAATGACTCAAGTTTTTGCTACAAGTGGTAAGTTAATTCCTGTAACAGTAATTGAAGTAGAGCCTAACATTGTTAGTCAAATAAAAACAAAAGCTAATGATGGTTATGATGCAATTCAAATAGCTGCTATAGAGAAAAAAGACAAAAAAAGCAATAAACCTGAGACAGGTCATCTAAAGAAAGCTAATACAACACCTAAGCGCTTCTTAAAAGAAATTAGAGGTGTTGACGTTAGCAACTATACTTTAGGACAAGTGCTTAAAGCTGATGTATTTCAAGAAGGCGAAATGGTTGATGTAACTGGCACTTCTAAAGGAAAAGGAACACAAGGTGTTATCAAACGTTGGAATCAATCACGTGGACCAATGGGTCATGGTAGTCAATATCATCGTGGTGTAGGTTCCCTAGGTACAATGTTACCAAAAAGAGTACTTCCAGGAAAACACATGCCTGGACGTATGGGTGGAGAACAAGTAACAGTTCAAAACTTAGAAGTAATAAAGGTTGATCTTGAAAATAATGTTATCTTAATTAAAGGAAATGTTCCTGGACCAAAAAAATCAATAGTATTTATTAAATCTGCTATAAAGAACATGGATAAAGTAAATAAACCATTAGAACTAGTTAGTTTTGAAACTGAAGAACCAGTTAAAGAAGAAGTCGCTACTAAAGAAGAACCAGTTGAAGAAGTAACTACTGAAGAAGTGACTGAAGAAACTAACGATGAAGAAACAAAAGAAGAAATAGCAGAAGAAGATACTAAAGAAGAATCACCAGAAAAATCAGCTGAGTAAGCAAAAAAACATTTCGATAAAGTGATTTTAATAAGGAGGAATAATAATGTCTAAACAAAAGATATTTAACCTTAAAGGTGAAAAGGTAAAGGATATAAATTTAAAAGATAACATATGGGATACAACTCCAAATGATGCTGTATTACATAATGCAATAGTATTAAATATGGCAAATACACGTCAAGCTTCAGCTTCAACAAAAACAAGAAGTGAAGTAAGAGGTGGAGGAAGAAAACCTTGGAGACAAAAAGGAACTGGTAATGCAAGACAAGGAAGTATCAGAGCAACACAATGGCGTGGTGGTGGAATTGTCTTTGGACCAAATCCAAACAAAAATTACAAAAAGAAAATGAATAAGAAAGAAAGAAGAATAGCTTTACTTTCAGCATTATCTTATAAAGTAAAAGATAATGAATTAATAGTAGTTGAAAATTTAAAATTTGAAACTAGTAAAACTAAAGAAATGACAAATGTTCTAAAGACATTTAATATTGATACAAATAAAGTATTAGTAGTAATAAATGAATTAGAAGATAATATTTGTTTAGCAGCAAGAAACTTAGCTAATGTTAAAGTAGTGCTACCAGAAGAAGTTAATTCTTTTGATTTAGTAAGTGCTGATAACATGATTATCACTACTGATGCTTTAAAGAAATTAGAGGAGGTGCTTTCTAATGACTAATATCAATTATGATAAAATATTCGCACCTGTAATAACAGAAAAAACAGCTGGATTAGAGCAAGAAGGCAAATATGTATTTAAAGTTGATGTAAGATCAAATAAAACAGAAATAAAACAATTAATTGAAAAAATATTCAATGTTAAAGTTGAAAAAGTAAATATAATGAATATACATCCTAAAGATAGAAGAGTAGGAAAGTATACAGGAAAAACAAATAGATATAAAAAAGCTATCGTTAAATTAGCTGAGGGAAGTACTATTAGTTTTGACTAATATAAGGAGGAATAGAAAATGGCTATAAGAGTATTAAAACCTAATACAAATGCTCAAAGAGGAATGAGTTATTTGGTTAGTGATGAAATTACTAAAACAACTCCTGAAAAAAGTTTAGTTGTAACCAAGAAAAAGACTAATGGTCGTAATAACCAAGGAAAAATTACTGTAAGACATCGTGGCGGCGGTGTTAAGAGAAAATATCGTTTGGTTGATTTTAAAAGAGTTAAAGATGGAATTAGTGCTAATGTAACTGCAATTGAATATGATCCAAATAGATCAGCAAATATTGCTTTAATAACATATGTTGATGGTACTAAATCATATATTCTTGCTCCTAAAGGACTTAAAGTAGGAGATGTTGTAGAATCAGGTGTTAAAACTGATGTTAAAACAGGTAATGCAATGGAAATAATGAATATTCCAGTAGGTACTGTTATTCACAATATTGAACTTCGTCCTGGAAAAGGTGGACAACTAGCTAAAAGTGCTGGAACAAGTGCTCAAATATTAGGACGTGAAGGCAAGTATGTTTTAGTTAGATTATCAAGTGGAGAAACAAGAAAAATCCTAGGTACATGTCGTGCTACAATCGGTACTGTAGGAAATGAAGACTATTCACTTGTAAAAGTAGGAAAAGCTGGACGTAAAAGACACATGGGAATAAGACCTACCGTTCGTGGTTCTGTTATGAACCCTAATGATCACCCTCATGGTGGTGGTGAAGGTAGAGCTCCAGTTGGTAGAAGTGGACCAATGACTCCATGGGGTAAACCAGCACTAGGATTAAAAACTAGAAAAAATAAGAAACAATCAGATAAATATATTATATCTAGACGTAAGAAAAAATAATGAAAGGAAAAAATTGGTATGGCAAGAAGTTTAAAGAAAGGACCTTACGTATTCGAAAGATTATTAACTAAGGTTCAAAAAATGAATGAATCTGGGAAAAAAGAAGTCATCAAAACTTGGTCTCGTCGTTCAACAATTTATCCTGATTTTATCGGACACACTTTTGCAGTTCATAAAGGAAATGAATTCATTCCAGTTTATGTAACTGAAGATATGGTAGGGCACAAATTAGGAGAGTTCGCAATGACTCGTAAATTTGGTGGACACGGTTCTGACAAGAATAAGAAATAAAACGCGAAGGAGGCGTAAGAATGCAAGAAACTGAAGTAAAAGCAGTTTTAAAAACAGTAAGAATTACTCCTCGTAAAACAAGATTAATCATCAATTTAATAAGAGGAAAAAAAGTGGATGAAGCTAGGTCAATCTTAGCAAATCAAACACAAAAAGCTGCTAGAATTATTGAAAAAGTATTAAATTCCGCAATTGCTAATGCGGTTAATAATAAGAATATGTCTGAAGAAGACTTATATGTAAAAAAATGTTTTGTTGATGAAGGATTAGTTATGAAAAGAGCTAAAATGGATTCAAGAGGACGTGTAGGAAGAAATGATCATAAAACTAGTCACATCACTGTGATTGTAAGTAATGATAAAAAGTAAAGGAGGACTAGATTAATGGGACAAAAGGTTAGTCCAATTGGACTTAGAATTGGCATTAATAAAGACTGGGAAGCAAAATGGTATGCTAATAAAAAAGATTTCGCAAAATATCTAGAAAATGATGTTAAAATTCGTGCCTATCTAGAAAAGAAATTTGCATCTAGCGGTATTTCACATATTGTCATTGAAAGAAATCCTAAAAGATGTGAAGTTATTATGTATGTATCAAAACCTGGTCTAGTTATCGGTCAAAAAGGAACAGAAATTGAAGTAGTTAAAAAAGCTGTTTCTAAATTAGTAAATGAAGATGTACAAATATCTGTTATTGAAGTAAAAAATCCAGATTTAATAGCTCAATTAGTAGCAGATAATATTGCTCATAATATAGAAAATCGTGTATCATTTAGAATTGCTCAAAAACGTGCAATTAGAAACACAATGAAAGCAGGAGCTAAAGGTATTAAAACACTTGTATCAGGTCGTCTTGGAGGAGCTGATATAGCACGTAGTGAAGGGTATGCAGAAGGAACAACTCCTCTACATACATTAAGAGCAAATATTGATTATGCTACAGCAGAAGCTGATACAACTTATGGAAAAATAGGTGTAAAAGTATGGATTTATAAAGGAGAAATCTTCAAGAAGGTTAAGGGAGGTAATTCTAATGTTGATGCCAAAAAGAACTAAACATAGAAAAACTTTCCGTATAAAATATGAAGGAAAAGCTAAAGGTAATACTGAATTACACTTTGGAAGATATGGCCTTATGGCCAAAGAAGGTGCTTGGATTACAGCAAATCAAATCGAAGCTGCTCGTGTTGCCATGACAAGATATATGAAACGTGGCGGAAAAGTTTGGGTAAATATATTCCCACAATTATCATTAACTAAAAAACCACTAGAAACTCGTCAAGGTAAAGGTAAAGGAGAACCAGAAGTATGGGTTGCTGTAGTAAAAGCTGGTAAAATTATGTTTGAGATAGATGAAGTTAGTGAAGATATAGCAAGAGAAGCATTAAGATTAGCATCACACAAACTACCTATCAAATGTAAATTTGTAAAAAAAGAAGAAAGTGGTGATAAGAATGAAAACTAAAGAAATAAGAGAATTAACCACTGAAGAAATAAATAAAAAAATTGTTGAATCAAAAGAAGAATTATTAAAACTTAGATTCAAGCAAGCAACAGGAAGTCTAGAAAATCCTGCTCGTATTCATGAGTTAAGGAAATTTGTTGCAAGACTTAAAACAGTTCTAAGAGAACGTGAAATAGAAGGTTAAAAGGAGGAAATGTCCTTATGAATGAAAACAAAAAGCGTGAATTAATTGGTGTTGTTGTAAGTGATAAAGCTGATAAAACAATTACGGTCAAAGTAGAAACTTATAAGATGAATCCAATTTATAAAAAGAGAGTAAAATATTCAAAAAAATATGCAGCTCATGATGAAAAAAATGAAGCTCATGTTGGAGATAAAGTAAAATTAGTTATGACTAGGCCACTATCTAAAACTAAAAGATATGAACTAGTTGAAGTAATTGAAAAAGCTGTTATTTTATAATCTCTTTAGTTGGAAGGAGGAAAAATAATGATACAACAAGAAACCCGCTTAAAAGTAGCGGATAATTGTGGAGCTCGTGAATTATTAGTAATTAGAGTTCTTGGTGGAAGTAAAGTAAAAACTGGTAACATCGGTGATATCGTTGTTGGTACAGTAAAAAAAGCAACTCCTAACGGAACTATTGGCAAAGGGAAAGTTGTTAAAGCCGTTATCGTTAGAAGTAAATTTGGAGTAAGACGTGAAGATGGAAGCTATATCAAATTTGATGACAACGCTTGTGTTCTTATCAAAGATGATAAGAGTCCAGTCGGAACTCGTGTTTTAGGACCAGTAGCACGTGAATTAAGAGATGCAGGTTTCATGAAAATAGTAAGTTTAGCTAAAGACGTGTTATAATCCTAAATAGTATCAAAGGAGGAAATTTGATGAAACTAAAAACTGGAGATAAAGTTACTGTTATTGCTGGTGCTAACAAAGGTAGCGAAGGTAAAATTATAAAAGTAATTGGAGATAAAGTTCTTATCGAAGGTGTAAATATAGTTACAAAACATATTAAACCTAAGAACAATAATGGTAATGGTGAAATAGTAAAAACAGAATCACCAATCCATAGATCTAATGTAAAAGTTATCGAAGTAGCAAAAGAAAAGAAAAAAACAGCAAAGAAAGACAGTAAAAAAGATGAAAAAGAAACAAAAAAAGAAGAAAAGAAAGCAACAAAGAAAAATACTAAAAAAGAAGAAAAATAATTAGATAAACTAATTAATTTGGAAGGAGGGTGGATTTTTGATGAACCGCCTAGAAGAAAAATATAAAACTGAAGTTGTTCCAAGTTTAATGAAAAGTCATAACTATTCAACTGTTATGCTTGTACCAAAAATAGAAAAGATTGTTGTAAATATGGGTGTTGGAGATGCTACTATTAATTCTAAATTATTAGATGCAGCAATGTCTGATTTAGAAAAAATAACTGGTCAAAAAGCCGTTGCAACAACTGCTAAAAAATCAATAGCAGGATTCAAATTAAGAGCAGGAAATAAAATAGGATGTAAAGTTACATTAAGAGGAGAAAGAATGTATACATTCTTAGATAAATTAATATCTGTATCATTACCAAACGTAAGAGACTTTAGAGGTGTATCACCTAAAAGTTTTGATGGAAGAGGAAATTATACATTAGGTATTAAAGAACAATTAATATTCCCAGAAATAAATTTTGACGAAGTAGTTAAAGTTAGAGGAATGGATATTGTTATTGTAACAACTGCTAAAACAAATGAAGAAGCGTATGATTTATTAAAAGAACTTGGAGTTCCTTTTAGGAAATAAGGAGGAATATAATGGCAAGAAAATCAATGGTTGTTAAATCAAAAAGAGAACCAAAATTTGAAGTAAGAAAATATACTCGTTGCTCACGTTGTGGAAGACCACACGCTGTAATGAGAAAATTTGGTATTTGCCGTATTTGTTTTAGAGAACTTGCATACAAAGGTCAAATACCAGGTGTAAAAAAATCAAGTTGGTAAAACTTGAAATATAAGAAGGAGGGATTTTAATGACAGATCCAATTGCAGATATGCTAACACGTATCCGTAATGCTAACCAAAATCGAGCTAAGACTGTATCTATGCCATCATCAAAGATGAAAGAACAAATAGCAACAATCTTAAAAGATGAAGGTTACATAAAGGATTATAATATAGAAAAAAATGACGTTCAAAATACCTTAACATTAACTTTAAAATATGCTGAAAATAAAGAAAGAGTTATTACTGGATTAAAAAGAATTTCTAAACCAGGACTTCGCGTATATACTACAGCAGAAGAAATACCACACGTATTAAATGGTTTAGGAATTGCCATTATTTCAACATCAAAAGGAGTTATGACTGATAAGTTAGCTCGTAAAAACAATATTGGTGGCGAAGTAATAGCATATATTTGGTAACAGGAGGGATAATATGAGTCGTATTGGTAAAAGAATTTTAACAATACCTGAAAATGTTAATGTTGATATAAATGAACAAAAAGTAACAGTTAAAGGACCAAAAGGTGAATTAACTCTAAATGTTGATCCATCATTAAAAATTAAAAATGAAGAAGGTAAAATAACTGTAGAAGTATTAAATAATAATAAACAAACAAATAAAATGCATGGAACAACAAATTCTTTAATCAATAACATGATTAAAGGTGTTACAGAGGGGTACAAGAAAAGCTTAGAAATTGTCGGTGTTGGTTATCGTTTTAATCTTAAAGGTAAATTAATTACTGTTCAAGATGGTAAATCACACTTAGATGAAATTGAAATTCCTGAAGGTATTGAAGTAAAAGCACCAAGTAATACAGAAATAGAAATATTTGGAATTGATAAATGTAAAGTAGGACAATTTGCAGCTGAAATAAGAAAGTTTAGAAAACCTGAACCATATAAATTAAAAGGAATTCGCTATAAAGATGAACACATTCGTCATAAAGAAGGAAAGAAAGCATCTAAATAGTAAGGAGTGATTAACTTATGATAAAGAAAATGTCAAGAAATGATATGCGTAAAGAAAGACATAACAGAATTAGAGAAACATTAAGTGGAACAGCTAAGAAGCCAAGATTAAATGTCTTTAGATCAAATATGAATATTACAGCGCAAATTATTGATGATACTAAAGGTGTTACTTTAGTAAGTGCTTCTACACTAGAAAAAGAATTAAAAATTAAAAATGGTGGTAATGTAGAAGCAGCAAAATTAATTGGTGCAGAAATTGCTAAAAGAGCAAATAAAGCAAAAATTAAAGAAGTTGTTTTTGATAGAGGTGGCTACTTATATCATGGACGTGTTAAAGCTTTAGCTGAAGCTGCACGTGAAAACGGCTTAGAATTCTAATAAGGAGGATAACTTATGAACGAAGAAAACGTTAAGAAAAATGACAACGTTACAGTTACAAACGAAAAAGAAAGACCACGTAAGAATAATAACAACAAGCGTCCTCGTCGTAACAATAATTTTTCTAAACAAAAAAGTGATTTAGAAGATAAAGTTATTGATATAGCACGTGTAACAAAAGTTGTAAAAGGTGGACGTCAATTTCGTTTCTTAGCTACTGTTGTTGTAGGAAATAGAAAAGGAAAAGTAGGCATAGGTACTGGTAAAGCCAAAGAAATGCCTGATGCAGTTAGAAAAGCAACACAAGCAGCAACTAAAAACCTAATCACTATAGACTTAGTTGATAATCGTACAATTTCACATGAGATTGTATCAAAAGAAAAAGCTGTTAGAGTATTATTAAAACCTGCTACTGAAGGTACAGGAGTAAAAGCCGGAGGTCCAGTTCGTGATGTATTAGAACTAGCTGGTGTTAAAGATGTCCTTTCAAAAAGTCTTGGATCAAGTACAAAAATCAACCAAGCTAGAGCAACATTAAATGCACTAAAAAATCAAAAAAGTATTGAACATGTTGCAAAACTAAGAGGAAAAACAGTAGAGGAGATCAGAGGATAATGAAATTACATGAATTAAAACCAAATGCAGGATCAGTACAATCAAGAAAAAGAATCGGTCGTGGCGGCAAATTTGCTAAAACAGCAGGTAAAGGTGAAAAAGGACAAAACGCAAGATCTGGCGGTGGTGTAAGACCAGGTTTTGAAGGTGGACAATTACCACTATTTAGAAGATTAGGTAAAAGAGGATTTAGCAACGCTAGATTCAAAAAAGTATATGCATGTGTAAATGTAAGTGATTTAAATAGATTTGATGAAGGAACAGTAGTAACACCAGAATTATTAATTGAAGTTGGTCTTATAAAAAAGGAACTAACAGGAATTAAAATTTTAGGTAATGGAGAATTAACAAAAAAAATAACTGTTAAAGCACATAAATTTTCATCAAGTGCTAAAGAAAAAATTGAAAATATTGGTGGAAAAATAGAGGTGATCTAGATGTTTAGTAACCTTAAACTAATATTTAGCCCAAAGAATAAAGATATTAGAAAAAGAATTGGATTTACATTATTTTGCTTATTAATATTTATAGTAGGTACAACTATTCCAGTACCAGGAGTAGATAGTCTTAAAAATATAGATTTTGGAGATTTAGCTAATGCTATAACAGGAGGATCATTAAGAAGATTTTCAATCTTTGCCTTAGGTGTTATGCCTTATATCTCAGCAACCATTATAACAAGTTTATTACAAATGGATATAATACCATATTTTACTGAACTAAAAGAAAGTGGAGCACAAGGAAGACAAAAAATTAACCAAATAAATAGATTCCTAGGAATAGGAATTGCCTTTATAGAAGGTTTTGGTATGTCATTTGCTTTAGTACAAAATGCAACAGCTATTGATTATGTTAAAATAACTATAATCTTAACAGCAGGTACAGCTTTCTTATTATGGTTAGGAGATAGAATAACTCAGAAAGGTATAGGTAATGGGATATCACTACTAATTATGGCCGGTATCCTAGCAACCATTCCTGGATCATTCGTTGATACATTTAAAGCATTAGTAATAGATAACTCATCATTATTTTTAGGCATAATTGAATATATACTATTTATATTAATATATGTAATAATAATCGTAGCAGTAGTATTTGTTCAAGAATCAGAAAGAAGAATACCAATTCAATATTCTAATCAAACAACATCATCTTATGGAGCAAAACAAAACTATATTCCATTTAAATTAAATAGTGCTAATGTAATGCCTGTAATTTTTGCATCAGTAATATTTACAGTACCTACATTTATAGCAGGATTAATGAAAAATGAAAATGGATTTGTTACATTCGTAAAAAAATATGTAAATTATACTACACCAAGTGGCTTTATTGTATATGTCATCTTAATCTTTGCATTTAGTTTCTTCTATACATTTATTCAAGTAAACCCAGAAGAACTATCAAAGAATTTATCAAGACAAGGTGGCTATATTCCAGGAGTAAGACCTGGTAAAGAAACAATAAAATACATTAAAACCGTTTTAGGTCGAATTACTTTAATTGGTGCCTTATTTATCTCTATAATAGCAGGTCTACCAATAGTAGTATCTAGTTTCTTAAACACTAATCTACCAACTAGTGTTAGTATAGGTGGAACTAGTATACTAATTATTGTAGGTGTTGCACTAGAGACAGTTCGTCAATTAGAAAGTAGTTTAATAAATAGAAATTATGGAAGAAGAGGTAGATAATGAAGAATATTATATTTATAGCGCCACCAGCTGCTGGCAAGGGTACTCAATCAAAATTAGTAAGTGCCGAGTATAATATTCCCCACATATCTACTGGAGATTTACTTCGTGATGAAATAAACTCTGGTAGCGAATTAGGGAATAAAATAATAGATGATATGAATAGTGGGTTATTGGTTAGTAATGATATAATTGTAAGACTATTAAGAAATAGAATCAGTGAAGTTGATTGTAATAATGGATATATATTAGATGGTTTTCCAAGAAATGTAGAACAAGCTAAAATATATCAAGATTTATTAAATGAATTAAGAATAGATCTAGGCCTAGTAATTTATATGGATATATCTAAAGAATTATCAATGTCTAGAAGCCTAAGTCGTGTAATATGTTCATCATGTGGAGCAAGCTACAATAGCAATATACCAGAATTAAGACCAAAATTAGACGGTATATGTGACAAATGTGGTCATGCCCTAAAAGTAAGAGAAGATGACAATCAAGAAACAATTAATACAAGATATGACACTTATTTAGCAGAAACACAACCATTAATTGAATATTACACTGAACAAGGAATATTAAAAGATGTAAAAATAGAAGAAAATGATAATACACAAGATATATTTGCTAAAATCAAAGCAATAATTGATAATAGCTAAATAACTTGTAAATAGGTGATTAAATAACAGGAGATGATAATATGAGTAATAGTGATGTTATTAAGACAAAAGGTAAAGTTGTCGATATTATTCCCGGCGGAAAGTTCAAAGTAGAACTTGAAGGGGGTCATATTGTTGAAGCCCATGTTTCTGGTAAAATGCGCGTAAACAATATACGTATTTTACCAGGTGATACAGTAGTTATAGAATTATCACCTTATGATTTAACACATGGGCGTATAGTATATAATGAAAAATAGGAGGTATAATTATGAAAGTAAGAGCGTCAGTAAAACCTATTTGTGAAAAATGTAAAGTAATAAAAAGAAAAGGAAAAATAATGGTGATTTGTGAAAATCCCAAACATAAACAAAAACAAGGTTAATTAATAGGAGGAGATTATATGGCACGTATAAAAGGTGTTGATATCCCAGATAATAAAAGAATTGAAATATCTCTAACATACATTTATGGAGTAGGTAGAAATTTATCAAAAACAATTCTTAAAAATGCAAAAGTAGATATCAACAAAAAAACTAAAGACTTAACTGAAGCTGAATTAGCAAGTATCAGAAAAGAACTAGATAATCATTTAGTAGAAGGTGACTTAAGAAGAGAAGTTGCTTTAAGTATTAAAACATTAAAAGAAATTGGTTGCTATCGTGGAAAAAGACATATTAAAGGTCTTCCAGTTAGAGGACAAAGAACAAACAGAAATGCTAGAACTCGTAAGGGTAAAGGTAAAACAATTGCTAATAAGAAGAAATAATAAGTGATAGGAGGTTACTTGTATGGCAAGTGGAAAATATAACGCAAGAAAAAGCAGAAAAAAGAAGAATGTTCCAGAAGGTGTAGCCCATATATTATCAACTTTTAATAACACAGTGGTAACAATTACTGATAAAGATGGAAATACATTATGTTGGGCATCAAGTGGAACTCAAGGTATAAAAGGAAGTAAAAAATCAACTGCATTTGCTGCTAGTGAAAGTGCTAAAATGGCTGGACAAAAAGCAATTGAAATGGGAATGAAAAAAGTAGCAGTAATCGTTAAAGGATTAGGTGCTGGACGTGAAGCAGCTATTAAATCATTACAAGCAGTAGGATTAGAAATAACTAGTATAAGTGATGAAACACCAATTCCACATAATGGATGTCGTCCACCAAAAAAACGTCGTGGATAGAATAATAATAGGGAAAGGGAGTGTTGTAAATGTTAAAATTTGAAAAACCTGATTATAAAGTAAAAGAATATATAGAAAGTAATAACTATGGAAAATTTGAATTAGAACCATTAGAAAGAGGATTTGGTACTACCTTAGGTAACGCCTTAAGAAGAACAATGTTATCAAGCTTACCAGGAGACGCTATTAATAGTGTTAAAATTGATGGTGTAGCTCATGAATTTCAAAAAATAGATGGTGTTATAGAAGATGTAACAGCAATAGTACTTAATTTAAAAAGTATTGTTATAAAAAACCATTCTGATGATTATAGTTATATCTTAAGAATAAATAAAGAAGGAGAAGGAGAAGTATATGCTAGCGATATTGAAGCAGATACAGACATTGAAATCCTAAATCCTGAACAATTAATCTGCACATTAGCTGAAGGTGGAAAAATAAACATGGAAATGACTATTTCTAATGGCAGAGGTTATGCTAGAGCAGAAGAAAATAAAGTATTATATGGTGAAGGAGCTAAAGAAAACACAATCTTTATTGATAGCCTATACTCACCAATTGAAAGAATTAATTACGAAGTAGAATCAGCTCGTGTAGGACAAGATAATAACTATGATAAATTAATTCTATATGTATGGACTAATGGTTCAATTACTCCAGAAGAATCAGTAGCACTTGCTAGTAGAATTTTAATCGAACACTTTGAAATATTAACAGACTTAAATGAAATAGCTGATGAGACTGGATTAATGTCATCTAAGGCTGAAGATCCAAATCAAAAAATATTAGAAACTTCAATTGATGATTTAGATTTATCTGTAAGAGCATATAATTGCTTAAAGAGAGCTAATATACTTACTTTAAGAGACTTAACAGACAAATCAGAAAATGAAATGATGAAAATACGTAACTTAGGTAAAAAATCATTAAAAGAAGTAATTGATAAAGTAAAGAGTATGGGTCTTAATTTTAGAGATGAAGACTAAATAGGAGGAAATTATGGCTTATAGAAAATTAGGAAGAGACAACAAACATAGAAGAAGTATGCTTGCCACTCTAACCAAACAACTTATCTTAAACGAAAGTATTACAACTACTGAAACAAGAGCTAAAGAAGTAAGAAAAAGTTTTGATAAAATGATTAGTTATGGTAAAAAGAATACTTTAGTATCAAGAAGATTAGCATTAGCTTTCTTACATAATGATAAAGCTTGTGTTGATAAAATATTTAATGACTTAGCTCCTCGTTATATGGAAAGAAATGGTGGTTACACTAGAATTATTAAAACAGAGGAAAGAAGAGGAGACAATGCTTTAATGGTAATATTAAAGCTAGTATAATAGAAAACTGACATCGTGAGATGTCTTTTTTTTATTAAATATTGGTTGACAAAGCTTATAATTCATAGTAAAATTATATACGTAAGCTTTATTGGAGACATACTCAAGAGGCTGAAGAGGCGCCCCTGCTAAGGGTGTAGGCTGGGAAACTGGCGCGAGAGTTCAAATCTCTCTGTCTCCGCCATATAAATATTAGAATCCTTAAATTAAGGATTTTTTATTTTACATATTAAAGTAATTATTATGTAAATATATTTTATTATCCTTGAAATCAAAATAATGATATAGTATTCTATAAATAGAAGGAGAGTAATAAAATGAAAAATGAAAAGAAAAGTAACGGGACATTGGTTGGAATATTAATAGGTTTACTTATAGCATTAATTATAGGAGGATGTTTATTCGCAACAGGAACAATTAGTTTTAAAACAAGCACAACTAGTGATAATGAACAGACAAATGATAATCAAAGTACTACATTAAGTGAGAACAGTAACAATTTGGATGAAAGTTTATCAATCAATGTAAATGAATTGACTAAAATTAGTAAGTCTGATTATAATTTTTTAAAGCAAGAAGGTACATCTGATATTTCATTTAACTTAAGCGTAGATGGAAAAATAAATATTAATTTTGAGAATGAGATAACAAATATTTCTAACGCGAAAGATATTATATTGTTTGTAACACCATCAGAAGATAGTAATTTGTATATTTTAACTGAAGATGGTGATATTTATAAATATAATACCACAAGTTATAAATCAAAGGATTATAATGCAACTAAAGTTAATGAGTATAGCAATATAAAACGTATGATAACATATAATACACGTAAGGCTAATGCTGGTGGATGTGATTATATTGTTCTTATAGATAATAATAATAAATATTATAAACTAGATTCATCATGTGTTTAATAATGTATAAATACATTTAGTGATACAATTTAAATAAAGAGACAAAAATGAAGTGAACCCCAAATAGTTCACAATAATAAAAAAGAGTCAGGAATTATTTTCCTGGCTTTTTTGACTTTAGTCTAATTGTGTTATAAAATAATATCCAATCTTCTACAAGTTTTTGGTATTCTTGTAAAGATGTGATA
>JAZAUS010000013.1:0-65077 GCA_036342255.1 Bacilli bacterium
ATGAAAAAATATTTAGTAAGATTCACTACTAAAAGTGGTGATTATGATAAAGAATGGTGTTATGCTAATTCAGAAGAAGAGGCTGCTGAAAACATTCTAGATGACCATTGGAATATAGAGTCTATTGATATGGTCAGTGAATTATGACAATAACTAATTTGATTGAAAAACTTACTGAATTAAAGTCTAATTATGGAGATTTAGATGTAAAATATCCTGTTAGAGGACCCGGTTCAGAAGATTTTTATAATAGTATTAATGAAGTAATATATACAAAAGATGCATATTTTAGTAAATATATTATAGCATTAAAATGACAATAACTGAATCTCTTTTTAAAGAAATTGAGTTAGGTAGAGAAGGTAGATTACAAGGATATTCTATGGGTTTACCTAAAACTGAATCTATAATGGATGGAGTAACTCGTAGAACTATGACTGTATTAGCTAGTGGTACTGGACAAGGTAAATCTAGTTTTATTTTATATTCATATGTATTTAGGCCATTAATGGAACATCTTGATGATGATAATTTCTTCGTTTCATATTTTTCTCTAGAAATGCCAGCAACTGTAGTATTTGGAAAATTACTTTCTACTTATATATTTGAAAAATATCATAAAAGACTTTCTATAACTGAAATTCTTTCTAGAAAGAAAGGATATATTCTTAACGATAAAAATTATGAATTAGTTAAAGATTGTACTGATTGGTTAAATAAGATAGAAAGTAAAATCCATGTTTATGATAAATCTTTAAATGCTGATAAACTTTATGCTATCTTAATGCAAAAATTAGAACAATTTGGAGAATTTGAAGAGACAGAAAATAGAAAAATCTATAAACCACATAATCCTGATTTACTTTATGAGGTAGTCATAGATCATGTTGGTCTTCTTCGTCCGTCTAATGGTCGTAATAAAAAAGGAGAAATTGATACTACTGTTTCATATCTTGTTACACTTAGAAATATGTGTAATATATCTCCTACTTTAATTCAACAAATTAATAGAGAGCAAAGTAATATTGAAAGATTTAAAGCAGGAAGAACTGGAATTCAACTTTCAGATTTAAAAGAAACTGGAGATACCACTGATGCTGCCGAAGTTGTATTGGCATTATATGGTCCAAATCGTGATAAACTTAATACTTATAGAGGATATGATGTTAAAAAATTAGGTGATCATATAAGAATGATACAAATTTTAAAGACTCGATTTGGAAGTGCTGATATAGAAATTGGAGTTAATTATCACGGTGATGTTAATGAGTGGTTTGAGCTACCATTACCTAACGAAATTTATGATTATAGTAAATATTTAACACCTGATTATATAATAAATAATGAGGAAGATGAAGAGAAAGAAATAGATAATTCAAGCAAAAATGATTTTAAATTGATTTTATAATGGCTTGTGAAGCATTATGTATTTATGGTGAATCTGGTTCTGGAAAGACTACTTCATTAAGAAATATGAATCCAGAGACAACTTTTATTATTAGTACAACTGGAAAACCTCTTAGTTTCAGAGGATGGAAAAGAAAGTATATTCCATTTAATATTAATAAAGAAACTAAAGAGATCTCTGGAAACTATTATGTTAGTTCAAATTCAGAACAAATTCTTAAGATACTTAAAATTATAAATTCTAAAATGCCTCATATTGAAACTGTAGTTATAGATGATATGCAGTACATTATGAGTTATGAATTTGTTGATAGAGCTACAGAAGTTGGATATGGAAAATTTTCTGAATTAGCTCAACATATGATGGATATTTTAAGGTACGCTGAACAAATGAGAGATGATTGTACTATGGTATTTTTAACCCATAGTGAAAACGTTGGTACTGAGATTGATCCAAAATATGTAATTAAAACCATCGGTAAACTTTTAAGTGAAAAAGTAACCTTAGAAGGATTGTTTACTTATATTTTCTTCACTAAAGTAGAAGAAGGTGAAGATGGAAAGATGCAATATAAATTGGTTACTAATAATGATGGTAAATGTCTTGCTAAAACTCCAATGGATATGTTTGAAGATTTAGAGATTGACAATGACTTAAATGAGATACTTAAGGTAATTAAAGAATATAACGAAGAATAATGTTAGAAATTCAATCATCTAAAATTGTACTTACTCTGGTTGATACAGAGACCGGAGAACTTTTTACAAAGGAAGCAACCTTTGGAGATTTTAAAGAAGCTACTAAAAAGACTACATCAACTCGTTCTAAGAAACCAAAGGATACAGATCCAGTAGCAAAGATTACTTTACTTGAAGGTAAATGGCAAATGAATGCTGCTTGTGTAGAACTTACTGGGTTTGAGCCAGAACAAAAACTTGAAATAAAGTTTGAAAAGAAAGGACGAGTAATTACTCCTGTACTTTGTGAAGATGAGAAATCTGGAAATAGGCTCACTAAAACTTATACAGTTTCATGTAGGGGTTCTAAACATGATAATTTAGCAGAGTATGGAGATATATTTGAAGTAATTCCGTATGAAGGAAAAGAAGGATACTTCAAACTTAAAGGAAACATTGAGAAAGAAGATGACATTATTGATGTTCCTGAAGAAATAACCGATCCTGATGAAATTGATGAAGATGTAATAGATGATTCTGAAGTTGATATTTCTGACTTCGACTTAGAACTCTAATATAATTAAAAAAGTAGATAGTTTTATATAAAATAGATAATTTATTTATGTTATTATATGAAATTATTATTGTATGTTTAATTTTTCTAATCTTAGCGAACAAAATTTTGCTAGCACATCTGGTTCTTATTTACGTCCTTACGATATTTATACTGTAAATCTTACAAAGATTGAGAAAACTGTTTTAAAAGGTTCAAAAGATCCTAATGCAGAATATCCCGTAGTAGCACTTGAATTTACAGGTACTGGAGATAATAAAGGTACATTTAGTGCTAATTTATTTATTCCTACTTCAGATAAAGATATGGAGCGTCCTACATTCCAAAATGCAAACGGACATGACTATCAAAGACCTTCTCGTTTTGAGAATTTTCAATTTACATTAATGCAAATTGTTCACGCAATTAATCCGGCTGGAGAGGAAAAGATTAAAGCAAATGCTTCTAAAATTAAGACTGTAGACCAATTTATTGATTTGATTATCAAGGCACTTGCTGGAAAAGATAACGTTGAAACTAACTTAAAGTTAGTTGGACGTATCAATAATGGAACTTGGTATGCAGCTCTTCCTAATGCTTGTGGTCTAAATAAAGCAGGACAAGTATTTGCTGTAAACTTTATCGGTGATAACTTATTCTTTACCGATTATGAACTTACTCAACAGAAGAATTATAAGAATGCTAAGCCTACAGCTATGAGTTCTACAGAAGATTCTTCTGATAATGATAGCAGTGAGGAAATTGATTTAGATGGAATAGAACTTTAATAAATAAATTAAGACATCTTGATTTATGGAATTTATATCTTTACAACCAAAAATAACAAAAGACTTTATACTTTCTAAAGTAAATCAAGAGTCTATAATGCAATATTATACAGGCAGTAATGTTACTAGTAAAAAACTAGTAACTAGCTGCTTGCGTAATGATAATCATGTAACTGTAGGTTTCTATAAATCAAAATCTGGAATACTTTATATGCATGATTTTGCAACTAATGAGCATATTGATTGTTGGAATCTTGTAATGAGACTTTATAATTGTAATTATTACGAAGCTCTTAAAATAATAGCGCAAGATTTTAATTTAGTAAACTCTAATGTTGTGAAATCAAATTCTCCTAAAATTGTAGAATCTTTAAAAGAAACAGAATCTTCAAGAATTCAAGTCCAAATTAAGAAATATACTGATAAAGAATTAGAATGGTGGAAACAATTTGGAATTTCAATAAAAACGTTAAAGAAATTTCAAGTATTTTCATTACAACATATATTTTTAAACGGAGAATTAAAATTTACTTCTTCTGAACAATGTCCTATTTATGGATATTACTTCGGAAAAGATAAAAATGGAAATGAAAAATGGAAATGTTATTTTCCTACAAGAGATTCTTTTAGATTCCTTAATAATCTTTCTAAAAAGGTACTTCAAGGTTATCATCAACTTCCTAAAACAGGAGAACTACTAGTTATAACGAAATCTATGAAAGATGTTTGTGCTTTATATGAATTTGGAATACCTGCTGTATCTCCAAATAGTGAAACTCTTTTTTTAGATGATAAAAAATTAGAAGAGTTTAAACAGCGTTTTAAACATATATTAGTTATATATGATAATGATAGACCTGGATTACACAATATGTGGTTAATTCGCAAACAACATCCGGAACTAAATTATTATTTCTTGCCTTGGTATCTTTCTAAAGATTTCACTGATTCTATTAAAATGGTAGGAGTAGAGAATATGAAAGAATATGTTAATGAATTTATGTCTAGTTATACATTTAAATAATGATTTTAGTTTATGTATTTTTAATAGTTATAGTATTTCTAATTATATGTTTTGCGTTGAGTAAATAATGAAAGTTTATATAGCTAAAGATTGGACAGGTTCCAAAGTATTTGCAGAACCTCCAGTACTTATGAAATGTGGTGGTATTCCAGATGTTTGGTCTGGTCATAAACTTCCATTTGATATTACAGGTTCTTTTGCAGAAGATGAAATTCCAAGAGGACAATATTTAGAAAGAAATATTTTTTGGTCAATAGTACATATAATCGGATTAGATGGGAAAATATAATTCTGATTTTACAGAAACAGGTTACTATGGAAACTTTATAGAAGCAAGTTTCTTTGATTTAGTACATTTATTTGGATTACCTTCTATTAACAATGGTGAAGATAAAGTAAATTATGAATGGGAATTACAAACAGAAGGTGGAATTCCTTTTACATTATATGATTGGAAATATTACAGACCGTTATTAATTGAAGAACCAATTATATGGCATATCGGAGCAGATAGTAGAGAACATAGTAAGATAATTCAACAAAAACTTGATACGTTGTTAAAATGAAAAAGTAGCTAAATACAGCAGTTAAAATAACAATGAAAGGAGGACAATCCTGTGTTTATGAAAGCATCGAAGTTGCTTCAGAAATGACAGGATTATCTCAACAAACATTAAAAATTAGAGCAAATAAAAATAGTATTCCAAAAGACGGAATACAAGTAGAATGGATAGATCCACATACTAAAAAATCTTATCAAGCCAAACGTTCTAAGAAAAAAGGAAGTCAATTTGAACTTGATGTGATACATAAGCTTAATGAAATAGGCTATAACACAGTTAGTTCAAGGTCAAATAGCAAGAATTTAGATAATATGAAAATAGATGTAGATGATTTAGAAGGAAACCTACCTTGTTATCTTCAAATGAAAGCAACACAATCTACTCCTTCATATTTTAAAATAGCTGAAGAATGTCCACTAAAAGATCGTCCTATGGTAGTATGTTGGAAAAAACAAGATAAAGATGGAGGACAAAGTCCAGGAACAGTTTTTATTGCTCCAATTAGTATGTTATATGACTATTTAAGTTTAAAATTGAAAAATGCTTAATAAATATGTTTATGCCGAGTCTACACAAGACTACTGGCCTGAAATTAAAACTATTTCTGCAAAGTCTTATAATGACGCTGTAGAAAAACTGATAATGCAATACGGTAACGAATTAGACGATGATAAAATTTTAGATACTATAGAAGATTGGGAACAATTAAGTGAATATTTAAATACTAATTATACTATTGCGTTATCTGCTTTAGAAGATTATGAAGAATTATAATTAAAAAATATTAAAATGTTAGGTTCAAGATTAATTTATATAAAAAGGTTAGCTTCTTCTATAAGAAATCTTAATAAAGAAGAAAAAGAAATTTTTGAGAATCAATTAAAAGATTCTAAGTTTATTGATAGATGTTATTTTGGAGAAAATGATTAAATTAAGAGAACATCTCCAGATAGGATGTGATTTAGACGATACTATATTTGGATTTTCAGAAGGATATTTAAAGAGATTTAAGAAATGGCCTAATTATGATTGGGCTATCACAAGAAATGTGGTAAATATTCTTTCTAAAGAAAGAGACTTTTGGATAAATCTTCCCGTAATAAGAAGACCAATTGGATTTGAACCAAAGTTATATTGTAGTTCTAGGGTAAACCGTAAAAGTTGGTCTAAGAAAGCAATAGAAATTAATGATTTACCTGATAGTCCTTTATATCAAGTTCCTGGATATCATATTCCTAAATCTAAATACATAAAAGGTAGAGTAGACGTCTTTATAGAAGATTCTCCACATCAATGGAAAGCTTTAAATTTAGCTGGAATACCTTGTTTATTAATAGATAGTCTGAATAATAAAGAATATGGTCCTATGTTAAAAATATATTCATTAGATGAAGATGAAATAACCGATGTATATTGGTTAGGAAAAGAAACCGGCATATTTGACGAATTTGATAAATATTATGATGATTAGTGGATTTTGGGCATTTGCTATTGTATTTATAATAGCTATAACCTTTTTAATAAATAAATTTTTATTTAAAAAGATAGAAAACAGTTATTCAGATCAAGGACCAATTACTAAAATAACCTCGTATGAATTTAGATGGAGAAATAATAAAGCAAATTAAAATAACTCCATTATTAGACACTCTTAAACTAGAGGATATTGATGATGATGTATATTTTAAACAATATTCAAAAGAATATATATCTAATTCTCGTTTAGGAGTTCTTAAACGTGACGGAGTTAAAACTTTTTTTGAAGGAATTCCACAAGTTTATAATCCTAGTTTTGAGACTGGAACATTAATACATGAAAATGTATTAGAACCAGAAAAATATGAAGTAATTGAAGGAGTATTTAAGCCTACAGCAAAAGCTGGATTAATGGCAGATGCTCTTTATAAATCAGACGGAACTACTCCTACCGATGATGAAATTAAGAGCATGTCTTATAAAATAGGATATTATAAAGACAAACTCACTTCTAATAGACTTAAGGAATTTAGAGATAAAGCAGAACCTTATTGGAGAGATAGATTTTTGTTTGAACAAAATAATCCGTTAGGAGAGAAAAAACGAATATTTACTGATGAGAAGAATTATAATTTGTTAGTAAATTGTTTAAAAACTCTTAATGAGAATAAGGATATTCAAAAACTACTTCATCCGTCTGGACTTGTAGAAGAACCTATAGTTGGAAATGAAAGAACCATACTAATGGATATCGAAATGAAAGTTCCAGATTATGAACCAAGAATATATCATTTAAAGGCTAAGCTTGATAATTTTAGTATAGACTCTGAAGAAAAAATCATTACAGTAAATGATTTAAAAACTACTAGTAGACCTGCTGTCCAGTTCGATCCAACATTTTTTAGTTATCAAAGAGAGATAGCATTCTATAGTTGGTTAATAAAACTTTGTGCAAAGAAATTTTATAATGTAGAAAATGCTACTACAAAAGGAAATTTCTTGGTAGTATCTACTATTCCAGAATATAATACTTTAGTATATCCAATGACTCCTAAATTGTTCTTGTCTGGATGGAAGGAAGTTTTATATCTTTTAAAGACTGTAGCATATTTTAATCAAGTTAAAGGATATGAATTTACAATATGATTTTGGGGAATATATAAGGAGTCAGGTTCCAAATATTCCAGAGAATGTTTTAGAGGAATTCATAATGGAAACTTTAAAACCAAAAGTGGATGCTTTTATAAGAGATTTTAAAGAAAAAGAAAGTTCTGTTCATGATTTATGTATGGAACTATCTAATTATTCTGATGTATTAACTAATCTCTTAAATTTCAAAAAAGAAACTATAGATAGATATACTTCTATAGTTTGGAATAAAGATTTACATCCTTGTTCAGGAAGAAGTGTATATAAAATTGAAAGAGATTTAAAAATGTCAGCAGCAAATGGAAATGAAGATGAATTTATTGGATATTTAAATGAACTTTTAGGAAATTGCTGCATATCTTCTATGAATGAATTAGACGATTGATTATGACTTTTGAAGAGCTTAGAAAATTTTATTCTGAAAATTTTAGTTTAGGTTATTTAAATATTCCAAGTACTAAAGAGCATAACAGTTTTGAAAGAAAATTAATCCTTATTAGTCTTATTTGTTATGTTGTAGAAAAGAATAAAGCCAAGAATCCTGATTTCACACATTATTCTTTTCTTTATAAAATAAATACTAGCCTAAACTTACCAGAAAATTTTATAAAAGGATTGGCAATAGTCTGTGAAGATTTTGCTTATCAAGAACATGATTTTCCAACATTTGGATTAGAAGGTAAAAAAATTTTGGAAGAAATTATTTTGATTCTAAAAACTTTTTTACCTTTTTGAATATGTAAAAATATGTTAAAATATATTGATTTATATGTTTATATAATATATTAGATTTGCATTAAACAAGTAGATATAACAATTTAAAGTAGATATTTTTTATGTGGGAATATTCCCGAATGAATTAATGATTGTTTAAACAATGGAACAGAAAAATGTTTATTTTAAGAAATTTGAAACTATTGGTAAGACCAAAGATGAAGCAAAGGCAAACTCTGGATTAAATCTTCGCGTAGACGCTACACAATCTTATAAGAAGTGGGCAGAGAATAATGTCACTAGTGAGGAGAATGTTAAGGAGTGGATGAAGGAATTCCTTAAGAAGAAGAAGTTTGATATGCCTAATGATGGTGCATATATTGTTCTCCAATCTGCTATTTCTGATACCCGTGAGCGTCCTTATCAACTTGAGGATATCAAGTATGAAACTAAGACCCATACTCCTGAGAGCTGGTATGTTCTCCGTGATATGACTGGTAATGAGGTTGGTCGTGAGAAGACTAAGAACGCTGCTAAGCAAGCTGTTCGTGAGTTCATTACTGATTATAAAGAGAACGTGAATGTATATCGTGAGTGGGCACCTAAAGAGAAGAATTCTCTTGTATTGAAGGGAACCTATACTCCTTCAAAGGGCACTCGTCCTTGTAAGTTACTTGTCTTTGGTTATCCAACATTAGATTAATCTCTATATCTTAAATGCTGACTGATTTTTTCAGTCAGCATTTTTTGTTATATCACATTGTAAAACATTGAAAAATGAATAAAATAAGTGAAAAGAAAGTAAAAGAAATTATCAACGATTTAAAGACCTTTAAAAGTCTAAACAATAAGAAACACAAAGCTACTTATTACTATCAACAAAAGAATAATATAGTTAATTCTGAAAACATTTCTACCGATTTAATTAAAGAATTTTTGGATATTTATAGTCAAGTAAAAAGAAATGTTAAATCTATAGAAACTGTAGAAACAGATGATAAAGCTATTACAAATGTAGAAAGAGATGAAGACGGAGTTATTCAGTTTTATACTTTTCAAATATTTAGAAAAGATAATCCTACATTAGAAGGAAAATTGAATAGAAAAGAAATGGAAACAATTTATAAATTATATACTATTTATGGTTCTAATTTAACACAAAAAATTGTTTCTAGAGAATTTCCTGAATATACATTTGTAGAATTTAAAAGAATACTTAGAGCATTTAATATATATAAAGCTTCTAGTCCTTTCCCACAACATATGGTTGAGGAAAAATCTGAAGATGAATTACTTAACCTTTATAATCAGCAAAAAGAAAATAATGTTCTAAGAAGAATTGAAAAAGATCAACTCTCTGAAGCTAATAAACTTATTAATAAATTAGCTAAAGAAAACCTAGAATATAAAACTCAACTTCAAAACATTTCAGAAATTAAATTAGACTTGGGTAATTGGAAACCTATTTCAATTAAACCTTGTGAAATTACTTCTAAAACAATTCTCAGTTTATATTTAGCTGATATGCATATTGGAAGTAAATGTGAGTCTAATACTTTATATCCTAATCCATATACTAAAGAAGAAATAGAAAGAAGGTTAAATGCTTTATTTAACAAAATTAAAGAATATGGATTTTATAACAAAATTATAATAAATTTAATGGGAGATAGTTTGGATGGAATGGATAATCAAACTGCTAGAAGAGACCATTTTATGCCACAGGAAATGGATAATATGGAACAGTTGGAAACATTCCTAGAACTTACTACTAAATTTATTTTGAACTGTAAGACTATTGCTAATAATGTAGATGTATATTCTGTTAAGTGTGGAAATCATGGTGGTTTCTGGGAATATACAGCTAATTTGGCTTTACAAAATGCTATTAAAGTAATAGCTCCAGATGTTAAATTTACTTTATTTAAAGATTATTTCGGAGCTTATACTATAAATAATGAAGTTATAATCATACATCACGGAAAGGATGAAAAGTTTATGAAGAGAGGAATGCCATTAAATGTAGATGAACGTACTAAAGTCATGTTATATGAATGGTTAGACTCTAATAATATTAAAGGAGACAATATTCATTTTGTGAAAGGAGATTTGCATTCAAATTCTCTTAATTCTTGTAAGAAGTTTGATTATAGAAATGTATTAAGTTTATATGGAGCTTCAGATTATAGTAACTTTAATTTCTCTCGTAATTCATATGGAGTATCATATGATTTATATATTGGAAATATTAGAACAATAGGAACTTTTGAAAATTTTTAAATAAAATAATATGAATAGCAAGTATGAACAATTTTTAGAGAACTGCAACATTATTTCTGAAGATAAATTTATTGAAATAGTTGAAAGTCTTCCTGAAGTAGATTTGGACAAAGCTGATTTTGAAAGTTTATATTATCTTGATGTAGAGGATGATATAGCTAAAGCTATAATAGATGTTATTGTAGCTGACTGGCAATATGCTTATTGTGAGATAGCAGACTTTGAAAATAAAACATTTGAACTTTCTGATATAGAATCTTTAGAAGATTTGGAAGAAATTAGAGATTATTTTTCTAAGTATTCTGATTGGACTATTGAAAATTATGATGATTTGAAGGAAGAATTAGAACAGGAAAATAAACAAACTGATAATAAAGAGAAACTTCTTTATATGATATCTTCTAATGCTACATTATCTGATTTAGAAAAAATTGTAAAAGAATATGGTTACAAGAAATAAAGTTCTATCTAGAGCTGTAGATGATTGTATGAAAGAATTATATTCTTTTGTACAACCGAGTGTTAGTTGGGATAAATTTATGGAAGAAAATGAAATTTATTCTAAAATTTATAAAGAACACGAACAATATAGAAAAGCTTATTATGATAGAAAAAAATATCCTGAAGTATGGGAAAAAGTTAAATCTCAATATGAAGTATTAGAATGGGATCCTAATAAATCTTATAAGGAATGTATAGGTCCTGCTCCATTTGAATTTTATTATCTTCCTAAAGAAATAATGAAGGATATTTGTGATAGTTATATCTATGCTTATAAAATAGATTCTCAACAAGAACTTTTAAATACTATATCAATATTAAAAGAATATTGTAGAAAACCTATTGTTGATAAGTATATAGAAGAACATACTGATGAATATGGCAATTGGCATCCTGGATATAGGAGTTATGACAATCCAAATAATTTAGAAGAAGAAGTACAGAAAATATTTGATAATGAAATTCTTCCAGACATTTGTAAACAATATAATAAACAATATGATTTGCAAACTACTGGAATAGAATCTAGTGTTAGTAAAGCATATTCTCAAATATTTCAAAATAAATTCTTTGAATTTCTTGACATGGCAGGTAATTTCTATAATTGGACTAGAGATCTAAACGCTTTTAATATGAGTGTTTATTTAGGAGCTAGTCCTTGTTCTAATAAAGATGCAGTTATAGAAAATTGGAAGAAATATAAAAATCAAGATATTAAGATTGATGAAAAACAAATTGAAAAAGAATATTATGGAGAAGAAGATTTCGATGAATGATATTATAGCTTTTGTTGAAAAAGCTATGAAAGAAAATCTAGACATAAAAGTTATTGATTACGTAGAGAATGCTATAATCAGACTTTATGGTATTGATAATAAATGTTTCGGTATTGATTTAATTAATGATGGATATATTATATTAAAAGGTTCTCATGATGTATCCATAGAAATAAAAATGTCTGAAATGGATATCGCCTTATTTAAAGTAGAGGTACTTAAAATGAAGAAATATTCTGAGAATAAAGTAATAGAATATTTTAACAATTTCTTTGAAGAAGAAGATTTTAAACCGACAACTATTAATGATTTAGATAGCGAAGACGATTAATTATGGCAGAAATACAATTAAACGAACTATTAGCAGGAAGAGCAACTAGAATAAAAAACAGAGAATACTTTCCTACTGCTGCTTATGTTGAACCATTTTTAGAAAGAGTTCAAAGATTAACTTCTGAATTTAGAGTTCAAGTACAACTTCCAAGTCAGATTACTTATACAGCTGATGGAGATATTAATACTGAAGATATAACTTATAATAGAGTTCTTATTGAAGCTATTCTTCCAGATGAGTATAAATTTAACGATGATCCGCATAGAGCAGTTATTGGAATGGTTTATGGTATTGACGTTCGTAAACCAGTTGTTAAGTTCTTTAAAGGACAAGAAAGAATGAGTTGTACTAATCTTTGTGTATTTAGTCCTCAATTACTTGCTTGTCAGGATATGGAATCTGAAACAGCTATTGATTATAATCCTTTAAGAAGAATTATAGAGCAAACTGACGATACAGCAGCCTGGATGAAGAAACTTATTGAATCTGAGTTTAATACTAGAGTTCAAAATATTAATGAGTCTCTTGGTAAATGGATTAGAAATTGTATTAATTATAGTTTCGATAACCATTATGGTAAAGCTAAATTAGCAGTGAGTACTCCAATTGATGCTTATAAATCTTTATTTGAAAAGGAAGATAGTGAATATTATGCTGGAATTGATTGTGGTGATATAAGTATGTATCAAGTATATAATGCCTTCACTCAAGTGCTTACTGACGGAATGAAAAAAGATCCGTTTAATATTTTTGAAAAGACTTTGTTACTTAAAGATATTCTTGATATATAATGGAAAGACAAAAGTATAATAGACTAATATTAGAAAGTTTATCTAAATTAATTGAAGAATATCCGGATATAAGATTCGGGCAAGCTCTTGTTATTACAAATGTCATAGAACTTGTTCCAGATTCTCCACATGGAAACGCTTTAATTGCTTTAGATCCATTTAACGAAGAGTCTGAAATTACTTGGAAAAGAGTATCACTAAAAAATTAGATTTTATAGGATAATTAAATATTTTGATTAAAGGGTTATTAGAGATATATTAATATCCTTATAACCCTTTAATTTTTGATATATGGAAATAATAAAAAGAAATGGTCAAAAAGAACAGTTTAATCCTTTAAAAATTAAAAATGCTATAAAATCTGCATTTAATTCTATAGGATATACTGTAGATGATAATGTATATGATGAAATAACTAATTCTATAAAGATCTGGGATGAGATGGGAATTGAAGATATTCAAGACCAGGTCATTGAGACTTTACGGAATTTAGATTATAGTGAAGTAGCTGATTCGTATCTTATTTATAGATATAAACACGAGCAAGCTAGGAAAATGGTAAAAGCTAAAAAAGCTTTTATTCAAAAATATAAAGAATCATCTAATACAGCAAACGCGACTATTGATGATAATTCTAATGTAGCAAATAAGAATATAGGAATTTTAAATGCAGAAGGACATAAAGAAGAAAATATTCTTGTTAATCGTGGAATGATCACTGATAAGTTAAAAGAATTATTTTCGGATTTTGATTCTAAACAATATGAAAAAGATCTTGAACATCATATAATTTATAAACACGATGAATCAAGTTTTATGGGTGCAATTGCTCCATACTGTTGTAGCATAAGTATGTATCCATTCTTAAATAATGGAATTAAAGGTTTAGGCGGATTATCAGCTAGTCCTAAAAATCTTGATTCTTTTTGTGGAATGTTTGTAAATTTAATGTTTGCTGTTGCAGGTCAATTTGCAGGAGCTGTAGCTACTCCGGAATTTCTAATGTATTTTGATTATTTTGCTAGAAAAGAATGGGGTGATTTATACTATGAAAAACCAGATTGTATTGTTACTACAACCCATTGTGAAAGACAAAAAACAATTAGAAGTCAAATACATCAATATTTCCAACAAGTAGTTTATTCCGTTAATCAACCTGCTGCTGCAAGAGGAATGCAAAGTGTATTTTGGAATATAGGATACTTTGATAAACCTTTCTTTGAATCAATGTTTGAAAACTTTATGTTTCCTGATATGACAGCTCCCCAATGGGATAGTCTTAACTGGTTACAAAAAGAATTTATGCAATGGTTTAATGAAGAAAGATTAAGATGTATTCTTACATTTCCGGTAGAATCGTTTGCTCTTATCTATAAAGACGGTAAATTTGTAGATCAAGAAAATGCTGATTTTGTAGCAGAGGAATATACAAGAGGACATTCATTCTTTACTTATATTAGTGATACTGCTGATTCGTTATCTAGTTGTTGTAGACTTAAAAATAAAGTAAACGGTAAAGAGTTTAACTTTACTAATGGTAATATGGGGGTCGAAACTGGAAGTAAGTCTGTAATTACTCTTAATCTTAATAGAATTATACAAGACTGGATTAAAACAAGGTATAAAATTGAATTTAAAGGAATTCTTAAGGTTACTGATTATGAATATTTAGCAGAGTATTTAGAAAATATTTTGGAAAGAGTATATAAGTATCATATAGCATATAATGAATGTCTCTGGGATATGTATGATGCTAAATTACTTCCAGCATATACAGAAGGGTTTATATCTTTAAATAAACAATATCTTACAATCGGCATTAATGGATTAAATCAAGCAGCAGAATATTTAGGTATTAAATGTAATAATAATCCAAAATATCAAGAATTTTGTCAAACTATATTCTCTACTATTAAAGAATCTAACCAAAAAGCTAACGGTAAATTTAATAATCATAAAATAACATTTAACACAGAAATGGTTCCATCTGAATCTTTAGCTATTAAAAATTATAATTGGGATAAACAAGATGGATATTGGGTTCCTGAAGATACTAATCTATATGCTTCTTATATATTTAAACCTAATGATTCAGCTATATCCCCGTTAGAAAAAATGATTCTTCACGGGAATAATTATATCGGAGACTATCTTGATGGAGGAAGTGCCGCTCACATTAATTTATCTGAACATTTATCATTAGAACAAAATAAGAAAATGTTAAAATTTGCAGCAGAAAATGGTTGTCAATATTTTACTTATAATGTTCCTAATTGTGAATGTGATAAATGTGGATTTATAGCTAAACAACCATTTAATAAGTGTCCTAAATGTGGAGAGACTGAAAAAATTACATTATATGACAGAGTTATTGGTTATTTAACTAAAATTAAAAATTGGTCTGAAGGTAGACAGATAGAACAAAAAACTAGAATTTATAGTAAAGAAATTGAATAATGGAATATTATATTAAGAAAGGTTGGTAGTTAAATCCAAATGAAAAAATTGTTAAAGGTATTACTAAAGCTATTGAAAGGAATGAAGGAATGTGTCCTTGTGTTCACGATGACAACAGTAAAGATCTTCATTGCCCTTGTTATGATTATAGATATAAAGATAAATGCTGTTGCCAATTATATATTAGAGAAGTATGAAATACACTGATGTTCAAATTGGATTTCAGGAATTTCCTGATGAGATTTCTTTATTAATAAATATATCAAATTGTCCTTTTCATTGTACTGGATGTCATAGTCCAGAGCTTTGGGAAGATATTGGTACTGAATTAACAAAGAAAGAGCTTAGTAATCTTATAAAATCTAATAAAGGAATAACTTGTGTTGGATTTATGGGAGGAGCTAAAAGTACATACGACTTACTAAATTTTTCTATATATATAAGGAATAAATTTCCTAATATTAAAATAGGTTGGTATACAGGACATTTAGAAATTCCAGAAATTATTTCAGAGAATTTGATGTATTTTGATTATATAAAAACTGGACCTTATATTGAAGAGAAGGGAGGATTAGATAATCCAAATACTAACCAAAAGTTTTATTGTGTTAAAAATGAAAAGTTAATAGATCATACTTATAAATTTTGGAAAAATGAAAACAACAAATAATAAATTAACAATTCATTTAATTGGTATTCCAAATATAATTATATTTTTAGCATTTTTCTTTGCAAAAATATATGATAAATTAGATTGGTCATGGTGGTGGATATTTAGTCCGTTATGGATTCCTCTAGCTTTAGTATTATCAATAATTATATTATTTTCTACTTTTTATTTATTTGTAATATTATTTGACTTAATATTAAAACTATGGAAGTAATAACAAAAGGTTTACCAAATGATAATCAGGTATTATTAGATGAAGCTACTATCAGTTATGTTCAAAATCCAGATTGTACTGAGGATAGAGATGGAGATTGGCAAAAATTAACTTTATCTATTAGAGACAATGGAATGGACAAATTTTTAAATATTAAGACGGATAACTGGAGTTTTGATAATGCTGAAATGATATCAGTTATAATTGATGATTTTTGTAAAAGAATAGGATATGAAAATACTAATAATTTCTGATTTACATTGTCGTAATTTTTGGAGAAAGATTATTGATGAAAATATTTCTAGCGTATCTAAAGTTATATTTCTTGGGGATTATTTGGATCCTTATGGTGAAGAAATTGGAGAAACACCGGAATTAATGGAGTGTAAATATTTTGGAGATTTTGATTCTAATTTAAATATGTTGAATGATATAATTTCATTAAAAAAGAATGAACCAAATAAATATATTCTATTAACTGGAAATCATACAGATAGTTATATATGGTCTGAATTTAAAGCTGCTTCAAGAACTGATTGGAAAAATTGGGATAAATATCATAAGTTTTTTTTAGAAAATTTAGAATATTTTAACTTGGTTTGGATTGAAAATAATGTGATATTTAGTCACGCAGGTATATCTAAAAAATGGTCTGAAGATTTTTTATATTCTTATATGAAATATGATGAAGGAGCAGAACTAGAAAAAGATTCTACAATTTTTGAAACTGCTAGAGTTTTAAAAGATACTCCTTTATCTGATTTTAATATATATTATATAAAAGCTATTAGTAATATATCTCCGTATAGATATGGAGAATCTTTTAATGGATCTTGTGAATGGGCTGATATAAGAGAACATATTGATCATTATCAAACTGAAGTTCAAGAAAAAATAGTTCCTTTAGGAGAAGATGGAATGTATCAGGTATTTGGACATACTCAATTACAAAGAGAATTAATTACAGATAAATGGGCTTGTTTAGATTGTAGATCTGGATTTATAATTGATACACTAACATATGAAATTAAAAAGTATTAAATATGAACAGACTGACAATTGGTTTAGTGTAGAATATCTCCCTGATAATCCTAGAAGTATAATCCTCTATACACTAGAAGGAGGAGAAGCTGAAGGAAAATATGAAAATGGAAAATGGATTCAATACAGATGGAATTGTGAAGTTAATCCTATATATTGGAGGGAAATGCCAAGATGGAAGCAATAATAGTTTACGATAACAAAAAAGATAGGGAATTATTGGATTTAATAGATTCAAAATTCCCTATTTTTATTAAATATATAGATTTTAATACTGTAGAAGGAAGAAAAGAAGCTTATAGAATTAAATCTCATTGGGGAGCTATAAAGAATCCTTTTGTAGTAGTTCAAGAAAAAGAAAAGATACTTAAAGTATTTTATTCTGAAAAGAATAATGCTGTTAATCAATTAATTTCTTATTTAAATGGTTGAAATTCTTTTTAAAAGACTTAATGAAAAATCAGTGCTTCCAACTAGAAAGCACATGACAGATGCTGGATATGATTTAATTGCTACTTCTTGTAAATATAATCCTAAATATGATAGATTTGAATATGGAGTAGGATTTGCTACTAAAATCCCTGTTGGATATGAAGCAGAAATTAGACCTAGAAGTAGTAATACTAAAACAAATGCATATATTCCAAATGCACCTGGAACCATAGATTCTAACTATACTGGAGAATGGAAAGTATTTTATAAACTTCGTACTCCTTTTGAACAATTGTTTCCAGAAGGAGATTATGAATTAAACCTTTTAGAAATGGAAAATGAAATGGCTCCTTATAAAGTAGGAGACGCTATTGCACAATGTTTAATTCATAAAACTGAAGATATATGGTTCTGTGATGTAGAAGAACTTCCTGATACTGATAGAGGAGCAGATGGTGGAATTAATAGAGACGATGCAAATTTTAAAGTATGATTACTGAAGAATCATTTAAGGATTTTATAAAATTTTATGAAGATTTTTCTGAAGGAATTGAGCGATTTGATATGTCTATAACTGGAAAATCATATCCAACCATTTTGTTTGAAACTGATTGGGCTGAGGCTGTCGGTAAAATGTTAGACATCTTTTTAGATTCTAACTTTACAGACGAAGGAGCAGATTTAGTCGCTTATTATCTTTGGGAGGATGTTGAAGATAAAGCTATTTATGTAAAACAAGATAAGGATATATTCGATGAAGAAAAAGAAATTCGTTATCCATTAGATACATTAGACGGATTATGGAATTTTCTTCTAACCGATAAGAAATTATACTTTAAGAATGTCTGATTTATTTGCTCCTCAAGAAATTATTCCTAATGAAAAAACTTGGTATCTTATTAGCAGAGATACTAAAGGAAAGATTAGAATAGCTATTGTAAACTATGAGCTTATAAATCCTAAAGATAAACAAAATAGATATTTTGTAATTCATAGAGAATCTGGACAGTATAAAGGTAAAAGAACTCAACAACCAGATAAAACTGTTGAACGTGGAAAAGCAACTCGTAACTTATGGGAACAAGTTATGCTTGAAGCTAAACATTTAGTTAAAGAAAAACTTGATAAAGGTTACAGAGAAATAGAAAAAGATCCTGATGAATATTCTGAATCTGAGTTAAATGAAATACTTGGTGGAATAATAACAGGACAGGATGGGGTTCCAAAACCAATGCTTGCTAAACAAGTTGATAAAGTAACCAGTAATAAAATATTCGATAAATCTTGGTACGCTTCTCGTAAAATTGATGGACTTAGAGCATTAATTTATATGGGAAATGACGGAGAACTTCATACTGCTTCTAGAGGAGCTATGAATTATGATGCAGCAATGTATGAAATTCTTAGTAATAAAACTCTTATAGAAATATTTAAAGAAAATCCAGGATTAATAATGGATGGAGAATGTTATCACCACGGATATACACTTCAAAAACTTAATTCTATAGCAAGAACACAAAAGACTGCTATTGACTATGAAGTTCTTCAATTTTATTGGTATGATATTGTTGATGTAAATTCTACATTCGATGAACGTTGGGCCTTTATGAATGACATAAAAGACCAATATAATTTATCATTTGATCCAAATAAGGATTTTGAAGACGGAGAATTAAGAATTCAGTTTGTTCCACAAGTTCTTGTATCTGGATATGATAATATGATTAATTTACATAATGATTATGTAGAAGAAGGTTGGGAAGGATTAGTTATTAGAGATCCTGATAAAGTATATCGTCCTAATGGTCGTACTAATGATATGATAAAAATAAAAGTTTATAAATCAGAAGACTTTTTAGTTACTGGATACGAACTTGGACTTCGTGGTAGTGAAGACATGGTATTTATTTGTAAGACTAAAGAAGGAAAGGAATTTAAAGCTAAACCGTTAGGTGATAGACTTCAAAAAGAAGAATATGTAAATAACTTTGAATCTTTATATAAAAATCATATCGGAGAATGTAAATTCTTTTATTATTCAGATGATAATGTTCCTCTCCAACCTGCATTTAAAGCATTTAGAGATGATTTAGAATGATTCAACTAATAGTTAATGTAAATCTTCTTAGAGAAATAGACGAGCGTAAGTTAATTAGTGCTTACGCTCGGTTTATGTATAACGATGAAAAAGATACTATTGATGATGTACAAATAAAAGAAAATCTCATACAACTTCTTGATTGGGATAAAAACGGCGATGACGGACTAGGTATTTACTGTGGGAAATTCGAATCTATATCTAACAAAGATTGGGATATACTTATTCAGTTTATAAAAGAAAATGAATATAAAATAAAATTATTATCAAATAATCCACTTAAAGAAAAAAGATTAGAATCTATAAAAATAATAAAAGATTCTATTGAAAGTAAAGAACAACATAATATAGAAAGATTTACTGATAAAAATTACAAAGTAAGTGGAAGAGGTAAAAAGGCTAAGCCATGTACTTATGAAGGTAAAGAATATAAATCCCGTCAAGAATGTATGTATAAAGAAGGATTAACTAAATATCAATTATGGATATATCTAAAAAATACTAATCAAATATGACAAAAATTAAATTATATAACCGTGATGGAGCAGATTTATGGTTAGAAAATACTGGTGAACAGGCAGCTGAAAATATTGCTATTTGGAAATTAAATGTTGATTCTAAACATAAATATTGTCTAGAATATATAAGAGTTATTGGTAACTATCCATATGAAATAGAAGCAATTGATCCGTCTGGGGGTCCAATGTTATCAGTAGGAGATTTGTTTGAAAATAAGTATGAGATAGTTAAAATTAATTCTGTTAATAATATATGGATAGGTGAAAGAAATAACAATAACTAAAAATATTCTTAATGAAAGTAGCGATATTCTTAAAGACTTTTTTAAGGATATAGATAAATATCCAATATATTCTGGGGATGAACAAATTCAATTAGCAAGAGAAGCTAAGGATGGAAACGAGAGATCTAGAGAAAAACTTATTACATCTAATTTGAGATTTGTAATTACTTGTGCTAAAAAATATACTGGACAAGGTGTTCCGTTAATAGATCTTATTAATGCTGGAAATTATGGATTATGTTTAGCGTTATCAAATTTCGATCCAGACAGAGGATATAAATTTTTAAGTTTTGCTGTATGGTATATTAGAAGAGAAATTCTTAAAGAGATATATAATACAGGAAGAACTATACGTTATCCAATTACATATATAAGTAGAATTACTAAAGTTAAGAAAGCTTATGATGATTTCTTAACAACTCATCAAAGAGAACCTACTGACGAAGAATTAATAAATTTAACTAATGTTACTCAAAAACAATATAATTCTGTATTATTAGATAAATCTTATTGTCAATCTCTAGAATCTCCTATAAATGATTCTTCAACAATTGAGGATGTTCTATCAGAAGATATTACTCCATTCTCTGATAATTTTACAAAAGAGACTATATCTAAAGCATTGAAATGTTTAAACCAAAGAGAATATAAAGTAATAACTGAATTCTATGGATTAAATAATGTTGAAGAAAGACCTATAAAAGAAATTGCTAAAGAATTAAATCTTGGTGATGAAAGAGTTAGACAAATAAGAAAAAATGCAGTTAAGAAGTTAAATAAGAGATGTGGTAAAATACTAAAAACATTATTATGATTTATTTTACGATAGCAAAAAATGATTGCGGATATTTAATTGACAGTATTTCTACTGATTTAGAGAAACTTAAATATAAGTTTCCAGATGAAAAAATATATAAATCAGATGCTCCTATAGTAAGTATTTATATTATTAAAGATCAGTTAAATGAAGTTTAAAGTTGAAAATAATTGGCTTCTTAAGACAGAAGAAGATATAGAATTAAATCCTAAAGATTTTGTTCATTGTACTAATATTGAAGAACTAAATGATGAAATAAAAGATTATATTCATCAGCATATGTCTTTTCCAGATATGGAAAAAGGTTATTGTATGTATGAAGAATCATTAGGAACAGAATATTGGGATACAACATTTGGAGAATTTATGTTAGAATGGCAAAAACTAAAGGGATTACAGCAGGAGTTATAAAAACTCCTACTAAAGTTACTCCTATTTGGCAAATAGGAATGTTATTTCCAGACGGAAGAAAGATTTCTAAACCAAAATGTACTTTAAACGATATACTTAATACCTATTTTATAGGATTAGATAAATATATATCAAAGGGATATACTCCTGAACAGTTATTAGAATTATATAAAAAAACATATTGTAATAAAGGTATTAAAGTACAAATAAATTATATAGATAGTTGGGGACACAAGTGGACAGGAAAAATTGCTTGGCCTAGAGAGTCTAAATTTATTGAATTTTTAAATAAAAGAATAAATGATAATAACTGAAAAACATATTATTGAATCAGATATAGACGCTGATGTAATTTGTGACTATTTTCAATATCTAGAAGAAATAGAAGAAGAAAGAACTCCTAGTATAGATGGGTTAATGTCTTTTATAAATGATTATTATTATAACTCTGATTTTACTACTGATGTATATTCATATTACGATGGAGATAATACGAGCCTTTTAGAAATGTATAATGAATTTAAAAATAATGACTGAACAAGAATTTTTAGAGAAAAGAGTTCCTATTTGGTTAGAAGGAGAAGATTTACATATAAGTACTCCGTCATCTAGTGATAGAAATGATATGCATGTTTTTATGTCTAAAAAATATGGATATCAATGGTTGTGGGCTATTCGTGGATATTATTGGCCAGATTCTCATGTGCAACTTTATCAAGGAGATTATGAATGTCCAAACTGTACTACACTTGTAGCATCTTATTTATTTGAATATTTTCCAGATATTAAATATATAGGATTTGGGTGTAATAAAGGAAAAGTTGGAGAAATTTGGGATAGTAAAATAACAGTAGTACGAGACAAAACTTGTTTAAATTCTGATATTTTAACAAATATTAACAAGGAATAATTTTTGATTTGTCCATATTTATCCATATATTAATTTTGAATTAAAAAAATAAAAATATATGGATAAAACAAATATTACACTAGAACAAATAAAAGAAAATTGTTCTGAATTGGAAAATAAAATTATTGAAATGTATCTTTGTAAAAGAACTCAAAGAGAAATTTGTGATAATTTAGATATTACAAGAGGAAAAATAGACCGTTTAGTTAGAAAATATAATTTAACTAGATTCAGAACTTCTGGAAAATATAATTTAGATGAGACTAGAATAAATATATATGATCCTTTATATTGGTATTTTCTTGGGTTATTTGCATCTGATGGATGTATCTCTAAAAGAGAGACACATGATGTAATTGAATTTGAAGTAACTGATATTCAAATAATAGAAGATATAAAATTAATTTTTAATTATGATGGAAAAATAGGAAGTAGAAATAGAGGAGGAAATAGAAAAACGACATATTATATTAATATTATAAATAAAAAATTATCTGAGTCTATTCATATTATATTTGAAGGAAATGCTTATAGAAAATCACATAATTTAATATTTCCAAAGATTCCTGATCAAGATTGTGAATCAATGTTTATAAGAGGATTTTGGGATGGGGATGGATGTTTTTCTATAGGAAATAGTGGACAAGGAAATAAAAGAACATATATAGGGGAAGCATTTTGTCAATCTTCAAAATTTCTAGAAGGATTACAACAATGTTTAAATAAATATAAAATTAATTCTACCATTTCCATTGAACATGAATTTAGAATAAATAGTAAAGAAGATACTTCTAATTTTATAAAATTTATATATAGTTATAATAGTTATGTAGGTCTTCCGAGAAAAAGAGCTTTAGGTATGTTACATTTATACTATTGTAATTTTAACTTAAGAAATACTTATGAATGCGAAAATATAGATAATAAATGTATAATAGACTTTAATTTTACTGAAAATGAAAATAATAATATATAATAAGATTATTGTAGTTCGTAATATGGATTGTTTGAAAGATGATATTAGAAGTATATGATCTAGAATCATTATCAAATTTATTTACTTATACTGGATACTGTTCTAAAACTAATACTTGGTATCAATATGTAATCTGTGGATGGCGTAATGATGCTAAAGAACTCTATGAACATTTAACTGAAGAAAAATTTATACTTTGTGGATTTAATAATCTAGCTTATGATTATCCTTTATTACATCACTTTCTAAGACATTGGGAAGGAGAATATATACGATTTTCTGGACAAGAATTAGCATGTGCTTTATATTCAAAATCACAATATCTTATAGATGAAATGTTTACCGAAGTAAAGAAACCGTTAATTCCACAAATAGACTTATATAAAATTTGGCATTATAATAATAAAGCTAGAATTCAAAATTTAAAAGGATTAGAGATACAAATGAGAATGGAGAATGTGGAAGAAATGCCTATTCACCATACTCATTGGTGTCAAAAAGGAGATGAAATAGAAGTTCTTGCTTATAATAAAAATGATGTAGAAGCTACTTACGAATTTCTTTTAGTAACTTTAGGTAAAACTGATTATCCTCTTTATAAAGGTAAAAATAAACTCCAACTTAGAAATGATTTAAATAAAAAGTTTCATGTGAATGTAACTAATATGGGTGATGTGCCTATGGGCGAAGAGCTTATGTTACAATTATATTCTCGTGAAGTTGGAGTTAACCCTTATTTATTAAAAAAATCAGGAGGTACTCCTAGAAGTCTTATTTGTTTAAAAGATTGTATTCCTTTTTGGTGTAATCTTAAAACTAAAGAATTTAATAACTTTTTAGAAGAGATAAAAAATACTTGTGTTACAGGAGAAAAAGGAGAATTTCAGTTTAGTGTTATATTTCACGGAATAAGATTTGATTTTGGATTAGGAGGATCACATGGATGTATTAAACCTGGAGTATATAAATCTGATGATAAATGGATGATTTTAGATTTGGATGTTTCATCACTATATCCATCTGTTGCTAAATCATTAGGATTATATCCAGAACATTTAGGAATTCAGTTTATGAATCAATATTCTGGATTTATTGATAAAAGAATTATTGAAAAACATAAACCCAAAGATGAACGTGATAATGTTTTAATAGAAGGATATAAACTTGTATTAAACGGAACATATGGTAAATCTAATGAAGAAAAGTCATTCTTGTATGATCCACTTTATACTTTTAGAACTACTATTGCAGGACAACTGTTCATAAGCATGTGGGCTGAAAGAATGGTAGAAGCAGTTCCAGAACTTAAATTTATTCAAATCAATACTGATGGTATAACTATTATGATTCCTAAAGATAAATTAGAGTTGATAAAACAAGTTGATGAACAATTAACTAAAGAAACTACTCTAGTTATTGAAGAAGCATTTTATAGTAAAATGTTTATAAGGGACGTAAGTAATTTGCGTCATAACCTCGTGAATTGCTGGAAATCTAAAGCTTGAGTCGTGAGACTAAATGTATGACAATCAGCAGCCAAGCTTATAATTAATCTATAATTATTTGAAGGTTCAGAGACTATCGAAAACACATTATTTTATAATGGAAGTGAGTAGAGTACACTTAAATTTTAAGTGGAAGCGCGAGGTAATATTTTTTATAATAACTATGTAACAATTATTTCGATATATAAAATATAATAATAAATTAGTAGTATAACTATTAAATTTTATTATTATATGAAAATTATTAAAGAAAATTGTGATTGTTCCGGAATTTATGTAATTAAAAACTTAATAAACGGAAAGATATATGTAGGAAAATCAAAAAATTGTTACAAAAGACTACATCAACATTTATCAGATATTAAAATAGAATCAAGAAATTATAATGAAAATCCTCATTTATTAAACGCTTTTAAAAAATATGGTGATGATAATTTTGATTACTATATAGTTGAAAGATTTAATGAAGAAGACGAGGAAATTCTTGAAAATTTATTAAAAGAAAGAGAATTATATTGGATGAAAGAATTAGATTCTCTTAATAAAGAGAAAGGTTATAATTTAAGATATGATTCAGAGGGAAAATGTTTTTGTTCGGAAGAAACTTCAGAAAAAATATCTAATAGACTTAAAAAAGAATGGGAATCTGGAATTAGAGACGGACATTCTGATAAAATGAAGAACTATTGGGCAAATAATGAAGAACGTAAAGAACAACAACGAAAAATCATGTCTAAAAATAAAACTAAATATTTATATACAATATATGATCCTTCTGGAGAATTAATTACTGAAGAAGGCGATTATTCTTTATTAAAAGATTTAAAAATTGATTCTGTAAAAAGTAATTTTAAAAGAAAAAATTCTGATGATGTTATGTGTAAAGGTTATAGAGTTATTAGAAAAAATATTAAAGATATAGTCCGCCCTTCTGAGAAATCAGAAGAATAAGTGAAATAATTATGGAGCTGTGTATGAAGATTCTACTTCAGAACATGAACATATTAAATTAAAAGGAGATTTTGAGGTAGATAAAGAATTTCATAAAGATCCTTCTATGCGAATTGTTCCATTAGCTGTTAAGAATTATTTTGTATATGGAATTCCTATTGAAGAAACTATTAAAAAAGATAGAGATATATTTAATTTCTGTATGCAATTAAAAACTAATTCATCAAGTACTCCATATTTCAGACATCTTGTTGATAACAATTTAGTTGATGATAAATTGGGAAGAATGACTAGATATTTAATAGGAAAAGGTAAAGATTCTGGAATTCTTCTTAAAAGATTCGAAGATGGAAGAATTACTGGTGTAAACGTCGGATATTCTGCTATAATATTTAATAAAGCATTTCATTTAGATAATTGGGATGATTATAAGTTAGATTATAAATTTTATATAACTGAAGCTAATAAGCTGAAGAATCCCTTAATAATGAAAGAATTAGATTTGTTTGGAAATGAATGTTGATAGAATAATGTTAAGTCCAGAAGAAGTTCAAGGTCTTTTGGATTGTATGGATATAATTCCATCTAATCACTATATGTGTATTAGTAGAAATGTTGATACAGATAAAAAATATGTATGTGATTGTGGTAAAGATGGTTGGAGTTATGGACAAGAATTAAATATTACTGATGTAGATAATGATTGATCTAATTGATTTTATAGAACAGTATTGTTTAGTTAATGGTAAGCATATTAAATTAACGGATTATCAAAAGAAATTTATCAAATGGATGAACCAATTTACATCGGAAATGGCATTATGGAACAAATAAAACATCCATACTATATTACTGGAACAATTAGTAAAAAAGGATTATTTGAACAATGGATGCAATCATATAAAGATTTTTGTAAAGAATATCCATATGCTACTAAACGGGATTATGAAGAATTTATAAGAGAAATATTGGATTATTATGAAAATTAAAGATATATTATACAAAACTCCAGAAATGACAGAAGAAAAACTTCTGGAATTAATGGATAAAAGAAAAGGATTTCTTAACTTTAAAACTTGGTCAAGAAACAAATATCTTGATATGAAAGATGTTTTAAATGAATGGGATTTAATTCAAATAAAACAATCTAATCTTACTAGATCACAGAGAGATCAAATATGTGGATTTGTTAGCGCTTGCTTAATTGAAATGACTAAAGGTGATGAAGACTAATATAACTGTATCATTATGCATAAGTAACGATTTTGTAGTAGATGTAAAAGAACCAACTCCTGAAAATCTTTATGAAGCTTTTATGACTCAATATGGATTTCCTTTAGGAGTTGGTGATTATCCTAAAAAAGATAAATGGTTAGTTGATGATTTAGAAATTATTAGTGACAATGAATGAAGAAATTAATGATTTTTCAGAACCAGTAGCAAATCCTCAAGTAAAAATTGATTGGAGTTTATATCAAGAATTAAAACGTTTAGGTATAATTCACGAACATACAGAAGAAGATGTTAGAGGTTTTAATGTTGGGAGTTCTGATTATTCTAAACACTTAATTCAACCTTGGACTATTTGGCAAGCATACGATTTAAATGCCTGGGATGCTGATATAGTTAAAAGAGTTCTTAGAACTAAACAAGGTGAATCTAGAGAATCTGATTACGAAAAGATTATTCACGATTGTAAAGAAAGACTACGTCAATTAAGAGAAGAAAGGAGTACAATATGAAAGTAGAAATAACAAGGGTTACTTCTTGGACGGATGTTCTTAATGCAGCGAGATTTACCCAAAGAAAGTCTTTAAAAAGTGGGAATCCATCAATTAAATGGAAGAAAAAGATAATTAAAGCTGAACACTCTCCATTGAGATGTTTAATGTTTAATATTGATTTCTATGATATACCCTACTATGTTTCAGTACATCTTGTTAGGCATGTGCATAGTCAACCTTTTGTTAGCAGCTCACGTCCTGATGTTAATGAGGAGAATTCTCCGAGATCTGAACAAAAGAAAACAGATCCAGTAAATATGAGATTATTTCTTAATGCACAAGAAATTATTCATATTAGCAGAGCAAGACTTTGCAATAAAGCTGAAGATGAAACTAGAAAAATTTGGAATGAAGTTATTAAGGAACTCAGAAAAATAGAACCAGAACTTGCTAATGCTTGTGTTCCAAATTGTATATATCGTGGATTCTGTCCAGAATTTAAATCTTGCGGATTTGTTAATAGTAAACTTTTCCAACTAAAAATAAATGATTATCGTAATGTATTATGAAAAGAATATTTATTGAGAAACAGGTAATAGGTTGGGAACGTTTTACATATGAAGTTCCTGATGATTTTAAAGATTATGACTCTTTATTGTTTGAAGATGATAGGTTTAATTATACAGATTGGGAATATTTAACTGATTGTGCTGAAGAAACAGGTTCATATGAAATATATGATGAAGATTATAATGAAATAAAGATAGACGAAGATGATTAAAAGAAAAAGAATTGGAGATTTAGAATTTTCTCCAGCAAGTTATTTACTTCCAAAAGAAAAATGGCCTGAACACCCAGCTTGGTCTATTGATATGTGGATTCCTAATTTATATTATGGTAAAGATGATGAATATCCAGAAGATACGTTAGATAATTCATATAGAATATGTCCAAAATATCCCCGTCATAGAATTCATAAAGAATGTTTTAAACATCCAGAAACTTGCTTTACACTAGCAAGTTTTGAATATAATGAACATGAAGATTTTTATGAATTACAATTTTGCGGAGATAGACCTATTGAATATTTAAATACTCCTGAGAAAAGAGAAATTTTTTGGGAATTATTAGAATATGGTAACGAACAATTAAATTATACAGAAGATGAAGAGTAATTGCCATTATTGCGGGTGGTTTCGTGAAGAAAAAAGAGAAGACGGAAGCATTCGTAATTACTGTAATGATAAAGATTGTACAGTAGATCCTTATGATCCTGAATGTAATTATGATGACTAATATGTGGATTCTTGGTAGTCATAATTCCTGGAGTTATCTTCCATCAAAAAAATGGTGGATGATTCCATTTAAATTTATAGCAAAATGTCAAGACTTAACTATTATTGAACAATACAATCTTGGTGTTAGATGTTTTGATTTAAGAGTTAGATTTAATAAAAAAGGCGAGCTTTTAGTTTGTCATGGATTTATGCAGTATGATATTGACAAAAACAATTTATACTCTGACCTAGAATGGTTATCAAATAAAAGAGATGTTTATATCAGAATATTGCATGAAGCTAGAAATAGAAAACAATATAATTCTTTATCTGTTAAGAAATTTAAGGAACTTTGCATTGATTTTGTAAATAAATTTTCCGGAATAAAGTTCTGGTGTGGAAAAAATCTTTATGATTGGACTAATGATTTTGAATTTTATCATTATCCTACTTGTGAAGAAAAATATTCTTCTGTATGTAGTCCGAAATTAATAGATGATTGGTATCCTAGATTATTTGCAAAATTAAATAATAAAAAACTTATAAATAAAGGAACTGATAAGGATATTCTTTTAATTGATTTTGTTAATTATCAATAATATTGTTTAACTTAAAACTTTTTTAAAATGATTACTTTAATTATTGTAGACTGTCAGAATGACTTTATCACCGGAACAATGTTAGTAAAAGGTGCTAAAACAGCATTAGAAGAAATTAAAAATTTTATTAAAAATCATCGAAAAGAAATTGAAAAGATTATTTTTACTGTAGATTGGCATCCATTTAATCATTGTTCGTTTAAGAAGTACGGTGGTGAACATCCTTCTCACTGTGTACAATATACTCCAGGATCTTGTATTGAACCTAAATTATTAAAATATGTTCAATCGTTAAGTATAGATTATGAAGTTGATAAAAAAGGCGAAGTAGAAGAAGTTGAACAATATGGTGCGTTTGACGAAATTGAATTTGTTATAGATGAATTAGGACAACGCTATTACTTTGATTCATTAGTTACAGTAAATGCTGATACTGAACTTGTAGTATGCGGAATATCTGGAGATTCTTCTGTTAAGTCTACTATTCAAAATTTACTTAATGCTGATATTATTCCTAAAGTATTTAATCCAGGAATTATATCTACTGACGGAGGTAAAATATTTAGTGAATTCGTTAAAGAAAATAAATTAGGAAAAATTGTATGAAATATTCAAAATTAATTAAAGAATTAGAATATTTAAAAAAGGAATCTGGAAAAGAAGATCCAGATGTTATAGTTTCTGATACAAAAACAGTTAGTTATGTTTTCAATATACAAAAAGTTAGGCCTGTAGATGACTATATAGGTTTGTTAATACATTTACGATAACAGGGAATTTTTATTCCCTGTTTAATAAATTGAAATATGAGTAGAATTAAAAATAAATTAACTAAAAAATCAAGAGATCCTATTAAAGTTAAAAAACAACAACTTTGTGATAGAATCAATCAATGTAAGTCTTTAAAAGAACTTGAAGAATGGGAAAAAGTATTCTCTTATTATCCAGTTCTTAAAAGAGATGAAGACTGGGATTATGATTTTCTTCTAGATTTAATGTATTTTAAATTGAGAAGAATGTCTCAATATTTTCATACTCATAGAATTGTTACAAACGAAGACTGGTATGGAACTTTATGTGATAGAGCAATAGCTATTCTTAAAGCTGGATATAAAACAGATATTATATTAGCTGAAGAATTAAATGGAATTTATGTAAATGATAGAAATGTTAATAGATTCTTTACTCCAAAACAATTAAGTTTTATAATGAAGAATGAATTACAAAAGTATTATTTACCTTTTGTAAGGCAAGCTAAAGCTAAAGCTTTATTTTGGAAATTTTTACATCATTATATAGAATATTTATGGGATTAAATACTTGTTGTCCAAAATGTGAAAAACCTGTAATTATAGATATATCTAAATCTTTGGATGAAGAAGGAGAAGTATTTATGTGTCCTAACTGTAAATTTAAATTTAGATATATTAAAATATGAGTAGTGATTATTTAACTGGTAACATAACATCTATAGCAAATGCTATTAATACATGTGCTGATGGTATATATACTTCTTCTAATACTATTTATTATGATTCTTGTTCAGGTACTATTACTAGTACTTGTTATCCTTTTACACCAGGAGAAACATATTCAAATGAATTAAAGATAAATATTAAAAAATTTCAAATTAAATTTAATTTTAACTTATGAAAAGAATTATTGCAGCTTTAACCGATAAGGTTGAAAAATTAAAATTAGAAAGAAAAGTAAACCGTGTTTATAGAGCCATTGAAACAGCTAAAGATAATGCACAAGATACTATTGATAAATTAAACGAAGAAGCGTCTGATTTATTATCTAGTTTAGCAACAAGCTCAGAAGTAAATGGAATTATTACAAAAATTTCTGATAAATTAGGAGCTATTGAAGAACAAGAAGAAATAATTAAACGTCTTGATAAAGTAAAAGAATTTATTGAAGAAGATGTTGAAGTAGAAGAAGAAAAAGATTAGAATAAAAGCCTGTAATCACTGTAAAAGTGGTTGCAGGCTTATTTTTTTTCTACAACGGTTTAAAATTTTTAAGATAAGTAATTTATCATCCTGAATATAAAAATCGATTGTAGACTCTAAAAAATATCTTAAAACTAAAATTTTATATAAAAATAGCCTAGAGCAAAACTCAAAAATTGAGTTTTGTTCTGGGCTTATTTTTTTAAATTACGTGTTTAAAAAGTCTTGCTATAGCAAAGTTTCCAGTAACAAATTGTCCTAAAGTTTTATCCCCAAGTACTGTTTTAAAAACGTCAGTTATTGCTTTTATCGGAACGTTATATACTGGAGGATCAGTTTGAGAACCTAAATACTAAATGATATTTATTGGTCCATATAAAGAGTCAGTAGCTGGTTTTAAAGGACGATAAGCTAACTCAACCATTACATTAGCAATTAAAGACTAATCTTTATATTTTTTCTTTTCTTCTTTATAAGCTGGGTCTAATGCTAACCTAAATAATAGAGCAAACAATCCAGCAAGTAAGAGAGAATACATTCCTTGTTCCATTGTAGTTTTAGTTCTTTCGTCTGCCATAATATATTCCCAAGCTAATTTTAATCCATCATCATCACTATTTTTAAATATTTTTGCAGCACTTTTTAATGTTGGAATTATTCCTTGAGTAATAATAGGAACTTTTTTAAGAACTGGAATTAAATCTTTCTCTTGAGCTTTTTCTCCATTATCTTCATTTACATATTCAAATGTCCCATCTTCTAATTTATGTTGAGTATATATGAATCCTAAATCATCTTCAAATAATAAATTACCTTCTAAATCAGTATCCTATTCTATATTCATTTGATTTATATTATATACTCCTGGTTTCATAGTCCAGTTATTCCACATACCATTCATCCAAGTAGTATACATGCCGAACGCCCATCCTAAAGCTAAGTTTTCACCCATTGCTCTAAGTGATTTATCATAAGAACCATAAATATTATTAGATACATTTTTAATAGCTAATATTTCTTGATTAGAATAAGGAGTAGGTAAATCATCATTAATAGATAATTGCAAATCGTCTCTAGGATGATCTTTATTCCATTCTCTTATTTTTAATCTATAAAGTCCTTTTTGTTTTGCATATTCCGGATGATTTTTCATAGATTCACCTTGAGCATAAATAGAAAATCTTTTATCTTTTCTCCAATTATACACTAACTCATCATCTTTAATTTCCCACGCATCTAATACTCCATCTTCCATAGCTTGAGCTATAAATAATGTCATTCTATTTAAAAAGTCTGGAGCACGAAGAGTAGAAAATGCAATATTATCCCAGTTAGATAAACCTTGTCTGTTAGATTTTAATCTTTCTGCAATACGTGCAGTATCTGTGTTAGATAATCTATATTTTACACAAAGTTTACTAAGTAAAGTTATTTTCATAGCATCAAAAGATCCTTCTTTTACAACATAAGTATAGGCTTTAGAAAGATTTTTTGCAGAGATATTAGTCTAGTATTTAGTAGCTGTTCTTAAATAATTTTCAAAGAATCCGTTTTCAATATCACGAACGGCTGCTATAGCATTTCCAGCTAAGTTCATAAACACAACTCCTTGTCTAACTCCAGAAAGTGCTCCTATAACTTTCTGACTAGTCGGCTCCATAATAGATTTCTTAAACACATTTACTTTTAAATAATCTTCAATATATTTAATTTCCTAATCTATTATTTTTCTAGAATATTCATTATCTCCAGCTAATTTTAACTATAATAAGAATGATTTAGCCATTACTAGAGCTTCGTTAAGTTTTTCTGAATTAATTGACTAAAACATTCTATCAATTAAAAGATTTTCAACATTTGATTCGAAATAATCCACTCCTTGATTTTCAATATACTAACGTCTACTTTTATAATCTCTCTAAAATGGATCACGATATTTAAAATGAATTAGCCCATCTTCCATAAATTGTCTTTCTTCACTAGTCATTTTATTAATAGATTCATCATATAATTCTTCTCTTCCTGAACTAGTAAATAATAAATTCATCCATCTTTTAGTTCTATTTACCATATTTTTTATTCCCTTCTATCTTCTGGATGACTATGATGCTCTTTCTAATGGAACCCACAAATATTGTTCTCCTTCTGGACTATTTTCTATATATTCTGCTATTCTAGGATCATTTTCTGAAGTAAATCCTTTTTTATCAGTACCTTTAAAGTTATATTTATTAAATAAGAATAATGCTTTCTTAAGAAATTTTCTTTCAGGATTAGTTAAATAATATGTATCTCCTTCATTAATATATGGATTTTTAAATAACATTATTCTATTACCCTTAGAATCAGTCTAATACATATTATCAAATAAATGAGTTTGATTACCCAAAGTCATATTCTATATATTAGTATATCCTACTTCTTTGTAATATGTCTTAACCAAATCCCTTATATTATCATCATATTCTTTATTTGCTTGATCGGAAATCTAGTCTATAGCAACTTGTAATACGTTTACAACTGTATTTATATTAGAATCTGGAACAGTAGGTGCAGTAGAGATATTTCTATATACTGAAGATAAAGTATGTTCATAAACAACACTTTCTCCGGAATAATAATGGAAAGCATCAGAAGCCATTTTATAAATTTTAGCAATTGAAGATGTTGTAAAATTATCAGAATTCAAACTTGATTCTATATCATTCAAATTTAAATATCCGGGATAGGCTTCTTCTAATCTCTAAATTAATCCTAATAATGCAGCTCTTTTCTATTCTCTATTTTTTAATTCTTTAAAATGTTCTTCTTCTAATAACTATGTTAATTGCTATTCAACAGTATGTGAAATTCTATCATCTCCTAATATTGAATGTAATTCCTTAAATAATAAATCTAACGGATCCGAATATTGAGCAGATTTAATATTATCCTCAATTTTTATATCTTTATTATTATTTCTTACTACTTTAAAAATAGGATTTAAATAATCTTTATAAACATGTTCCATATTATAACTTCTACCGACAGATAATCTACTAATAACTTTTACATTTCCTAATTTATAATCTTTTAAAGTAGGTAGAATTTCATTTAATATAACCATAGTTCTTGTGGTTTCAATGTTTCCATAATCTCCTTTCCAAATGAAATCTCTATCAGTTACATATCCACCAAGAATATTAGTTCCATATTTATATTGAGGAATTTGATATAAGTCCTTAGAAGAAATAGTTATTACATCTAATTGTCCTGTATTTTTATTTTTAAAAAGTAATATATTTTTAGAAACTAAAGAATCTATAAATTCCCAATCATAACTAAAAACTTTCTTATCATTGTCTAATTCAATCCATTTTCCAGAAATATAAGGCTTTAAAACTTTTTCAAAATATCCTACTCCAACTTTTAATCTTGAAAAATCCCAATTATCCCAACCGTGACTTATAGTATGTTGAATAGACTAAGTTACTAAATCAACATAATCTGAATTTGTGGAATTTAAATATTCAATTTCTTTATTAACTAATTCTAAAATTTCTGGATTTCTAGTCTTTTCTTTATGACTCTTAATTTTATGTGTTTTACCATTTATTTTTACTATATAACGATAATCTCCATCGTTTGTTTCTTGTATTATTAATGGTTCTTCTTCTCCAAATGAAGGTGCTTTTTTAATCCAGTCGACTGCTGATTTTCTTATATTTTCACCTCTTATCTACATTGATGGAAAAATAGCTTCACATATTTCATCTATATGCTCTGTCTATTCATCTTTTAAGTTTATAACGGAATCTCCACTAGATATAAAATATTTAGCTATATAATCATATTTTTCATTTATATAGTTTCCAGTTTTTGAAGATTTTTCAAAATCTATAGGTTCATTAACATATATATTTTTTAATGAATCTCCATTATAATTTAATTTAACTGGAATAATATGCATACTTATTCCAGAGATATTTAAATTATTATTGGATAACATTTGTTTTATAAATGCTTGTTCAGTCAAATATTTCTCCCATTTTTTAGAACTCCATTTTAACCAATCCTAACTACTTATTTTAAAATTATAAATATGTAGTTTTCCATCTTCTCCTATAAAAGCATAATCTATATGGCCGAATAATTTTGTAGATGAATTTTTAAGTTGAGAAGTAATATTTATTCCACGAACAGATGAAGGATTAACATATAATCCAGCTATTTTCTTATATTGTTCATTCATTGAATTAAATAAATTTCTTAACAATGTTTCATTATTTAACTCAGATGATTTACCAACAATTTCCTATGCCTATTTCACAAACTTTTCTCTTCTTTCATTTTCATCTTCTGATGTTCCAGAACCTATATATTTTGAAATTAAGAGTTTATGTAAATCTCTTCCTAATTCTCCAGTTTGCTTCCAATTATTTATTAATATTTCAATTTGTTTTTTGGCTTCTTCTTCAGATAAATGATGTTCTTCAGTCAAATTTATTAATTCATTTTTTCTATAATCATCTTCATTTAATGTAGTAATAACCCTGGCTCCATTTAATACAGCTTCCCCACTTGTATCTAAAAAAGAAATTATTGACATTTCATTTTCTCCTTCAAATATTGTGTCCTCTGATTGCATCAATGAAACTCTATGTTTATCGGAGGATTTTTCTAAAGCTGTTTTTCTTAGATTTTTTAATGTTTCAGATTGTTCCGACTACTATTTTGTTTTACTAAAAATAATATCTACTACTTCGGAATCTTTGCTTATTTCGGAATCTGTTAGAAACAAATATAAATCTTCTATAGAATCAAAATGTTTCTTTATTCCTTTATAATTTAAATCATACTAGCAACTCATTTACAGTCCTCCTTTAATTCTTTGTTTTCTTTTCGCCTACGTATCCAATCAGACTATTTTCTAGATAATGTAAAAGATTTCTAAAATTGTTCATCCATAAGTCCTTTATTATTTTGTAATAATTCAGATACACTAGCATTAAATCTTGTAAATATTTCTCCAATACTTCTTCCAAATAGGTCTTTTATAGATTTAGATTTATTATTTGGATCGAATATTTTTTTAGCTTGTTCTAGCTCTGGATTATTTCTAAATATTGTATCTAATTTAATATTATCTCTATCAATCCAATTTCCAAACTGTGTAACAAAAAGTTCTTCCATTATATCTTCTTGAGAATAATTTTCATAATCAGATATTATCTAATTTTTTATTTCTTGTCCAGAAACATCCCAAATAGATTGTAATAATTTTTTATAAGATTCTCTGTATTCTGGATTATTTTTTAAATATGCTAATATAATATGAGCATATTCATGCATTAAATCTTTAGTTGAAGCATTAGATATATTTATATATATTTGTCCATCTTTAATAAAAGCTTTTTTATCGGAATAATTTTTAAACTAATCTTGAATCTATTGAGCTGTTAATACATTCACCTAAGTTTTCAATAACGGAGACATTCCTTCAGATATTGCTTCCCACATTCTAGCTATAGGTATATTTTTATCCTTTTGTTGATATTCCTATAATGTAGTGACACTATCAAACGGTATTAAAGTAATCGTACTTCCTTTAACTTCATGAACAAAATAATATTTATATTTTAAATTATTATCATCATTTAGCTTTGGTAAAACTTCTTCTAATAAAAATTTACTATCCTCTTCTAACAATAATCCGTCTGTATATTTTTCTCTTAGTCTAGCTATTTCAGATACAAATATAGCTATTTTTTCTGGAGTATTAAGTGTTTTAACAATTAAATCCCTATCACTAGAAGAAAATAGATTTTGATTCCTTTTTATTTCAGGATTATATTTCTATAATTTATATATATAATCTTCAAATTCAGACATTAATCCTCTTCCGTTTATAAAATTATTTTCTTCAGCAGAAATTCTTTTAGGTTTAACTAAATCATAATCTAGAACTGTTAATACGGTTCCTTCTGATACTTTACCTATATCTTTTACTTGTCTTCTGTAAGAATCCTCTGAAATAAATTTTCCAAAAGAATCTTGTTCTAGATAATGTAAATTTATTCTAGACGTATTACTAACAGTTCTTTCTAATTCATCAATATACTATTTAGCCTATCCTTCCGTTGGAAAATATTTTACTTTAGATGTATCTTGTGGATAATTACTTGTTACATAATATTCTACTGTATCAGTTCCCCGAATTACTCTAGTAATATATTGTCCGTGATAATATTCTGGAATTGTTAATTCTTTAAAATCAGGCATATATATTCCTTGAGATTTAAAATTAACATAGTTACTTAATATAATATTATCTCTATTGTTTTCACTATATGATACTTTAAAAGATTTATCTCTTGATAAAATACTTTTAATTAAAACTTCCCAAGAATCTTCTGTATCTATATTACCGTTAAATAATTCTTTAATAGTATTTAAAGTTGAATCATTAGATATTTTATATTTATCTTTTAAATTTTCTTCTAATAATAGTTGCTATATTTCTTTTGGAGTCTTATTGAAAAATTCTTTAAATGCTTTATCCGAATTAAATTTTATTACTCCACTTTGCTATAATAAAAAATGTAACTAATCTTTTGACAAGAATATTCTTCCGTTTTTATAATCAACAGAATGTGCAATATTGTTTATTAATTTATCATCATGATTTTCTCTAAAAAAACCAAAGTTATTAAATACTGTATCACATATATCTTCTAATTCAGAAGCTAGTGTACTTTTATCTACCATTAATTTTGATTCTCTAAATTTTTTTCTATCATGTATAAATTTAAATATTAAATCCTTAGCATCATTTATTTTAAATTGTTCTTTAGCTACATCTAAACATTTCTATATTCTATTTTTAATTTCACTAGACTATTCTAAAGCTCCTGAATCAATTATCTTTCTTATAGATAAATAATCTGCAAAATTTCTTATGTGCCTACGATCTACAATAAAAACTTCTTTTCCATTTTCATTAACGTATCTTCCCCAAAGATTTCCATCTTTTAATGTTTCATATTTATTAACTAAAAGAACTGGAATACTTTCAACATCAGCTGGAAAATTATAGTCTGGATATTTACTCATTAATACTTCTGTTGTAGTATTTGGTATTACTTTGGATTGAGACTCAAGTTCTGTAACTTTTACTGGATCAATAGTTTTTCTTTGTAATAATGATTTTTTTATATCTTGTTTTATATTTTTCCAAGATTTGCTTTTCTTTAAAAACTCTTTTAACTAATCCATAGTTTCTGGAAGTTGAGTAGAATCAACTTCTATCTCATAACTTCCAGTACCTATAGTTATATTTATTTTACATTTTTCCATTATTTACAATTTATTAAATAATTAAATATTCCGTCCTAAATCAAAGTATTTAATACTTCAACATTAGTATCTATCTAATCCATCATATTTTTTACATATCTACTAAAAATTAATCCGAATCCATACTACTACTATCTTATTACTCGTTCTTCCTATTGAATAACAGATTCTCCTTCAATTGGGATAACTAAATTTACAAATGCAGAATAACCCCAACCTTTCTTTTCTTTTATAACAAATCCTTCAGTAGGACTATAAACTATAATAAAGGGTTCTTGTCTATTACTTTCAACAGATACTACAGGAGCAATCTTAATTAATAAATCAGTTAATGTTACATTCTATAAAAGATCGCTAAGACTTGTTTTATAATAATCTTCGTCCCCTAAAGCTTTTAATTGCTAAAAGATTAAAGATTTTCTATTATTTCTTAATATATCATCAAATATAGTTGTAAGTTTTTCTGAACCATATTTGTTTTTATTTACTATTAAATTATATAAAATAAACCAATCTGTTAAAGAATGTCCTGCATAATCATACTTACTTAATTCCCTAAATCCTTTTAATAGTTCTTGATATTTTAAATATAATTCTGGAGATGAGTCTTTTCTAAGCATATCTATATTTGCTTTATATAAAGGAATATTCTAATTCTAATCATAAGTTTGTATTAAATTTTGAATAAAATTATTATGTTTAAATTCCTCTACATTTTTTAACATAGGTATTACATAATTTTCAAATACATATTTAAAAGCGGAAGGATTTCTTGCTACATTAATTGTTTTAGAAGTATTAACCTATTCTATTTCAAACTTTTTAGTAAGAGTTGTCCATCCCTCTTGTAATGGGAGTTTAAAATCTATTTTAGAAATAAAATTCTCTATTAATACTTCATCTAAAGCTTTTAATAAACCATCTTCATATTTAGGAGGAATAAATTTATATTTTTCTCTTAATTCTTTAGAAAATCTATTAAATAATATACTCTTTAAACTTAAATTTCCATCTATTATATTAACTGAATTAGCTATTTCAAACATAGCATTGAAATGTGGTAATTTATTAAAAATATAAAATACGTTTATTGAATGTTTTAATTTATTATAGTAATCATTAACTAAATTTCTATATTTTAAATCATCTAGCCATCTATCAACATCGAATCCGTTATCAATAATATCTTTAAATTTTTCTAATTCAAGAGAATTAAATAACGTCTATCCTTGTTTTAATTTTCTACTATATCCATCAAAAATTCCTTTTTCATTTTCAGCAGTAGACATAATCTAAGTTAAGAAGTTTTTAAATTTTGTCAGATTTTCTTTTGTAGTAGCAACACCTTGATTTATTCCCAGACCTCTTCCAAGATTACTAAATTCATTAGCTCCAACTAATATATTTTTAAAGTCAATCATATCTTCATATACAGAATTTCTTATATCTCCTTCATCATCAGTATAAAAACCTTCATTATATATACTTGTTAGTTTTGCTAAAATAGATTCATTTAAATTACGATTTGCTCCTTTTAAACTTAACCTACTTAATTCTTCTATTTTTTCATCTTCTGTTTTTGAAGAATCACTTCTGATATTATGATATTGTGTTATATAGTTAAAAATATCTTTCATTTTAATATCCTAAGCTAAAAATATATTCCCGTTAGACATATCATTAATAAAAGATACAGCAGGACTTGTCATAAATTTAACTATGTCACTTACTTCAAATCCTAATGTAGCTAAATATAAATGACACTTAGCCAAATTACTTCCAGAATTAATAACTGATAAAATTAATTCTTTAGCATTATCAGTTGCAGCACTGATATACTATGATAATACATTACTAGGAGCAACCTTTGCTATTAATCTTAATTTTGTTGCAACCTATTCTAAATTTATATTAGGTAAAGTCTATAATCTTTTTGGAACAATTTTTTCTATTATTTCTCCATTTTCTAACTATGTCTTTTCTCTAGCTACTCTATTTATAGTAATATCAAAGTCTACATATTTATCTTCTCCATTTTTCAATCCTTCTATTGTAGCAAATTTCCACATAAATGATGCTTTCTATCCATTTGCAGCAATACCTGTAACCTATTTACCAGACATATTCTAATATTGCATTATATAGACTGTAGCAGGATTAAATAAATTTAAATCTATATCAGACTCTGGTTTAGCATCATTTAAAACGTTTAAGTCAATTGGAGTATAAGCTGAAAGAATATTTCCACTTCTTTGTATTAACTACTAGATATTAGAAGAAATGTAGTTCTTTAATATATTCTCTTCGTCTACAACAGGTAATTTAGTAGATTCATGCTAATTCAGTTTATCTAATAATCCATCAGATATATTTAATTCAGTGCTATTTTGAGAGTTTAATCGTTTTAATATTTTTCCAATAGCAATTAACTATTCTGCTGTAGAAGTTGCATTATTGTATTCAGATTCATCAATTATAACTCCAGAATCTGATTTAACATATGTTCTTCCTTGAGGTAATGGTAATGTTTCTGAGGCTTCTATATTTTCTAAAGAAGTTAAATCAAATAATTTTGACCATCCTAGATATCTACCATTATTATCCATAACTAATCCCATCATATACGATTTATCGATATCTAAGTCAGAACCTTGTAGGAACATCTAAAAATGACTAACAGCTGAAATATTACTTCCTATTCCGGCAAAACCAACAGTTTCCATCTACATGAATGACTATAATTCCTACGCTGGAATACGAGAAGAAGTAACATATAATGATTTTAAGAATGAATTATATCTTTCTATAGCATGCTATTCTATAAATTCCTAAGTGTGTGAACTTAACTAAGAATTTATATACCTTGCCCATAAATCATTATATAATTTATCCTACTCTTTAGTAAATTTACGTTTATTTCTTCTTAAAAATGTAAAAATATCTACATCTTCAGGAATTTCTAAATCGAATTTAGCAAGTTCTTCTTTTGAAGGCTTCCATCCAGAATTAAGATATACTAAATCTCCAGTTAAACTAGTCTAACTTCTTGAAAATACATTATTAACAAGATTTTTATAATAATCTTTTAAATTTCCTTTATAATCATATGAGAACTTTCTTACAATATCTTTAATTAATTTATATTTATTTGTTCTTATGATATCAGCAGGCTAAATAAAAAGATAACTATCAGATTCAAAAATATCCTAAATAATATTTTTTATAGCATTTTCAACTGTTTCACTATTTTTAGGATCATCATCTAATAATAATACTTCCTATAAAGCATTTCTATCAATATTATATTTAATAAATGCTTTTCCATTAGTTGGAAATATTTTATACTATGTTAAAAACTATATCCTTTTTAATATTTTACCTCTATACTCAAATATATTTTTATCATCAACTTTATTTCCTTCTTTATCTTTAATTACGTTTTCTGATTTATCAAATGTATACTAATCTGAAACATCTAAATCTCTAGATATTTCAAATAGTTTTCTATTATCATCAGACATTATGTAAACTCTATTTACAACTTTTCCTTTGTTTACATTTTCTATACGTTTTGACGCAGTTTTCCATTTGTTTACCTTAGCTGTAAATAATTTTTTGTGTTCAGTGCTTCCATCTATAGAAATATAAATATTATCTTTATTATTTAAATTTCTAATTTGAAAATCATAATCATATAAAGCACTATTTATAGGATTGTATCTATCAAATTGATTTTTGAAATAATCTACTCCCTATTTTTTTATATCAGCTAAAGTATCTCCTTCTTTAATTCCAAATAAAGTACGATAATTGTATGACTATATAGTCTATGCAGCTCTTTTTTTAACATTAGTTATAATTAAATCACTTCCATCTTCTTGTTCGTAAAATCCTTCATCTATTTTAGTTACAAAATTCTAAAGTCTAGACTATAATTCATTAATTCTTGCACTATTCTTTTCATTAATAGCTTTAAATAATTCTCTATAAATCCAAGTGTTAAATAGATTAATACTTTTCTATTCTCCAGTAGTAGTTACATAAGTAAAATTAACTCTCATAGGAGCTAAATCTTTTGGCTTTCTATTATTTCTTTCAATACTTACAATATTAAGAATAGGTAATTTTAATCTCTATAAGTAAATTAATGGATTTTCTGTGAAATTATAATATTTAATAAGAGAATCTAAAGTTAAATCATAACTATACTCATTTCCAGCAGAATCCTTATATACTACTGTAACATTATCAGTAGGATTTAAAGAACTCAACTGATCTTTCCAATCATTGATAATTCCTCCATCATATACATTATCATTTTTAAAATTATGCTATAAATATAACTATATAACATCTTGATTAAATTGTTCTATATCTGAATAATCATCCTCATTTAATGAAGTAATATCAGTATTAGCTGATTCATTAATTGATTGATTCCAGATAATAGCTTCTTTTAATAAGTCTTCTCCTGTTAAATACTAAGTGGTCCCATTCTCTAATTGAGTTTCATAAGTCTAATATATTCCATAAGAAGGAACCATAATTTGTCCTGTTCCAGGGTATTTTCTTTTAATAGATTTTCTATTTAATACAGATGAAACAGTAGACAAAATATTACTATAAATATTAGGATCACTAAATGGAATTTTAAATTTATCATAAATATGAGAATCTGAAAGATTAAACTATTCTTTGATAATAGAAATTATAGAATTAGTCAATCCTGTTTTATTCCCACTTTTTATATTATTTATAATAACTCGTCCTATAACATCATATATCCCATCAAATTTATTTCTTATATATTCTTGTGTTTTAATAGCAATAGGATTTTTTGGATTATTTAATATAAATTCCTGTAAATCTTCATTTGATAATGTGTCTTTTTTAAGAACTTTCTTGATTTCTTTCTAGGTATCCTCATCTAAATTATTAGGATTTAAAGAATTTAAATAAGCTTTTGTAACTTTTACTTCCAATTCAGAAGCTTTTATAGTTTGTCTACCCAAAGCTTTATATATTTCAAGTACTTCATCATGATAAATACCTGTTGCATCTAACGCTGAAATAACTTGAGAAGTTTCAGTAACTTCGGCTTCGTCAGCATTATGATCAGCATCTAACTAAATTCCATATTTAGTAGTATCAAATATAGAATATCTTAATTTATCATCATTGAAATATGAGTCAGAACTATTTATATTAGATGCTCCATTTTTTATTGCCGACTAATTTATTATTACATTAATTAATTGTGTTTTTAACGGTTGTGTATAATAAGTCTAATTTACAACTAAATCTCTTTTAGTTGCTTGTTTATTTGCAATTTTTTCCTCTAATTTATAATAATTGTCATTTTTATATGTAACACCATTCATAAATGCAACTACAACATGATTAGAGTCTTCTCCATATATAAATCTTTTATTTACTAAGGATACACTATTTATTCCTCCGAATACCTTATGTAATTCAAATAATGAATCTATCGTATGAGTAGCATTTGGATGTATTTGAGGATTATTAGATATAAAATGATCACCCTATTCATTAAAAGAATGATATAATATTCTTTCTGTATTTACAATAGGAATTCCTTCATTATCAACTTCTTGTTCTTTTGTCCAGTATATTCCATTCTATATTCCGAAATCTAATATTTTAAAATATTTAGTTCCTTTTTTATAATATAAGTCATTTTCTCTTAATATTTTAGATTTAAATGTAAATTCATCCCAGCCAAAAGCGTCCCAGTGTGTTAAATCGATTTTACTATCCCATCTAAGATTAGTCATTTTCTTAAACATTCTATACATATTAATAGAAGCTCCTCTAGCACTATTTCTCATAATTTCATTTGTAATAGCATTAGAAGCATATTTTACTAATCTTCTAGTTCCGTATTTTGGTTCATCAATATCCCATAAAGGCTTTTTAACATGTCCACATTCACTTTCAGATAAAGACTTATTTTCTAATATAGAAGTAAACGGATCTACCCAAGCTGATCCATCATGAGCATCAATAGTTTTCGATTTAGAATATCCGTAATTTCCACTTAAATCATTTACTTCAGCCTAAATATCCTATATTACAGATACTTTATATTTATTTGCTATGCCATCAATTCTATTCTAGTCAAATAATCTCATTGTACCTGGAATTGGAACTGTTCTTTTAAACTATGCATTATGTTCTCCAGATAATACCCGTTTTAAATAAGGTCTTGTTTTTACTCTTATAGAATTTGCTATAGATACATTATTTTGAGATGCAATCACTACATCTTCTAAAGAAATTGTATCCTTTTTAGTAATATTTTTAATATAGTCTTTTTCCTGAACGGATAATTTACTTACTACTTTATTTGTAATATTACCAAGTGGTTTTAGTTTATGTACTAATTCATTTCCAGAAAAATGAAGTTTCGCGTTATTATCAATTAAATTATGCATATAGAAATATGTTTCTAATAAAGGATTTATTGTAAATATTTCTCCTTCCTATAATTTAATTTGATTTCCAGAAATAACATCAACAACTTTACCCTAAGAATTAGTAATTTTTCCTAAAATTAATAATCCGTTTTTAGTCCAAGCGTTTGGATCAACACCTCGAGTTTCTAAATTCTTATCAATTGACTTTTTTATAGAACTTATAGGAAATATAGTATTTTCTTTTAATAAAGAATTAATAAAATTAAGTTTTTCCTCTTCCATCATATTATGAAGAGTTATCTAATTTCTATAGACATTATTTACAAGAAAATCTAACAATTCATTAGTAGAATTTATAGAGTCTACTTTTTCTCCATTTGCATTTATTATAGAACCTTTTCTATAATGTAAATCTTCATACACTTCAACTCCTGCATCATAAGCTAACTATATAAAATCATCAAAAGGATTTAATGAATTTTTACTTAATTCTTCGAATTGTTTATTTGCGATATTATATACCTATATATCTGAAACACTTTCAGATATATTAAATATCTTACGATAATCATCAGCAATATTTTTATATAATTGTTTATAATAATTTCCTATTGTATCAAGTATTTTCTATTCAAACTATTCATTTGAAACAATAAATGGATTCGATTCTCCTAAAATAGATTTTATATCTATTAATAAATTTAAGAATTTAGTTTTATCAGAATATGTTATCGGCTAACTTAACCACTATCCTTTTCCAGATAAAAAGAATTTATTATATATAGCATGATATAATAATTCAGAAGCTGTAAATCTAGAAACCTATTTAGAAGTTTTATCCGGCATAATTATTTCAGTATCTACAACTACAGTTTTAATTGCATTAGATTTTCCAATAAACAATAAATGTCCAACTGGAGTTTTCTTTCCTTTATTTTCTGGATTGCTTCTATACTAAAATTCAAAATCTTCTTGTCTTAATAATTCGTCTTTAAAATCTGTATATGCTACAGAAGTATTAGGAATAGAATCATTATTAGCATTTTTGATAGTAGATTTATTATTATCACCTAAAATAATAGTTCTTGCATCTCCCATATTATCTAATAGATTATTAGATGAAAATCCTAATAAAAAATTTCCTTCTTTACTCTCTTCTATATATTTTCTTTTATCTTTTTTCGATAATCTATCAATTCCTTTTAAATACGGATATCCTTGTTTAGAAATCCATTTATCCAATTCTTTAAATGTAAAAGTAGATCCTCGTTTTTTATCAAATTCATTGTTTAAAAATAAAGAAGATAATAAATGTCCAGATTCTAATGTTAATAATTCTAGAGCATTATGATTTAAATCATATAATATTCTAAATTCTTGAAGACCTAATTCATTAGTAGAGTAATTAGTTCCAAATAAATTATCAAAAGTTTTTAATAACAACATAAACTCTAAATCTTTTCCATCTAATCCTTGATGTATTAATTTATTTCTCTTAGAAGGATACATTATATCGTTTAATTGCTATGAAAAATACTAATTAAAATCTATTTGAGTTCCATTAAAGAATATTTCAAATGACTTTGTAGAATCAGATATATTAAATATTCCATCTACTTTGTCTCCTTTAGATTTTATTAAAATTTTATTATTTCCAACTTTAAAAGAAATATTTTCCCCAAAATTAAAATCATATGAATGTAAAGTTTCTCCAGCAGACGCTACATTTTTACTATTTTTATTAATAGAATATTTTATCTAGAATCTGTTTTGATCAGCATAATATTTAGATTTTTCTTCTCCAACCCATTCTTCTTTATTCTAGTCATAACGAAAGACATAATAATTAAGATCTTGAGTTGAATTTAAAGTTCCAAAAATAGCTTGAGTAATAGAATAATTATCAGTTACACCTTTTGATTTAAGAAAATCTTGTTCTATATAATATACTCCAGGTTTTGTTAAAATACGCTTTCCAGATTCATCTGTATAAAATCCTTTATCAAAAATATAATCATAAACCGAAACATATACATTCCAATCGTTATCAGATATTTTATGATTTTTAATAGACCTTTCCATTAAACGTACTTTTGCATCTATTTTACCATCTAATGCTTGTTTATCAGCGTTCTTTACATATTCAAGAATTATTTTCCATGCTTCTACTGGATTAGTCTTTAATAGTTGTTGAGCTCTATATAAAGAACTTGTTTTATCACTTATGCTCTAAACAAGATTTTTTAATTTCATAAATGAAATTATAAAATCCTATTTAGTTAAATACCCATATTTATTTCTTAAAGGAACGGTCTCAATAGCCATTACAGAGAAATTACCCATCTCTGCTATTCCATCACTTATTTCTGAATGCCATCCGCTTTTTAAATTAATATTTTTTCTATTGATATTATATTTATACTAAACTTCCCCATCTCTAGTATAACTTATAGGAGATGGTAAATCATCATTAATATATATATATTTAGGTAATGTCTATTTTAATATTCTATCAAAATACATTATTCCTACATATGCTTGAACAGCTTCTAATAAATTATTTTTTTGGTTATTACCTAATATTTTATTGTGAAAATCTGCCTCTAATATATCCTAATAGTTAGTATTATTTATACAATAGTTATAAAATGTATTTAACACATCGATGTATCCAGGATTTATTCTATATTGTCTATTACTTTTACCTTCCTAAATAAACATATTAGTTACATCTTTAGGTAGAGATATATTATTTTCCTACATATATCCTACAATCTATCTATATAACTAATTCATAAATTCTGTAATAGACTAATTTAAAGTAGCTGTATCATATACAATTCTACTTTTCTTAACAGTTTCATCAATATGAATTATAGTTTTATCTTTTAACTAATGTTTAAATTCTTGTAAAAAATGAGATTTTATTGCATAATTATCATTAAATAATTCGTCTAAAGCATCATCTAATTCCAATGCTTTTTGTTCTTCTATAGATATTACTTTAGATTCTGGAAGTTCTGCCTCGTTTTCAGAATCTTCATTTACAGTAATTGTACTAGTTAAATAATAAGACTACAACTTTGATATAAGTTCGTCTTTTTTAAAATTAATTTTTTGTTCCTCTAAATCTTCAACTACCTTTTCTATAAATTTGTTTATACTTTCCTCAAACTCACTAGGATTTGTACTTAAATTTTTAGATAAAGAAAACTTAATATTTCCAGAATTATCTCTATTATATTTATTAGTAATTATCTCTACTAATGTATCTATAGAAGGATTAGAATCCCTTTCTACAGGGATTCTAATCTCCTAATTTGAATAATTATTAATTATACATATTCTTTTACTCATGATAATATACAATAAGGATTGTCTTTAATCTATTCTAACTAATCTATTAAATCTAATTCATCAAGATCAGAAGAATTTATATTAAGTTTATTTATTAAATTATTAATCTTTTTAATGAAATTAATTTCATCATACTCATTTGACATTTTCTATCCTTTAGTTATTTCATTATATTTTTCTAAAGTTTCAGGATAATTTTGTTCAAGATAATCTTTTACCGCTAATAAATTAAGCGTACCTTTTTCTTCATTTACTTTTGCTTCAAAAGTTATTTTATTATCTTTTATATCCATATTATGTCTAATATCATCTATAACTATATATTTTGTAGTTCCTTCTATTTCAAATCTTAAGTTTTTCCCATAAATTTTATCTATATCAGAAACTTTAAAGAAATGAACTTTTCCGAAACTTATTTCTATTTTATAATAACTGTTTAAGAAAGTATCAATATCTGTAGTATCAGTATTATTTATTACTTTTGAAAGCCTATTTTCTAATTCTTCATTTATAGTCTCTTCTATTTCCCCTATTGTTTCACAATTTTCTATTAAATTAGATGGAACAATACCTTGAAGTTGTTTTTTAATCGGATCTTCTTCATCATCCTACTGAACTTCAACTTCCTCCTTTTTAACAGTTTTAGGTTCTATTGTAAAATAAACTTTAGGAGAAGTTGGAACAACATCAGTTAAATAATATTTTCCACTAATAATTATAGGTCTATATCTTTCTCCATTAGTATCCATTCTTTGTCCTAAAATTGGATCAACAAAAAATCCATAAGGGAATAAAGCAAAATCTGCGTGATCAGGATTATTTTTAAGAAAATCATTAGCTTCTCCAGTATAAGTACTTCCATGAAAAGCAATGTTAAACAAATTAATTAATCGTCTATCTCTTACTTTATCATTAACAACAGTACCGTCTGGTTTAGTAGCCCCTTTAAATACTCCAGGAATCAATTCTTCATTCGAATCTGCATTTACTAAATTACCTAATCCACCTTCTAATATTTTTAGATAATCTATAAATTCTGTTTCTCCACTAACAGTTTCTATCTGAAAGGCATAATTATTATCCTTATTTGTAGTATAATCTTTAAACTTTTCAGAAGGATTAGACATTCTGGATGTAGCCTAAATATTTTTAACTATTTGCACTACAGATAATGGAATAGCTTTTAATAAATCGGCTTTAGCTACATTTACTTCTACGTAATTATCTCCATCCTGGAGTTTTATTATCATTTTACCACGTCTAGCCTTTTTAACCCAGTTATCTTCCTCTTTTTTCCAGTCTTCATCTGAAACCTTATAGTTTGTTAGTTTTCTAACATCTAGACCAGCACTTTCTAAATTTGGTAATATTTTATCTAAAACTTCTTTAAATAAATTTTCAACTGTAGTTAAATATTGAATAGCTAAGTCTGGATTTATATATATTCCATTTTTTCCATCACTTAGTTTTCTAACATAAGCTCCTGTTGTTTGATTCCATCCTAATTTTATAGGACTCTTAATACTATCATTAAATTCTCTAAATTCAAATATTTGTTCTTTTGTTAAATTTTCCTAAATTTTATCTTCATTAGAATTTAACCATGTTTTAAATTCTTCTTTAGTAATATTTTCTTTTTCCTCTTCTTCTTTTCCAGTATTTTTTTCAGCGTTAGCTAACTAATATAGTCTATCTTCTTCTTTAACTATTTTAATTAATTCATCAAGATTTTTATATTTCTATTTTAAAGGTTCTACTAGATTATATAAATTAGCTCTAAAATTCCATAAGGCTGTATACATTCTTACTCCCATTGGTATTAAGTCAAATGGAAATGTAAATTTCTTATCATTTACAGTATCAACATTAAAAGAACTTTTATACTTATCATTAAATAAAGATTCAAAACTTACACCTGCTGAATCTAGAAATATTTTCCTTACTTTAATTGGTCTGTCTGGATCTTTTTGCTAATCATCCCACTCATTTAAAAGTTCATCTGGACTAAATCTTCTTACACTACTTACTAAAATAAAAGGTTTTCCAATATTTTTTTCATTAGTATCTGAATCACTTGGCATTTGTGTATAGATTGGACTAGTAACATAATATTTAGTAAGAAATCTATAAAGAGATTTATGACTATTTACTTCTTCTAACCTAAATTTACCAGGAATTGTTATTTCTTCTCCAGATTCAGAATTTTCTATAGTGTGTTTAACTCTTCTTAATCCATTAAATCCTTCAAAATAAGGAGTATTTATTTCTATTTCATTTGTAGTTGAATCAATATTATTCAACCAAGTTTTATAAGCTTCTACTTCTGCATCTATATTATTGATTAATGATTCTAAAGAAGTATTTGACGGATCCTTATCTAAATTTCTCTATAATTGTTCTTTAGTAATTTCCTAATGGAAGTTATTAGGATCTGCTACAAATCCTAAAGTTATTATATGTTCCTAACCATCGACATCAAATCTCATTTGTAAGGTATAGATTGTATCATCTTTAGGAGGTTTCTAATTCTACTCTATAGTTACAAATTTATGTATTGAAGGATTATATTTTTCTCTTACTACATAATATCTAGCATTTTTTAAATTCTATTCATCCTTAATAGCAATTTTAACATCAATAGGTAAGTTATCAAATCCATCATTATTTAAGATATTACTTTTTAAATGCATGTATAAGTCTACTAATTCATCTTTCTTTTTAGGATCATTAGTATTTTCATTTAAAAATATTCCTACATCTCTCTTTTGTCCAGCAATCCAAGTACCATCATTATCTGTCTATACTCCTAAAACATTAAAATTAGTATAAGTATGTATTGGAAGTGTTCCTGTTACTGGAATAGATTCTTTCCTTTTAACTTCTTTTTCTCTATTTTCCGATTCATCAAGAGGTTTATTTAAAGGATTTTTTATTCCACTTTCTACGTTGATTGCTTCTTTTGGATTAGCTTTCTATATTTCTTCACTATTATTTTCTTCTTCAACTTCAGGATTTAGTTGCAAATTATTTAATCGTTCTAATTCCGCATTTATAAAATTATCAATAGATTCCTAATTAAATTGAACTACATCTGTAGAATAAGATTGATCTTCGGAATTACCTATTATTGAAGTTAATCCATTATCTATAATCAAAGACCCCTTTCTACTTCTAGTAATAATAGTATATAATTTTCTCATAAAGTCAAGAACTTCAAACGGATCATCTTTATTGAATTTAGTAATATCAACATTAGAAATGACATAATCAGATTCTTGTCCCTGAATAGTTTCTAAAGATTCTGCTTTTGTGACTTTTCCCTATTCTTTTAATTTTCTAAATGTTTCGTCAGTTTCACTTCCTATATATAAAACGGATCCATTAAGTTTTTTAATCTAATCATCACTTATAGAAGTAACAATCTAATCTCCTGTAACACTTTTAGAATGATGTCTCAATCTGAATCTTTTAAATTCTTCATTTATTAAAAACTTTCTATAAGCTTCTGTTTCATTTGATTTATCAGTATCTCTTAGATTATCCTCCAAAAAACTTAATATTTTCTAATTCTAGTACTTCCAAATATTTGCATCACGCAAAGATATAGATAATTTAGGTGCTCTAAAAGCTATTGTATTCTCTCTAGAAATATTAACTCCTTCCCTAGAATCTCCATTTTGATTTTCATCTCCGATAAATAATAAAGAAACGTTATTTTTCTTAGCCCAATTACAAATAGCCTAAATTTCTGCGTTTGAAAATAAAGTTATTTCATCGATTACTAACTGTTGAGGAGCATCTTTTGTAATTGGAACATTTAGTCCAGAAACATCTACATTATCTCCACTTTTATTATCAACATGTTTTAATAATTCTGCTTTTTTAAGATTAGTTAAATCTGAATAAAATTGTCCATATTGATTTTCAAGAACTATTCTCATTAAATCTTCTTTAGATTTTCCTTCTACTTCTCCTAATTTCTTTAGTTGATCAACCTAAGTAGAAGTTGGACCAGATACCCATGCTCCCTTTTTAATAATTCCTTTTGCTACAACAGATGTTTTTCCACTACCTCCAATTCCAGTAACAATTGTAGCATTATATAGAATTGGATTTTTAGATTTTGTTTCTTCTTTAAATATTTCTAACATACTATTTACAAAATCCATATTATTTTCTTGAGCTTTTTTAATTCTCATAACATGTTTTTGCATAGATAAAGGAGCAATACCTTTCTTATTTTCATCTCCCTTATTTTCTTCAATAAATTTTTTATAATCCTAATAGAAATTATCAGGATTATAAGACATTGTAGCTATTATATATACAAACTTATCATAATCAGTTAAACTTTCTAGATTTAAATCTAATTTAGATATTTTTTGAGTAACTGCTTTATTTAAGTCTATAATTTTAGAAATTACTTTAAATAAATCAGAACGAGAAATTCCTCTTTTTAATGCTTTTTGAGTATTCCTATAAAGACATCTTTCATATTCTAATACATTCTCAAAACTATTTCCTTTATCAACAAATCCATCAAGTAAATTTGTTCCATCTGGTAATTCAAAATGTGGTAAATTTTTACTAAAAAAGTCTTCTTTTATTTTTTCAAACTTAGTATCAAATTCAGTAAACATTTTTACTTTATTTACCTGATTGTTTCTAGCTCTTCGAATCCACACATCAATTTCTCCAAGATATTTATCTAAACTCTATTTATATACTTGAGCAATATCATAATCAAGTTCTATAAGTTCTTTAAATTCTTCCTTAATTTGATCTCTATGTGTACGAAGCCATTCATTAATAGTTTTATTATAAGGAAGAGGATTATTATATCCATCTTCTTCAGAAGCAGCTATAATTATAGCTTGTGCTAATTGTATATATTTTTGAGCTTCTTCTAAAATTTTTATTTGATTATCATTTAACTAAAAATCATTTATTGAATTTAATTCATCAAAATTATCCTATATAGTCTAAAGAGTTTCTTCAATTCCTGAAAAATCTTCACCTAAATTAGTTACCAAAGATTTTAACAGTTTAATAGTTGGATTTAAATCTTTAGAAAGTTTCTTTTTTAATGGTTCTAACTAAGAATAAAATCCATCTCTTTTAATAGAATCTATAATCTAATCAAATTCCTTCTTATATTTATTCTATTCATCTTTAATAGTTTTTTCAAGAAAATCATAACTATAAGCTATTATTTGATTAGGATTTATTTGAGAATCAATCTCTTGTAAAATATTTATTAATTCTTTAGGATCAGATATTTCATCTCCTTCTTTATGTTCAGAGTAGTCCTAAGATAAAGTTACAGAATCTCCTGTAGCAATAGCATTCTAAATATTAACTTTATCAACTAATATATTAGCTTCATTTATAGCTAATCCTTCATAAATTACGTCATCTACATCTAGCTATTCTCCGTTTGATAAATTATATAACCAATTTAAGACTAACTATACAGTAGAAAATCCATTTTCATTATATAAAATATTGTCAGTAATTCCTAATGCTGTATCTCCCTGATTTTTAGCAGATTCTTCTAATTTAGATCTAATTTTTTCAGATATCTAATCCCAAATCTAATCTGTATTAGATAAATCATCGTTTAATCCTTTTATAATATCTGAAATATCAGAAACTTGTTCCATCCATTTATAGAAATTATGTTTAATAATATCTTTACTTCTTTCTCCTAATTGAGCCATTAAATAACGATATGTATTTGTATCTATAACAGATGTAATTGCATTGATTTCTTCTAAAAGCTTCTTATTATCTCTATTAATTTGCTAAGCAATAAGAGCCTATCTTCTTTTTGTTCTTAGATTAAACTACTAATCTGTTTCTCCATCATATTTTTTATTTCTATGTTCATATTCTTCATCAGATTCTCCTATAGGAGATTTAGTCCATTCTGGAATTATGACATCAGATAATAAAGATTCATCTCCAGTATCACTTTTAGTATATTCAGATAAAGATACTTCTTCTTTAACTTTATCTTGTTCATCTTCTTTTAAATTAGAATTTCTCCTATTTATTTCCTAATTTAAATTTTCTATTTGTTCATAAATATATTTATCTAATTTATTATCGGATGACTCAGCAAGAATTTTATTATATCTTTCTATTTCAATATCAAGTTCTTCATCTGTCATAGATTTAAAATAAGGACTTCTTCTCTTAATAGTTCTTTCTCCAGATTTTTCAAATCCTAAAGTTCTAAATCTATTTAATCCAGCAATTCCTCCTTGAGTTATAGCTCCTCTAGTAGATAAAATATCTCCTTCTGGAATTAATAAAGAAGCAGCTTGAAATAATCTCTATTTCTAACGTTCATTTAAAGATGTAGGACTGTCTGTTTTAAAATGAATACTCCACATTTTATCTTCATCATCTTTTACAAGTTCAAAGAAATTATGTGAATCTTCATTAAGATATAAACCAAATGCTTTATTTGACTTACTAGGATCACTTTTCCAAGGTTTGTCATATTCATCAGTTTTAACAACTCCTAACTCCTTAAGTAAAACTTCTTTTTCTTCAGGAGTAATATCTCTTAATCGAATATCATTACTATTTTCTACTATTTTATATTTTGCTAATTTATCAAATATTTCTTTCCATTTTTTTACGTCATCTTCATTTATATCTGATAACGTAGACATCATTTTATTTTCAGTAGAATCAAATAATTCAAAAGCCTAAGTTAAATCTAAATTTCTAGAATTCTCCTTATATTCTTTCCAATCTTTTTCAGATTCTTCTTTTTCAGCTTGAGTTAAATCCTAAGGATTTTTCTAATAAACTAATCTGACATAACGATTATAATTAATTGGAAGAAGTAATCCGCTTATATTTGGATTCATAGCAAATAAAGATTTTCTAAGATAATATCTAGATCCTTCTCCGTGAAATTCTTCTTTTCTTTGATTTAATTTTTCTCTATTGTTCTATAATTCTAATAATTTTTTATGATACTAACTATCAGGATTTCTTTTTTCTTCATCAGATGTATTTTTATTTAACTCTTCTATAGCTACTTCGTTTTCATATATATCCTAAACAATTCTTTGATATTCTTTAAAATATCCAGACATATAAGCAGCTTCTTTTAAAGATTCACTGTCTTCTAAATTCATTAATTTTTCATCAGATAATAACATTCTTTCAAAAAGTTTATCATCCGAAATATTTAGTTGATTTCCATTTATAATATTATCCATCTGTAATAAAGATTGTCTTACAGATTTCCATATAAAGTCATTTTGAGATTCTTCATTATCTTTCTTAGTTAAAAAGGTTTTCTATTGTGTATCAGGATCTTCTGAAGTATTCATTGATAATGTAGTACTTCCCCACTCTCCTTTTTTGTGCATTTTTTCACCTTCTTCTAATAAAGACTAAAGTTCTCCATTTCGTACAAAGTATAAAAATTCATCACGAGAATTTTTATCTGCTTTAGTTTTCGGATGTTTTATAGCATCAATTCCATAAAACAATCCTCCACCAATAGCTCCTCCAAGTAAGGACATTAAATATCTATCTCCCATATTCTCCCAAGCACCTATGTCTTTCTAAGAGAAATATCCAAATTGTCCGCCTAACTAATATAATGATTTTACTAAATCTGTAACAAGTTCTTCTGATACTTCTTCTAAACCTTCACCTATAGATTTTCCGAAAAATCCTAATGTCTATTCTTTTATTCCGGTATGATAATCTTTCAGAAATTTTTTAGAGGACTCTATTCCCTTTTGTATAAAATTTAAAGATTTAGATGTAGATTCAGGAGCTTTTGCCATAGCCTAAATTATAGGATTAAGTTCTTTATTTTTAAAGTCTTTGAAAGCTTGTCTGAATATTTTAGCTTGATCTTTATCATTAAAAAACATTTCCCCTAATCCTAAATATTTATCAACTGCAAACATTCCTAATGTTGAACCTAATGCAACACCTGCTGCTTCTTTTTTAGTAGCTCCATGCTAAAGTGCTGTTTCATAAACATCAGTATTAGAAATTATAGCCATATAAGCAAGTGATAAATCCTGACCTAATCTTAATCTATTTTCAAAAGCTTTTCTAGCTGTAGGCATATATTTATTCATTGCAGTCTATCCAACTAAAGTATTAAGCCATTTGTCGTCAACCATCATAGAAGCAAAATCATCAGCCTTATCTATTCCAAGATAACGTAATCCCTAACTTGATTCAATTACTCCCTTATCAATATTTGCTAATATATTTTTTCCCTATTTTTCATATTCTAAAGCAGCTTTTGCTTTTACAGCATTAACTAAATCTTTTCCTCCATTTCCAAGTCTACTTATACTTTCAGCAATAGCTCTTTGTTGTCCCCACTACATAGCAACATCTGAAATTAAATTTCCAAAATTTTCAAACGAAAAAGTTTTTTCTCTTGAATATTCAGATGTTCCAGAAGTAAATTTCTATCCCCAAGCGGCTAATGTATTTAAGGTTTCACTATCCTTAGTATTTCCAGTAAGTAAACCTGTCATTTGATATAACATTGGTAAAGATTTGGCCAATTCTTTTGTTACAAAAAATCCATTATATAATAACGATGCTTCTGGCCCAAGAAATATCATAGGAGCAACTAAAGCTAAGTTTTTAGCAATAACTCCTCCAGCAGATTTCTAAATATCATCAGAATCAAAGAAATCAAATTTATTTAAAGCTGAATCTTCAGGAGTTAATATGTCTCCTATAGATAAAACACGTTTACCAATTAAAGAACGTCCTCCTAAAGTTTCATAATAATATTGTCCATTATTTCCTATCTTATTTTCTCCTTTATAATGCTATACTAACTAATTTGTTATAGGATCAACATGAACTCCATCTTCTTCATATTGAGCAATTACTAAAGGCTCAGAAAATAAATTTTTTACAAATTTAATAGGATTTCTAAATAAAGAACTATCTTCTGGAGATTCATCTGTAAACTTACCTTCAGAATAATCAAAGATTTTATTAGATTGAGCTAGTTCTTCAGCAGTTTTAGTTTTTTCTCCTATTAAACCTTGTCCTGTGACTCCTTTAGAAGTGTGTTCTGCATTTAAAACTAAATCTACTCCTATTTTAGGTTCAACAACATTATTTTTTAAAGATTTTCTAGATGTATCCCAAAATCCATACTAATAATTATCAATAAGACTTTCTGATGAAAAGTTATTAAATTTCTCTAATTGTTTATTATAATAATCATTAAATTTCTATTTACTAAATTCTCCGTTGTTATCTTGAAACATTGGATTATTAGTGATAAAAGAACTTTTTAAATATTCATCCTTAGATAATAACTATGTATTATCTAAGGATAAATCTAATATATTTTTAAAATCAGTTGCTGTAAAATCAGGATTATTCAAAGAAGCAACTATCCAATCATTCTATTTCATAACTAATTTGAATTAGCAGTTTTAGCTGTAACTAACTTCTAATAATTCTAATATTCAGAAGCTAATTCTCTTGCATCATCTCTTTTTAAAGTATCATTTCCAATTTGAGCTGATAACGGATCATTATTTAAAGGAATGAATACATTTGCGTGATAAATATCATCCCATCCTCCTTCAAATAAGAATCCTAATCCCCAATCATTAATATCTACTCCATATTTCTATACTTTTCCATCCAATCCTTTTATACTTAAAGCGTTATTTATTCTATCCTCTAGTGCTTTATCAGGATTAGATACTTTTTCTATATATTTAGAATTTTTATTAAATTTAACTCTATCTGTACTATAAGCTTCTACTACCATAAATTGTCCGAGCATAGATGGATCTAATTCCATATTTCCAGTTAATAAAGAATCTAATCCTTTCTATTTTAAAATAGAAGCTAAATTCTTTTTAAATAAATCACTTGTCCAATCTATAGGAGTAGTCTTGGAAGCTTCTTTTATTGCTTCATCAAAAGAATCCTTAATATTAAAATTAACAACTTTATGCCCGTTTTCATATTTACAAGGAAGAGTTACAACAGTAGCTCCTCCTCCTACTGAGAACATAATATCTTTTAAGTTTTCTGGATTAATCACCTAATCGCCAAATGTAATTCCTAATCTACTATCAAGTATTTTTCCTATTTCACTTTCAGCTAACATTCTATCAATACTCATATCAGAAGTTACATTAGGTAACTAAGAAATATATCTAGAATCTAATGAATATAATTTAGTATTCTCATTTTTAGTAATTAATGAAAATTCTCTAGGAATTCCTATCTCTCCTCTCTAAATCATATCATTAAAAGTAGCTTTAGAACTATCAGTACTACTTCCTTTACTTTTTCCGTCAGAATCTTTAGCAGCTTTTCCAGTAACAGCATCAAATTGTATAGATGATTCATTATACTAATCCATTCCAGAAGTTACTAATGAGCCTATTAATTCTGCTGTTGATTTACCACCCATTTCAGCTCTAGCATCAAGAACAGCTTTCATATTAGTAGGTAATATTCCAGCTAAATATGAGATAGCCTTTTTTGCTTGTTCCTACTAGTCTTTAGTCATTTTCGACATAGTATATTTATAATCCCCACTAGGAGCATTCATTAATAATTCCATTCCTTGCTTAATATCTTTAGCTTCTTTATTGGTATATCCATCCATTAAATTTTTATTTGTAGATTCACCTAAAGCAGGAAGTTGTCCTTTTAAGAATTCTGCAATCTTAGTCATTCCAATACCATTAGCTACAACCTAATCTAGATCACTTCTCCCAGCAAACTTTGGAATTTTAGCTCTTAACTAAAGAAGATAACCATTAGTTAACGGAGTAATTCCTTTTTCTCGAGCATCTTTAATACTGTCTGCATATTCAATTTCTCCGGTTTCATTCTAACAAGCTATTTTTCCAGCGAAATTAACTGCAATTTCATTCATAGCATCATTCTAAATTGCATTTTTTTCAGCATTATCATAATAAGATTTTAAATATTGTATATTGTTTAATTGCTACATTTGTGATAAGTACATACTAGCAATATCTTCAGTAGAAAGTTCTGTTCCGAAAGCTTGTGCTCTATTCAATAAATTTTGCATCGACATATATAAACTATTAACGTCTGATGGAAGTCCTTTTCCAATTACTTCTTTAAATAAAGTTTTAACCATATCTAAGGTATCACTACCCTTAGATTTACTAGTTCCAGAACCACTTTTAGAACCTTGAAGACCAGAAGCATCTGTTTGTGTAGACATCGCTCTTTCGCCACCAAGAGATACTGGAGTATACACAGTAAATGGAGCAACACCACCCTGTTGATATTTCTTTGTACTTCCTTTAGGATGTGATGTAAGTTTTTCTATTTTAGGAGTTTTTCTATTTAGAGCATCAGAAGATAACTTAGTCATTTTTCTGAAATGTTCAACAACATCTCTTGCTGATTTATATAATAAGTCATCTTTACTCTTATAAGATATTTTAGTTCCAGACTTTCCGAAGTTAATTAAATTTCTTCTTCTTCTATAATTTTGATAGTCTAATAGTTGTCTTCTTTTAAAATCTTTTAATAAATTTTGAAATTCTCCTCTAGCTTTAATAACCTCTGGATCATTTAAATCATATGATCCATCAGTTTTCTTATGTTTTTCTAAAATATCATTATATTTTTTATATGCTGCACTATATTCAGGGGTATATTGAAAATCTTCCTATCCAAGCATATATAACTAATCTTCTATAGACTAGTCTTCTGCTAATTGCTATCTTTTACGATATTCAATTTCTTTAAGATAATTATCAATGGAAGACCACTATGCTGAATGTTTCTAAGAAAGAAGATTATGCCTTAGAGCATTAGCCTAGTTCATAGAAGCTATATTAGCATTAGCTACTTCAGTAGCACGTTGAGTATTAGCCCACTAATGTTGATTAGATTCATCAGAAGTTCTACGAATTTCTTGATTGTCGGCTAAGTCTCCCTATGCTCTTAACTCATCAGCAGCTCTTTTAGCTTCCATTTGATAAGCCATTTGCCTATCAGCATCAGAGGTAAAAGGTCTAGCTGCTGCAGTCTATCCCTAAGCAGCTCTTCTATAATATGCTTGTTTTGTAGCTTCATCTCCAACTACTTGTCTATGAGTATTATAAGTCTATCTAAGAACAGGTTTTATTCCTTTCAACTATTCATCATAAACTCTTTCGTTATTTATAAGATTTCCAGCAAGTCTTCCTATTGCATATAAATTAGGATTTCCAAGAACTTTTTGTAATCCTTCGTTTATTTTTCCCCAATCGAATCCATAAGTATTCTAATGTCCAGCAGGAACCTAAGTTTGTTTATTAGGATCCTGTGGTTCATTTGGATTTTCTGGATTCTAAGGATTAACTGGATCTTTAGGACTTTCTGGATCATCAGGATCATTAAAAAGCCCTATATCTCCGTTTTGTTTTTTATAAACTTTTATTTTAGTTCCGTCAGGTCTAGTAATATAAAAAGTTCTATTTCTCTAACCTTCAGGAGTATCTTCATTAAATGGCTTTTCGTATCTATCCATTCTACGTTGCCAAGTAGAAGTTCCTTCTATATCTTCAATGTTATCCTGATATCCAATAGTATACAAAGGAGTATTAGTTCCTTGTCTACTTCTATTGTAGAACATTCCTCTGAAGTCCTAATTAGTTTTTCTATATCCAGGAGTATTATATGTTTGAGGAGCTTCTCTTACATCTCTAATACCTTTTGCTAGTTCATTATATCTATTTACGAAATCTCGATCAGAAATAGTTCCAAAATCTTTCTAAGATTCTCCCCATTTAATTAAATCCTCTGAACGAGCATCGTAATCATTTGTATATAAATAATTATTATAGGCACTTCTCTACAAATCATCAGTTGTATAATGAGAAGAACTTAATTGATTTTTATTCCATAAATCATTTCTTTGTTTAAGAGGGCTTCCTTGTAAAGTCTAAGCATTTGGATAAATAGAAGAATACCATTTAAAGTATTCTGGATTCTATTTTATCCATTCGCTTAAATTAAAAGACCCTCCAGGCTGAAATTTTGGAATATTTCTAGGTCTTATTTTCATTTAGTTATATATTCTTTATATCGTTGTATTCTTTGTTTATCTATAGTTCCACCTTGTTTAAGCCAACCTTTAGCTTTAAGTTTCTAAAGGGTTTTTCCTAATTCTTTCATATTAGATTTATTTATTTTTCCTTTAGATATATTATGTCTCTATTCTTTAACAATATTAGCTATATGTTTTTTTGCTTCTTCTAAAGTTTTAAAATTACTTACCCCTTTTGAAGTAGTAATTGTGATTAAAGGATTTCCCTTAGAATCTTTAGTATTATATACTTTCACTGATTCATTTCCTATATCTAAATGGTCTATTTTCATATCTTTTTTAGAAAATTTTCCATTTTGAATATCTTTATAACGTCTCATAACAGCTCTATTATATGTAGTTTCTCTAGGCAATCCTTCATTAAAACTTTGTAAATTTTCATTTGTTGCTGCTGTATTGTTTTTAGGAGTTTTTGATGGAGTAAATCCCTTTAAATCTACATTTCTCTAGGTTGTCTATGGAGAAACATATCTAGAAATTTTACCAGTCTAAACTGGATTAACAGGTCCCATTTCTGCTCCTTCTAACATATTATATCGACCTAATTGAGGTGTAACGTATGTTCCTTTTCTATTTAATATATCCTATCCAGTCCATCTATTTCTAATTCCTCTCCAAATTCCAGAACTTGGAGTAGACATTGTAGTAAAACCTCTTAATAAATTTTCATTGCTAAAACGTCTAATACCTTTATAGTCAGCAGAAGTAGTATTCCATTTTAACTAAGACGATTCGGTAGATTCATTTAGTCCAGATAATTTAGAAGATTTTGATGAAGTTTTAAATCGTCCTTTAGCTGGATTTAATCCTTTCCACTATATTTCATCTCCTTCTAGATTTATTTTTTCTCTTTTAGCTGCTTCGGTAATTGTTTTAGTTTTAGTTTCTCTACTAGCGTTACTTTTTAAAGTTTTAAATTCATCGTCAGTAAGCTTTATTTCCTATCCATTTTTAGTAGTAATAGAAGCAGGTTGTTTTCCAGTAGTTTCAACAACATTGCCTTTTACCTTAGCCCTAGCCAAGGTTCTGTTTCCCTAATAAGTAGCTCCTGCTTTTCTAATACCTCCAGCAGCAATAGCTCTAATAGCATATGTAAAGTCTCTAAGTTCCTCTGCTGTAATATCATCTTTCTTACCAGATATAAATTTATTATAAGCAGATAATGCTCCAGGACCATATGACATAGCAGCTAATCCGCCTAAAGCAGGACCTATCCATTTTGCTCCCTTAGCAACTACTTTAGCTATTTTAGCAGCTTTTGCTCCAACTCCAACTCCAGGAATAAGACCTAAAATATCCATAGATAATCCGAATCCAGCAGTTCCTAAAGTAGAACCCCAAGATTCTCCTCTAGCTCTATCTGCATATGCTCCTGTTAAAGTTGCACCTATTCCAGTTATTGCAGAAGCCAAAGTACCATATCCAGGTGCAAAAGCAGATCCAGCACTAACTAAATCTAAGCCCATAGCAGCTAAGTCTGCTTTCATATCATCAGTTAAGCCGTTATTACTACCTATAGTAGTATTAAGAGCCTAATTATTTTTAGATTTTAAAAAGTTATTTTTATAATCATAATACTATTTACTTCTATTAATAGCAGGAGTATTAAATTTTCTCTAGTTAGTAGGTTTTAAAAAATATATATTACCTTTATTATCAGCATAAGTATGTCTTCCGTCAGATGTATTCCATGGCAGTCTTACCATGTCATTTATATTACTTACTCCAAAACTTTTAAACTTTTTTAATTCTTCAAATTCTTCTGGAGTAACATTAGTTTTTTGTCCATTACCTAATCCTTGATAGTTAGGATTATTTTGTCTTATATAATATAATAAATTTCCTAATTGTTTTTTCTTATCAGAAGTAAGCCCTCTACTAGAATATGCTTCATCCAATAAACTTTGAACAAGTCCGTTCATAGCATTAAATCCTTGCTATCCGACTCCTAAATTTTTAGATATATATTCAGCATATCCTTGTGGATTAGTTCTAGCATCAGTTCCATGAATTCCAGTAATTGGTAATAAAATACCTTTATTAGCATTAGCTTGTTTCTATTGTAAAGCAGCTGCTTCTTCTGCTTTTAAAGCATCCTATTCTTCTTGTGCTTTCTACTAAATATCAGCAACCTATTGATATGTTAATGGATTTCCAGTCTCCTTATCAACATATCCAGACGCATCATTAGCTCCGTTATATAAATAATCAGAGAATTTTAAACCTATAGCGTTTAGGGCATCTTTAGCGTTAGCAGGATCAGTTTTTAATATTTCTATAGCTGTTCCTACTTTTGCTTTAAAATCAGCTAAGTTTTTAAATGCAGAACCTTCAAAATTAAGTTTACTTTCATCCAATGAGTCGATATAGTTCTACAAAGACTAAGCTAACCTATCTGCTCTGTTTTTAAATCCTCTTAATCCGTTTTCTCCTCTTTCATCTAAAGGATTCCAATCTTCTGCTGTAGTGAAAGATGCTCCGCCAAACCAGTCATTAGCTAATTTAGTATTAAATCCTTTAGTAAAATATGCATTATTAAATACATCAAGTTTAGCTTTTTCTTCTTCCTTTTTTTCTTCTTCTGCTTGTTTAGTTGGAAGAGAAGCCATTTGCTACTATATAAAATAAGCAGCTTCTTGATACATTTCCTTATCTTTTTTAGACATCGAATCAAAAGGTAAAGGGTCTCCGTTTACATCTATCATCCATTGACCAGTACTATTAGAAGCTCCTAATACTCCTCTGTTCATTAAATCTGAGTAGGCTGACATAAACTTCTCTTTCCTTTTAGTACTCCAGGATTGATTTTGTACATAATTTTGTACATTGTTTGCTAAATTATTTAATAAAGCCTACTATTCTATTTGCTAATCACCATAATTTAAATATTGTATATCAGCCATATGTATATTTTAAATAATAAAAGGCAAACACGACTTTAACGTGTCG
>JAZAUS010000014.1:0-50482 GCA_036342255.1 Bacilli bacterium
CTTGATTAATAGGTGTAAAATTATAAGTTTCATACATATCTACTTGAACTTTACCACCCCATTCAAAGAACTTAGCACGAATTTTGAACTTGTCAAGTTCAATTTCAGAAATTTTTTGTATTAAATTAAATAATCTTTCTGAACACTCTTGGTCTGACTTTGGTATATCGTTCATAAAAAACCTCCTTTTTTATAAGCCAACTTACTTATTTATATATATTAATAATATTGTTGTTAACATTTTATAGTACTATATATATCCATTAGTGGTTACAAACTTTTTATATAAAAAATTACCTCAAATTGATACAAAAAATATTCAAAATGAGGTAATTGTTATATTTTTATACATCTGGTATATTAACATCTAATTCTTTACAGATAACTGCACACGCAAAAGCAAATTCTTTTTTAGTGTAATCATCTAATCTTTCACTTAAATTATCCGAATCGCCATTATTACTATTATCTTCTACAATAGCCATTAATCGTGTTATTGGTCGGCTTTTTTCTAAAATATAACGAGTTGATATATGTTTATTCATAATATTCTCCTTATGTTTTACTAATTATTTCATCAATTACCCTATGACATTCTTCTTCTATCCCATTTGCATAAGTAATGGTTTCATAATAACTATAATTTGCACCACTCATAGACCTTGCATATTCAAGTAGTTCATATAATTCCTTTTTAGGTAAATCTGAATGGGCTTTTTTAATACCTTCTTCATCAATACCATCCCAAATATGATGATGGTCCCAACCAATAAACCAACCATCTAATCCTTTTAATCTACCACTAAAGGTAAGTTCTATAGAATCTATATCTATATCCGTAAAAGGTTGTTCATAAAATGGATGATTTTCTGGTATTTTTACATATCCACATCTATAACCTAAAACATCATTAAACCATACAGCATATTTATAATCTTTATATGTATTTATTATTTCATATTCGTCCGTAGGTTGTAATCTCATAATATAGTACTCCTTTTAAATTAAATAGTATATGAATTATCTTCATATAATTGTACTTCTTGATTAACATATATAGCCTTTCCACCACCCGTAGAACCTACACATAATGCCTGTGGTGCTGACGGACTATCAACTGTTTTAGCAATTTTACCATCATCATAAATATAATTACTTCTACCAATATCCTTATATGAGTTTATTGTCCAAGATACCTCTCCTAAACCAGATAAACCAATCGGTATAAATTCAGCTGGTCTTAACCAACTACCCTTATATCTTGCCACTTGTGGTGGTAATGGTGTACCTACAAAGACACATTCCATATCTTGCAATCTAAACTCTGTTACCCATTCATAATTAGGTAAATACTTATTTAATGAAATACATAAGTTAACAGCTGTTTGTTCCTTAAAGGTATTAGGATTTACAGTAATAGTAATTCTATTTATTTGGTGTTTTTCATAACCTAATACAAAAGGTGGATTATTAAAGTCTAATTCAGTATTTTTAGGTAATAAAGGTGTTACTATATCAAATACTTGTTGTAATTCTTTTCTCTGATTTTCAATAATAACTTTCTTTATAGTAGCCAAAACAACCATTGTTAAAAGCATACCAAAAGCATAAATACCTAATAATACCCAAAATATCTTACCTTTTAACTTAATAATCTGTAATAATACTCCCACTCCTAAAAAACCTAATATAATAAGACTATCTCTTTTAGAATAAGAATATCCCACTTGATTATCGTCACTTATATTCAATATTTTATTAGTTATCCATTGAGATATAGCAACTATTAAAAAGAACGCAAATATATACATATTTCTTAATTTCCTTTCTATAATTATATTGTTAGTTTACTATAATATAATACATAAATCAATATTCTTCATCATAAGAAGAATATTTATCATTATAATTGCACATTTTTTCTCCCTATTATATATAATTAAATAGGATTTCAAAAATCAAGAAATAACCCCTATAAATCAAGTACGATTTATAAGGGCTATATTTTATTCTATTTTATATTCAACATTGAGGTCATTAAATTGGCGTTCCCAATCATCTATATTTTTAGCAATAATTTTTGTATATTCATAATCGTCTGGTTTGACTTGTATCATCCAACAGACACTATCAACAGTAATACCATATTCTTCACAATAATTCTCTATTGCATCTCTTATACCAAACCAACATTTACCATCATCAGTTGTTGATGTTATACATAATTGCTTTGCTTTATCCATTAAACCTCTTTCTTGTAAATATCTACTTATTGTTGGATATACAAAACGAGTAATCATATAGAAACCCCCTTTAATAATTACTTTTAATTAAAACATCATATAAATCTTCGTCATAATCTTCTTTTGTAGGATAATCACCACTATTATCATTACCAGTTTGGATATATGACTCGTCACCAAAAATAAACATATCTAATAAATGTTCATTATGAAATAATTCATCTAAAGGCACTTTACTTGAATGGTCAATTCCCCAAGCATAAGTTTCGTCACTATTACCATTAAAGTTGATTTCTTCAACACCTTTTCTTTTAAGGTATTCTCTTAATTTTTCTACTTCTTCTTGTCCTCTATCCACACAAGCATCAAATACATATTGTAATGTATCAAATCTCTTTTCAAAATCCCAACCAAATTCACCACCATAATATAAATTAACTGATTTTGGTATACGTATAGTTTGTTCTTTTGGTATTACTAATGCGTGAACAGAAGAACTATTTGTTTCAAATGAACCAAATCTAATTGAAATCATTATTATTCTCCTTTCGCATCTTCATTATGATAATAGAAAGTATATATTAACTCTTTTTCTGTATCAGTTAATATATTTGTTTGACAACTACTTTCTATATTATGTTTATGTGCCAGTTTTGTTCTGGCATTTTCAAATATTTCTAATGCTTTTGCTTGTACTTTATAATCTTCATTATTTGTTTCTTCTCTATAACATTTAATATAATAAATATATACTTGTAAATCTGAAGGAAGATTTAACTGACCAATATATTCACAATGTTCGGTTTTTACTTCAAATCCAGTATTATTTTTAATAATTCCACTATCTTCAAAAGCATTATCTACTAATAACATTTCTTTTTCATTTATATCTCTATATTCAGTTTTATTTCTATTATTCCAAAACATTTTTTATCCCTCATTCATTTATTTTACAATAGGTGTCTTTTTCTAAATCAATAGCAAATGCTCCCCAATCTCCAAATATTAACCCATATTCTAAATCAATACTATCTATTGTACCAAGTAAAAAGATACCATCATTTATAGCATTTATAGGCTCATTTGAGTTATTTGCATAAAAAATCATAATTGTATCACCGACATCTACCATAAGTTCACCATTAACCAAATATTCGTCAATTAACGGATGTTTATGTATGATTTTCTGGGCTTCGGATACTTTATTAGTGCAATCAGCACAACATTTTGATATTTTATCTTCTTTATAACATAATGGAAATGGGTTATAACTATATTCTTGTATTTCTTTATTACATATACAACATTTCATAACGAACCTCATTAAAATTTATCTATAACTACATAATTATCTTTTTCTAAATCTAATAAAAAGTGACCCCAAGAACCCATAACTTTCTTATTAACTACTTGGCCACCCTCAATTTTTTCACCAGTTAAGAATTTGCCATTATTAACAATACATTCAGTAGGAGCTGTTGAAGTATGGGAATAAAATATAACAATATATTTATCCTCTAAAAATTCAGTTAATTCCTCATCTGAAGCATTTAGATTTATTTCTATTTGTTTTAATTGTATCATTCTAGCACTAGTAACAGAATAATTACAATCATCACAACATCTAGCTTCATTATCATCAGAAGCACAAAGAGGGTCTGGATTATTACCAAAACCATTAAACTCACAACCACAAATACAACATCTCATATCAATTTCTCCTTATTCCATTATTACTTTATACTTAAAAGAAATTACTAACCAACCTGTTTCATCAGAGATTTTATCTGCTATATGTCCATCATCATAATCTGGATTAATATGAAAAGTATCATTTTCTACTACAAAGAAATCATCGTCTGTAATATCGGACTTCTCATATATATCTAATAAAGGAAAACTAAACTTATCCTTTATTTTCTTTGGTTTTGTTGTGTTTTCACCAACATCTAAAGTAATATCATAAGCCACAACTTTGATATTCTGACCATAAAGTAAGTCAGATATAGTATCATATGCAAAACCAAGTGGGTCTTCTTCATAACCATCTACTTGAAATTCTTCTTCATTATCCCAATATTTATAAGCTAATTCCAAGTTTTCAATAAGTTCCTTATCATCAAATTGCTTAATTAATGGTAAAATTGTTTCTAAATATTTCTTTGTCATAATCATATACCTCTCTTTTCTTATCTTTCTGTAATATCTTTATATGGCATACGACCAGTACGAGAAATTAATTCATTTGGTCTATATTCAGTAATAATTAATTCAGGTGTTATTTCAATTATTTCTAAAGTATCTAAATCAAAATATTTTCTAATTTCTTGAAATTCACCTTGAATATTCATTGAATGTTGCACTTTTAATAAAACCTTACATCTAATAAAAATATCACCAGCGACCTCTTTTATATAATCACCATCTTCATCAATAGTTATTCTATAATAATCTACCTTATCATATTGGTCTGTTTCTGCAATATAAGTAGAAAATGAACTTAATCCCATTCTTACTTCAATCATTTGAGTATCTTTAATAGGCTTTTTTCTATGTAATTCCCCTAATGTCATAATTTTATACCCCCTATAATTTTTCAATAGAATGGCAATAAACTCTATAATATGGAGTATCTTCTATCTTTACATCAACTATTTTATATGATTCTCTATCGTCATCATTTATAATAGCACTATCAATAGTCATAGGTTTAGTACAATAAACTACTAAGGCTTCATTATTAAAAGGACAATATTCTGATTTACTTGGCTTTGTAAATACTGGTTTACAACAAACATCTGTGATTTTATCCCCTAATCTTTGGCATATTTCCTCTAATAAATCCCTATAATCTTTTCTTGTAACCTTTTCCCCAAATAATGTAGTAAGTCTTTCAGCTTCTCTCATAAGATAATTAAAATCATATTGAGCTTCCTCTGTAATTTTAATATCTAATACACATTGATTAAAGGCTTCAGCTAAAGTTGTATAGGAACTATTTATAGTATCTTGATATGCTCTATAAACACTAATACTATCATTTCCATCTGAAATAAGTTTTCTTAATAATACTGATGATTCCATAATACAATCTCCTTAATCTTCTTTTTGAATATAACAATAATCTACTTCCCAGTCACCATATTCTACATATTGTTCTAATCTAACACAAGGGTCAGAACCATCTAAACTACCAGCAAATATAGAATATCCACCCATACCATCAATAAATGCTTTATTATCATTATTAAAGGCATAACTTCTTTCTTTTAATGTATATTCTTTATCAAAACATTCTGGCTTAATAACAGCTACCATTACACAAATATGTTCTGGTCCACCTTTTGTTTTATGATTATATTTTCTATTAAAATCAATTAAATATTTCTTTGCTTCACTCCAAGTTAATTTTTCCATAATTAATCTCCTTTATGCTTCAGCAAACTCTTGTGTTGGATACACATCAAATGTTATTTCATAAAGAGTACCATTAACATCAAATTCAAATGGGTTTTCATTATAACCATCTGAAATTTGTCCTTCTGTTTCTTGTGCCATAATATCTAATTCTTCTTGTGTTAAAGGTTCTTCTGATAATATTTCTACATATCCATAATTATTATCTTTTAAGAACCAATTCCAACCCTTAATTTTTTTATCTAATTCAACTGGAACATCATCCCAAAAACGCTTTGCAACACATTCGTGAAATACATTATTTATCATAGGGTTCATATTTGAATCCGTTTTGAATAATTCATTTATTTCTCGTATTGTACTATCATCCATATAAGATGGATTACTTCTATAGTTATATAATGCTACATATCTATACATAAAAACTACCCCCTAAAATGATATATAAATCTCATCATAATCTTCTGGATTACCATTAACATTATTATATTTATTTGGGAAACCACCCTCAAAAGTTTTTACTGTTTCTGTTACATCTTCGCCAAATAAAAACTTGTCTAATTGAGCTTCATTCTTAAATATATGTGAACAAGGAAGTTCAATTCTATCGTCCATTTCCTCTACTTCAACACCTTTAGATTGTAAATATTTAATAAAATTATCACCATCACCATAATATTCTGCATAATTATATATAAGGCATATTCTATTTTCAATAGAATCTTCTGGATAATTTTGTTTCCTTAAATTAATACTACTTGGTATTCTTAAAGGAATTGAATTTTTAGGTATCATAAATGTATGTGAGGAAGAACTATTAGTTTCAAACATACTTTGTCTTATTTGTATCATAGTTGTTTACCTCTTAATCATCAAAATCATGTCCATTATATTTTACAAACTTACCATTAAGGTATTCTAATACAATTTTTGTTGAGTAGTTATCTTTAATTTTGTCTTTTTTAATATCTGTCAATGATACATAATCAGTATTTATAATATTTGTTGGATAATAAGTAGGATAATCTTCACTCCTACATAATGCTTTCATAAGCAAATTATGATTTAATTCCCATAAATCTTCTTTAGAAACAACAACAATGTGATAACCATTTACATAATGTAAAATATAATAATTCATAATTTCCATTCCTTTCTATAATTAATCTTCAATTTTAGGATTTACTATATCAATTTCAAATTTTTGTGCAAATGCCTTACTGATATTGTCAAGAATGAAATCATTGATTAAGTCTTTTATATTATCTGTATCATCTTTATCTGTAACACCAATATAAAAACTATTTATGTCTGTATAATACTCAATATACATAAACATACCCTCATAGTCTTTTATATCTAGCTCTGAGGCACTTAATTCGTCTTTTATAGCGTTTTCAAAGGTTGAGGGTAGTTTTATATAGCAATAAGGATTATCGTCAATAAAACCGTATATATTGTCCATATAAGTGCTTATTTCTATGTTTTCTATATATGATATTAGTTTATCTTTAATACTGTGTTCCATTGGCTTTTTACTCCTTATTTAAGACTTGTTTTAAGTTGTATAATTCTATTTTTTTATCTAAGGCAGATATTTTATTTATAAAAGTATCTATATCAGTTTCTTTTATATATGTTATCAGATAGTCAATAAAATCTTCTGTTTCCCCATTATCAAAAAATGAAGAATATAACACTTTATATTCATATATATCTTTTGTTGTGTTTATTACTATATTAATAGTAATACTTCCTTTTGTATCATATATTGTGGGATTTGGAATATATGTAGTAAAGGTTTGTAATACTTCTCTACACTCCGTTGCTTTATTTACATAGGAACAAGTTACCTCACAACAATCAATATTGTCACACATTTCTGTTTTATAAAAGTTATTTTCAGAACAGAATATATCACAATCTTTATTTAATGCTCTACTAATTGGATTATACATAATTTTTCTCCATTATTATGTTTCATATCTACCAGTATCAGTAGATATACAAAAACAATCTAATTTTCCCATAGGAATAATCTGATTGATAATCAAATCGTTACAATATAAATCAACTTTATATTTCTTCATAAGATATTCAATACCCCTACAAGTTAACCAATAAGTATTTTCATCAACTTTTTGTGGTTCACTTTTAACAATTACATTTTTAATTTGTACTCTTTTAACTGTATCAAAATGAAAATCATATATTTCAACTTCATCATCTTGAATACAATCAACTGGAATATCAATAGGTTCATTATTACAAAACTGTTCAACAACTATTTTTTCAGCCAAAGACAAATCTTCCTCACAGAATATATCATAATTCTCTTCTATTGGAACATATGTACAATGTTCATCTAATTCTTGCTTACCCGCACTAGGTAAATTATGTACATCTATAAGGAAGATATGTCTGTAAGCACAAATCATTTCTCTATCATTATCATATATCACTTTACAACATTCTTCTTGATGTGTTCTGTGTATTTGTGTAACAATAGAGCCATCTTTCATTTTATCTCCAACTTTAATATCTTTCCATTGTTTTATCATTGTATAATTTCCTTTCCGTGTTTATTTATGTTATTTTCTAAAAACCAAAAATATCTATATATTGAAGTTCTTTACCACTAATATACATAAATGTATATAATGTACCACCTTTATTAGTGTTTACTTCACTACCTTTTTCTGTTGGGAATGTTTCAACACCAGCAAATCTCTCTGGAACAAATAGATAATATCTTTCATTTTCTTTCATAGTCTTTGGAATCATAGCAAAATCATTTCGATTTACTGTTCCAATTAACCTATGTTGTCCATCTAAAATTAAAAATCCATCAGTTCCACCTTGTTTTCTTTGTACAAATTCTGATAATTGTTCTGCAATTGAAGCCACATCATCAAATTGGAAAATCATTTCTTTATGTATCACACCTATCATAACACATATCCTCCTTTAATTTTAATTTATTTTTTATGATATTTCAATAGGTTGTCGTGCTGTTTTACAAATATATGGGATAAATCTACCCTCTCCAGTATCTTCTAATATCATTCCTCTATCTAATGAATTTATATTTCGTATTACATCATACTCTGGAATGTATAAAAAGTATTTTTCATCTATATTAAAAGCTTCTATAGGAGATATTAAAAATTCATCTTTATATAATATTCCTAATATTTTATGCCCACTATTTAATAATATACCACATATGTCACCACCAAATTGCTTTATTACTTGTACTAGTCCATCTGTAGCATTATCCATATTATCTAATTCTAGTATATATTTACTGTCAAATATTGCAATCATTTATTATCCTCCCTTATTTATTTTTTATGCAATTTATTAGGTGTATTGTTTTCCCCTCTATATCACCCCCTACAAGCCTAAATAAACGCTTATCTGCCCATCAGACTATCTATATCTATCTTAATAGTTATTGTGCATAATGTGGGCATAGAATCGTCACCATATTCCATTGTATCATAATCTATATGAAAGTATCTGAAATAATCTTCTACATCTGTTTCATATAAAATATGCTCCAATTTGTATTCTTCTCTCTCATCAATAAATCTTTGATTGATACTCATACCTATTATATCAGCAAATCCATCTTTATATCCATAATTGGCTTCTTGTCTTTCTGATAAATCTTTCTTTACATATTCATCTATGTATTCTGATGTATAAGTATCCGTGTTGTCCATATAGAACTCAAATCCATTGTATACTAACATATTAATACCTCGCTTTCGGCTATTTTATATAATTAAATAGGACTTTATTTTACATAACATCCGTAAAATAATAGTTATGTCTACCGAGACTTAAAATTACTTGAAAAATCTATTTACAACTAAAATCCCATCTGTTATTATTTGTTCACATTAAAGAAAAAACACTTCTATCGAGTTTACATAAATGTCTGGAAACCCTTATAAATAAAGGGTTTGCGAGAAAAAGTTTTTCAAAAATCTATTTACTTTACCGAAAACATAACTTATAATAATACCATAGTAAAAAACAACCAAGTAACAAAATGTTCTTAAATAAATCAATTATGAAAGGAAAGAAATTATGACTAGTATTTATGCATAATCAACTGAAGAGGGTTTCTGTTCGTACCCTCTTATATTTTTGCCCAAAATTGTAAAAACCTTAATGGTAGTGTTAAAAAATATTGTTCGTAAAAAAGTTGTTCGTAAAAATCCATAGTTACTTATAAGAAGAAAAAAAGCTAAAAAATTAAAATCTTCTCTACTCAAATCTTTAGAAAGGAAATAAAAATGTTGGAACGAAGTAATCTAACATTTCAAGAGTTAAGGGCAATAAAAAGTTCTTGCCCAAATAAATCTAAAAGAATAATAAAAGAATTGTACAATAAATATTTTCCTGAAGACACCATAGAGGATGATGAAATTACACATGAATTTATACACGGATTTGAAGAAGCTATAGCAATAATAAATGAAATGTTAGGATAATTTCTCTTTATGTATAAATAGTTGGCACAAACTCAATTAAAAAAGGGCATATCCGAAGATACACCCTTTTAGGAATAATCCCACAATATTGAGTTATTAACTACCCCAATGTTCAACTGTTGGGAACTGACTTTCAATTTCTGGTGTGAATGTATTACCATAAGCATCTATAGCATCAACACCGTCATAAGTACCACCCATAATAGTTTCCTCAATGTATTTAACACTTGCTACAGAACTCCAAGAGTATGTCACACCATTTTCTTTAGGAACATTGTTTTCCCAAAGGTTACAATACTCAACCTTTTTAGTTGCACTATTATACCAAATTTGGTGTATTTTTGTCACCATACCGTCTGTTGCATAAGTATAGCAAATCTTATTTGTTGGGTTATATACATATTTTGAATAAGTTTCTCTTTCAATAGCACTTACTGGATAATATGTAATATTACCGTTACTATCTACCTTTTTAACCATATTATCGTTATCCATATATGTATAACCACTAGGAGTTACAGTTGTAGATGTTTCTGTCCAAGTAATAGTAACCTTAACACCGTCACAGTCAATTGAAAGACTTGTAGAAGTATCAGTAGTATTTACTTCTGTTGTTGTCTGTTCAGTAGTCTTCTGTTCAGTAGTTTTCTGTTCAGTAGTTTTCTGTTCAGTAGTCTTCTGCTCTGTAGTCTTCTGCTCTGTAGTCTTCTGTTCAGTAGTTTTCTGCTCTACTGTTGGGCTTTTAGTTTCCTTGGTTTTATTAGGTACCCAAGCACCGTCATTACCTACATAGTATTCGCCTACCCACTCATTAACAGCCATAGCACCACTTGCTTTAAGGTAGTAATTACCTACCCATTCATTACAAGCCATATAACCGTTATCCTTGAAGTAATACCACTCACCATTGATTTTAAGCCACTGGTTTGTAGGATACCAATTACCACTTTCAAACCACCAACCAGTTGAGTTGTAATCCCAAGCACCGTTCCAAGCACTATCATACCAACCAGCTGAATTGAGCCAATATCCGTCAACATACTCATTCTGTGCGTATGTTCCGTCTGGGTTCTCATACCACCAACCACCGTTGGAATAATGCCACTCACCACTTGCTGCCTTAGTATCAAGAGAAGTGAAAACTGTAGCACCCATAATCAAAATTGTTGCAAAAATTGTAAAAACCTTGTTCTTCATAACTTTAATCTCCTTTTTATTAGTAGTGTTATTAGTAAAAAACTTTTTTAGATTTTTGAAAAATTTTTATTGACTTTCCTAAAATCTTATGATAATATTGTTCGTGAGGAAATCCATAAATAAGATAATTTTTAATTTATTTATATCCTCAATGATATTCTACAATATCTAAAATAAATTGTAAATAGATTTTTAGGTTTTTTTTCGTGTGTTTAGAAAAAATAATTACAAAATCACTAAAAAATAATAAAAAATATTAGTAAAATCATAGAAAATCAAGAAAATTTTATAAAATCCGTTTATAAATCCTTATATAATGTAAGGATTTTTTTTATTTCTATATATAATATGACAGATAAATACCTTATATAATAGGAAAAAAAATCATTTTCTTCTATTATATATAAATTTCTTATAATACAAACTAATTCATTCTACCCAAAAATTATTAAAAATCCTTAATAGTGCAAAAAAGAAAGAATAAAAAAATAGGGCTATACAATAATTGTATAACCCTATCAATATTATTAACAATCACAAGTTACATTTGGTTTATAACCAATATGTTTTGCTCTATGTTTTACTTCATCAATTTTACCATCATTAAAAGCTGTAAAAGCGTCATTACTAATATATCCAGTAACTCGTCTTAAACGAAGTATATCAGTTGAACCACACTTAGGACATTCTTTTTCAATTTCGCCAGAGAAACCACATTTACGACAACTATCTACAACTGGATTTAATGCGAAATAAGGAATATCTTTTTCCATAGCATAATTTACAAGTTTTTCAAGGGCTTTAACATTATTATAAGCACTTGCTTGTAATTCAACATAAGTAATGCAACCAGCTGATGAATAACCAGTTAATTCAGCTTCCAAATCAATCTTTTCAAATGGAGTAATATTATGCCATACTGGAATATGCATACTATTAGTAAAGAATTGTTTATCGGAAACATTTTCAATTACACCATATTTTGCCACAAATTTATTTAATGCTGTATGACAAAGAGATTCAGCTGGTGTGTAATATACACCAAAGTTAAGATGTAATGTAGTATTATTTATCTTATATGTATCAGCCTTAAATTCTGCACATCTCTTCTTAAATAATGCTTCAATCTTATGTGCTAATTCCATACCCTCTTTAGTAGTATGGTCTTTACCAATAAGGATTTGAAGTGTTTCTGCCAATCCAAGTTGACCAATTGCTAATGTACCATGTTTTAATGCTGATATAATTCCCTCTGTTGGATGATAACCAGCCATAGTCTGATTTTGATACATAAATGTTGCTGATGTAGGTGGTTGACTAGCAATATGAGTAAATCTTTCAATAAGTTCATCTTTACATTCATAAATCTTCTTATCTAACTTATTCATAAAGCTCTGAATATTCTTATTACCAATATCACCTTTTGCCAACATAGCGATTGTAGGAAGAATAATAGTTGCTGGTGCAATATTACCTCTACCATCTTTTTGAATGAATGAATACATTTCACCTTTAGGTAATTCATTATTATCAGTAATATAATCTACAATATATTTCTTGAAATAATGTTCTGTAAAGTTAGCATCACCCAGATTAACAGTTCTACATCCCATTGTACTATTAATTTCAAAAGGATTAGGTTCGTCAATAACGTCTATTATTTTCTTATTTTTATGTGTTAAACTAATTGTTTTAGCATCTACTGGATTTTTAATAATCCATTGTAATAATGCATTATATTGTTCATCATCAAGAATTTCAAGAACATTTTTCTTAATTTCTCTATCTCTTTTAACCATAGCCACATTAGTTGACCAATTAGCGTTACAATAATTAGGATAAAATCTTTTTGCTGTACAAACTAAAGATTTCTTATATAAATCATAGTTTGGAGTACCTGGCTTACCATTTATTTTCTTATCCCATTGGAAGATACCACAAGGGAAAATAGGTGTTTCGTGTAATGGTCCAGTTCCATCTAAAGTAGCATCTAATATAGCATTAGTTATCATTCTACCCTCTGTAAGCGTACAAGTACCATAATTAATTGATGAAAAAGGAAGTTGATTACCACTTCTGCTTTGTAATGAATTAAGATTATGAATAAGACCTTCAGCACCTTGTTTAGCATCTCTCATTGTCATTTCTAATGCATACTCATAACAAGGGTCATCTTTATAATCATCTATAGAAACAACTTCTATATCCTTTGGTTTCTTAAACTTAAACTTTTTAAGTTCTAATAATTCTTTAGTATAAAGTGATTCTACAAGTTTATAAAGTTCTTCATTTCCAGTTGCTTTAGCATTTGCTAACATTTTTGCACTATGTCTCTTAATTTCTTTTTCTCTATAAGTATATCCATCTTTTAAGTGCTTAAAGAATGAATATCTAACAAATGGCACCATTGACCAATCTATATGAGTAGCACTTACTCCACCAAACATTTGCAAGGATTGTACTTGCATATGGACTGCGACTAATTGTAATGCTGTACTAACATTTCTAGGTGGTCTTAAACCAGTTTGTTTAGTATAAATATTCTTATGGAACATATCATCTAATGGTAATGATAAGCAATTATGTTGTCCAGAGGAATAACTATTCAAATCGTGAATATAAATAATATTATTATTATGATTATTTCTATGTGTTTTAGACATATTATGAAGTGCATCATCTTTTAATAATACTGTTGCTGCTTCATTTATTCTTCCAGAAAACGACCTTTCATCTAAATTAGCATTAGAGTTCTCAATATTTACACCGTTAAGTTTCTTTTGAAACTGTTTAATAAGTTCAGAATTATATAATCGTTCTTGTTGTTGATTATAATGATAAGTAATATATTGTCGAGCAGTTTCTTTATATTGAGTAGCCATAAGTTCATCTTCTACTTTTTTACAGATTTCATCAGTAGAGATTATCTTATTTTTATTCTCGGATAATTCCTCTAAAAACTGTTCTTCAACCTTATTAGCAATACGATTAACCATAAAGTCTTTAATGTTTTCCTCTGCCTTTTCAGCAGCTTTTCGTATAGCATTTTCAATCTTATACTTATCAAACTCTTGAATCTTATTATTACATTTTTTGACTTTCATATTAATAAACTTCCTTTCTTTAGTTTTACTTTACTGGTAGTTTCATAATAAAACAATAGTTTATCAGTTCTTGTATAATTAAATAGTACTTAATTGACAGATTATCCCCAACCATTAATGGTTAGGGAATTTAATCTTCTAAATAATAATCAATATATTCTAATGGAATAGGTTGAGATAAATCTAATGTATTAATGTCTGGAATATAATTATACTCATCCTCGGCATTATTTTCAACCTCTTTTATATCAAAATGTTGAATATTTGATTTAATTTTTAATACCCTTGAATATGGTACAATTCTATATACTTCTTGATTATTTTTCTTTGTTAAAATAGGATATTTTGATATTAATAATGCTGTTGGCTTTTTACCCTTATAAGGCTTACGCAAGTTCATAATATCATAACCTTTATCATATTTTTGTACTCCAGCTAATAATTCAGCTGTTTGTTGTGTTGCTCCTGCGTGAATAACATAATTATTTATTGTTCCTAATATAGCGTGAACAAAATGTTCACCTGAAGTCATAGCAATTTGATTTATGTCTAATACTGAAAATACTGTTTGACATCCACCACTTCTACCTTTTTCTAGTAAATCTTTAATTATTGTAGAAGATTCAAGTGTACCAAACTCGTCAATACATAATAATAAATTATCTTTATAATGTTTTCTTGTTCCTCTATCCATTATATCTGTATAAACAAAAGAACTTATTGTATTGGCTAATTTCTTATTAGCACTTGTGAAACTAAAACATATTACATATATATCATCTTCTTCAAATGAAAAATTAGGATTATCTTGAAATAATTCTTTTGCTTTAGATGTTAATAATATCTCTAATGATTTAATTAAGTTATTAAAACCATCTCTTTCATTTTGTTGTGGATGATATGATTGTGCAAAGTCATATAAACCAACTATATAATTTCTATTATCATTATGTTCTTCTCTATATTTATCATATTCTCTAACAAGATTTTGGATTGCTAATTGCATTGATGTTTTATAATGTTCATCAGCACCATCAGTTGACCATCTTCTTGTATTCATTAATGCTTCTACTTTACCAGTTTCATTTAGATACTTAAAGGGGTCATAAGTGAAACTACATTCTCTAGCACTAAATTCATAATAAGGAATATGAAGTTCATAACAATAATTTTGAATATCATCTAATATATCTTCTTCACCCTTATAATCAAAAAATACTACTGGGCGATTATCAATTATTCGTTGTTTAATAATGGTTTTCATAGTAGTCGTCTTACCACTACCACTAGCACCAGTTATGAGTGTGCCACCAGATAGAATTATATTATCTAATTCTACTTTTTTCATATTATATTTAATTTCATTATGATTTACTGGTAATATTGTACCAATAACCAAATTTTTAGGTTTATGTAATTGATTTATAATAGCACTTACACTAAATATTCTATCCGAATAATCAAAATCAGCCCCATCTGCCATATGATTTTTATATTTAAGGAAACCAATAAAGACAATAAATAAAAATGAATATATTAATACAGGATAACCAAACAATTTATATGTTAATATAGTAAAAAAAGCGTAATCTAATAATATTACGGGTATAGTTTTCTTCCGTAAAATTATTATATTTATTAATGTTAATATCGCTAATATTCCTAATCCATATAATGATTTGCTCCAAATATTCATTAATTATGCCTTTCCTTTTAATCACTATTATTGTTTGTTGGCTCTGTTTCTCCTTCATTAGTATTATTGTTTGTTGTATCAGTAGAGTTATTTTCTGAATTATTTTCTGAATTATTTTCAGAACCACCCTCTGAATCATTTGTTTCTTCTGTACTATATGAACCATTAGGGTCATAATAAACACCATCATCATTAGCAATTACTTCTCCATCAAACCATTGACTAACAGCTTGACCAACATTCTGACCAAAACTCTTAAACCATTCCCACGCTTTTCGTTGATTAATACCACCTAAAAGAATGAAAACAATTAATAATACACCAAGTATTACACAAACAGCTGTAATTATATCTTCATTAGTGGTTTTCATTTGTTTCATTTCTTTTTGGCGTTTCAGAGAAGCTCTTGCTTTGGGTAAATTAATATTTACCGATTCTTTCTTTTTCTTCTTTTCTGCCATATTATTATCACTCCTTTATAACTTTTCCCTTAATCTTATCTATTGTAAATGCTCCATAATGTCTTGAATCTCTTGAGTTTTCTCTATTATCACCCATACAAAAATATTCATTATCTTTTAATGTGATTTCAAAATCTTCTGTATTACCAACACCATATTTATCTGTTTGTAATTGCCCATTTACATATAAAGCATTATCTTCATACTTAATGGTATCATTTGGTTCGCCAATAACTCTTTTTATTAGAGGAACATCAGCGTCAATTATAATAATATCAAACCTATCAATATTACTTGTATTTCTATCTACAATTAACATTTGATTAGATTTTAATGTTGGATACATTGATTCACCAATTACGCTTGTTATGAAGTATTTTCTACTGAATATATACATAATTATAATAATAACTATACATATATAGTATATAGGATTTTTATAGAAAATTATAGGAGTTTTTTCATCAATTTCTTCAATTTTTTCTTCTTGGTTAATTATTTCCTCACTCATAATAATATATTTATATTGTTTAAGTTCCTTTCTTTGTATTTTTAACCGTCAGTTTTAATATTCTCTTTTGAGCATTTTCATCTTCCATTGAGAAATTACTTAATCTTTGAGCTGGTGCTGAATATGGTATTATAAATAATTTACAAGCACCTAATCCACCAACTAATTTATAGGCTTCAGTTACTAGATTAGCAATTCTTCTATTACCACATAAATAAAATAACTTACCAAATGTTATATTATTTTTGTAGTTTTTCATTATTTGTTCGTATTTATCTGCTGTTTTAGCTGATAATTCTAATTCAATGGAATAACTTTGTGCTTGACCATTAACTCTTGGAATAGGTATAACAACATCTGGTTTTTGTGTGATTACCTTTCCATTATCTGTATAGGTAACTATAGGAAATAATGAAAAATCATTAAATTCTGATGTAAAAGGCTTATTAGTCTTGATTTCTTGTATCAATTTATCCTTTTTAGCAATTAATTCCTCTGTCTTAAATCTGTTAATACTAAATAGTGCTTCTCTAATAATAGTAGTACCTCTATCATTATCCACTTGTAAATGTAATGGATGATAACAAGGTAATAAATTAGGTTCACTACTAATAACTTTCCATAATTCAGATTTAGGATTACCCATCATAATATCAAAACACATTTGTTCTTCTGCACAAGTATGATTTAATAAACCAAATGGAATATCAATATATGTTTGATTATCTATTTGCATTAAATCCAATAAAAACTTTGTTGGTCTAATAAAAACTCCCATAGTAGATGTTTCTGCCCATACAATACCTACTTTTATCCATTTTTCAATTATATCATAACCATTTCTATTATAATCTTCATACCATTGTTGAATTAACCATACTGGCGAAAACTTAAAATCAGAAATAATATATAATATAACTTCTTCTAATTTTTGTAATATAACAAAATCATCTATTGTTTTTATTATAAGTTGTGTTTCTTGTTTTTCGATATGTGGTGTAATTTTTGGGTATCTGTAAAATGTATTTTTTACAGCCTCTTGGTCTTGTAATTCTAATATATCTAAATCACTTTTAATCATATTTTATTTCCTTTTTAATCTTACGGACTTTGCCATCTATATAAATGGTGTTATTAAAGGCAAAATAAGCGATTGGTATAACTGGAATAAATACCCATAATATAATCCACCATTTAGGTTTTTTGTTCTTTATTGTAAAATGATACATCATTACAGCCCAAAAAATAAGAGCAATTATCATCAGAACAATTAATACATTTTTTGTTAATATAGAAATATTTTTAATGCTTTCAGGTACGGATAATATAATTTTTGATTGTATTTCGTCATTATAAGGTATCTGAACTCTTGTTGCATAGTTCTCAATTATCCAAAACTCAACACCTAAACAAAAATAAAAATAGAATTTTACTAACGGTATTACAATAGCGTTAATCTTACCTAATCTTTTTTTGTCGCATAACTTTCCATATATGTATTTATTATATCCTGGGATAAGTGCTTTCCACCATTTTTCTTTATATTTCTTAAATAATATTGCTCTAAAAATAATACTTAATAATATACAAATTGATACTATATCTGAGATTTTCATATTGGTTAAATTCCTTTCTTAAATAATACTATTTAATTACTATATACTATATACTATATAATTAAATAGTACTTTGCTTCACGATTTTCATTATCCATAATAACTGTTCTTATGTCATATCCAGCTCCTCTTAAATCATATATTATTGCTGATAATCTAATAATACCAAATTTCTCATAGGCTTGTCTATTAGTAATTGTATTTCCAGTTTGTAGCCAATTCAAGACTTGTTTTCTATATCCTCTTTGTCCAACCATATTAATTTCCTTTCCTTATGATAATCTTATACTATAATATTTATATCCTTTGCCAAATTCCTCGTCTACAGATTCTTGACAAACTTCAAAATCTTCCATAGTAGTAAGTTTTGTAGTATCATTAAATAATATTTGAATTAAACCCTCTTTATTATGAGAAGAATATGTTTTACCTTCATCTTTTAATCTTTCAAACAAATCTACTACTTTTTGGTCTGAACATTTTACTTCTATTACTCCAATACTTAATAAATCCATTAAAAATCTGTCCATATCATCGTCATCATATCTATGACGATACCAACGATAATAATCATTAAATAATATATTAAGCATACTATCATCACTATTAGGTACTAATGTGACAGTTTTTGGAGCAGTTACAGATGCTTTTGTGTCATATACAAATACGTGACAAGAAGAACTATTTGTTTCAAACATACCTTGTCTTATAGAAATCATTATATTTTACCTCCTATTTATATCAGATGGTCGTGCTGATATAAGATTACATTTAGGTTTATATGTATTTATCATAGATTGTTCTGCATAAGTTAATAATTCTTTATATTCAAATTCATCTTTTAATTTAGGAATTACAAATAAGGTTTTATAGGTTAAATCACTTAATTTATAATTTTTAGCCATTTCATAATACTTATATTCTACCTTACATTGTATTTTACTTAAATAGATTTTCTTTTTATGTAGTCTAATACCTCTTAAATGATTTTGAGCAACCTTAAAGGCTTTTTTATGTTGTTCAATCCTATTTGTTATATTAACACTTTGACCTACATATAAGCAAATATTTTTATAAAATATTCCATATACGCCAGAACAATTTGATATTCGTCTTTGAAATTGTTGTTGATAATTTATATCATAATTAGTTAATCGGTCTAAATATGGATATAAAAAGTGATTTTTAGTAATCCTTTTACCAAATCTGTCTTTTTTACCAACAATGGAATAAACTGGTTGTTTTAATTCTAAACATTTCAAACATTGTCTACCTATAAAGTCTGTTTTTCCGTGTATTTTGCAATTATATTTATATTTAGTAGTTCTATGTTTATAACATACTACATATTTACCACTATTACAATTACATATTCTACATTTCATTCTGTTGCCCCACTACACTATTATATACATTACTAACATATTCATACATTTTGCCACTTTTTGTACAACACAATATTTTTGATTGGTTAGTTAATTCTTCACAAAAATCTACTAATGCTTGTTTATCTTCTGTAATACACTTGAAATCTTCATCAAATAATGCATTTTTTTCTTCTTGTAGGTTCATAATTTTGCTCTCCTTATTTAATTTTTTTATAATCAACAATAGACCAACATTCTAATTGGAATGTTAGTCTATTATTTAATTGTTTTTTACTCATATACTGATACATAACAAGTTGCAGATGCTCCATCATCAGATGACCAATATACTGGATATGTACCAGCTACAGTAAGATTTACGGATGAATAGTCACAGTAAACATAACCTGAACCACTAACACCACTTACTAATTGATTAACCATTGAACTAAAGTCTGAACCTACTTGAATAGATACATCATGAACACCACTTATATATGGGTCTGCTGCAACTGGAGCTTCAGTTGTAGGTGCTTCTGTTTGAGCCTCTGTTTGTGGAGCTTCAGTCTGTGCTTCAGTTCTAGGTGCTTCAGTTTGTGCTTCAGTTCTAGGTGCTTCAGTAGTTGTTTCTTCTGTTGTTTCTGTACCCTCTTCTTCTTTTTGTTTTTCTTCTTCTTTTTGTTTTTCTTCATCTGATTCAAATATTGCAAGTGTTAATGTAGTTGTTGCAACATTCTTTTGTTCATCAGTTGCAGAATATATAATTTCAACTTCATCTAATGAAAAATCAATATTTGTAGTGAAATCAATTAATATATTTTCTTTTTTACTATAATTATCTGTAACAGATTCAATATAATCTCTTGGTTTGAAATTATCTGTTTCTTTTCCTCTTGTTAATAAAACAACATCTTTTGTTAATACTATTTCTGGAGCTGTTGTATCTACAACATTAATGGTTAATTGTGTTTCATATGATTGTACAGAATTTTTAGATTTGTAAGTAATAACATAACTTCCTAATTTTTTAGTATTTACTTTGTCTAAGTTTTCAATAGTATAAGTATATCCGTCACCCTTATTGATAATATAATCTTCAGCATTAATCTCACTAAATACTTCAAGGTCAATTTCTTTAGCACTTAAAATTATATGAGGATTTGCTATATAATCAAATATATATTGTCTAAAATATATACTTAAACCACCTAAAATCATTAAAACTACAATCAATATGATTAATATTATTTTTGCTGTTTTACTAATATGTACTTCACCTATTGTAATATCAGCTTCATCATCATAATTCCATTCTACAATATTATTCAATTCTTTTTTCATTTAATTTCCTCCCATAAATACAAAGACAATGAGTAAAATATCTATTGCTAAAGCAACAATGTCAATTATTGTATTTATTATCCCACCTGTTTGACAAGTTATTGGAAAATGACATCTTCTCCATACTTGATTTCTTATTGGTATAGGAAACAATAAAGGGCAACCTGTATCTGCAAAGAAATCCTCAATACAATGGAATAAATAACCAAAACCTATACATATTCCCAATAATCGTAAATCACTAAAACTTATAGTGAATGTATATATAAATATTAATAAAGGAATAATATAATTTACTATTATTGGTATATTGAACTTTTTAATAATCTTATTCAATATCATATCACTACCACATAACACAGCCATAAACATAATTAGTATAAAGAATAATAAACTTACATTATCTTGTAAAAAGCCTAATATATCACCATATTCTTTTATTGTACTTATTATAGTAGTATCTTCTTGTGGTAATCCAAACCAAAATAAACATATAAAGCCAATTCCTACAATAGTAGTATGCCAAAAATATCTATGTTGGTTTATTGGTGGTTTGTCATTTCGTCCGTGATATAATGTCCAAATTATAGAACTTATAGATTGCATAAAAATGGTGCAGATACTCCCTAATGGGCCTAATGTACATCCAGCAGAACTTTGACTATTATCTAGGTCTGGAAGTAACGCACCACCAACAGTTACAATTAGTCCTACAATAAACAATAATACATTATTTTTAAGTTGCCAAAAGGTTTCTTTGAATATATCTAATGGAATTATCATACATAGACACATCAGCAATATACTTAATAATGCGTGTGTTCTTCCCATAAAACCTTTCATCATTTGTGTAAATTCCTTTCATACTAATTTATTTCTTGCCATTATTGTTATTATTATTAGTAGTAGTATTATTAGTTTTTCTCATATTTTTATTCTTTATTTGAGATGTATTAAACTTTATACTTGAATTGTTTTGTCCACTATTTAATGCATCTACTAAATGATTATCACCTTTCATTCTATCATTTACTTTTTCTTGTAAGGTTTTATTTTTCTTAACCTCTTTTTCAAGGTCTTTCATTTGTGTTTTATTTTCTTTATCTTTTTGTTTTTGCTCCTTTATATTTTGTTTAGCATCGTGAATTGCTTTTTGTGCTTCGGCTTTTGCTTGTTTGTCTTTATTAAGTCTTGTTAATGAGTCATTCTTCGCTCTAGCACCAATTAAATCAATTTCTGCATCTTTTACGGAATCAGTTTTTGTTGCTTTATAATTAACATCAGATTTTTCTTTATCTCTGTTAATAATTTGTTTTACTAATTCCCTATTTTCATCATTAAGTTCTTTATTAATTCCAGCATATTCGTGACTTTCTGATTCTGAATATGTATCTAACTTATATTCTGAAAGTTCTTCGTGATTATCTAATTGGTCTAACATTTGATTTGCAAGAGCAATTTTTGATAAAGCCTCATAATTTCTTGTCTTATCTGCTTGTTGTGTTTTTGCATCTATCTTACCAAATGATGTACGCTTTGTATTGATTTCTGTTTCAGCACAAGATTTAACATCTTGAATTGACTTTCTTAATATTCTTTCATGATTTGCTCGTGCTACTTCTTGTGCAGAATCTCGAACATCTACATCTAAATTAGTATTTAATCCTAAATTAGCTCGTACATTTTGACTAACTCTATCACTAACCATTTGTTGTAATTTTGCTTTTTGTTCTTTCTCTTTTTCAACATATTCTTGATAATCAGCTTTAAGTCTATCTAATCTTGCCTTAACATCAGGATTAACTTCTCTTCCCTCTGCTTTTGCTGATTGTACCTCATTTTCATAAGCAACATATTCATCAGAGTTTACAATACCATTAGCCAAATCTTTATATTGTCTTGATTCTAATGATAATTGTTTTTCTTCTTCTGTCATTAATTGTAGATTATCTTCTGTATAAATCTTATCAAACATTTCATTATATTCATCATTATAAGCATCTACAAGATTATCAGTTTCGTGATTGATAGTTCTTTGAACATTCTGAAGGTTTGATTCAGCTTTTTCTGTTTCAATTTTAAGATTTTGTTTCTTCTTGTCACTTCGTTTATTTACATCTAATGATTCAACAGCATTTCTTGCAGCACTACCAAGTTTACTATCTTGGAACTTTTCAGCACCAACTTTTGTAGCCCAAGCAATAGTTGAACTTGTCTTTTTATCTCTCTGCATACCAACTGTATCACCCATTCTATTAAATACTCTACTTCTAACAGAATTAGGATTATTACCACCAAGTCTTCTGATTGAATCACCAGCACTTCTTCTTTTCTGATTAGTATAATTATTAAGTGCTGCTTGTGTGGTTCTTAATTCTGGTGCTATCTTTGGCATTACTATATCATTTAAGAATCTGTCTAATTTTTCAACTATAACCTTTGCAAATTTAGCTAGTAATAATAGTAATCCTAATGCAATCATCATATTTATTACTGTAGGTTTACTTACTATTGAAGCTGTTGCAAATAATATTAAGTCAAACATAACTGCAAAAACAGTTATTTTAATAAAACTCATAAGCATTAATCCAATAATGGATTTACCATATCCAACTAATTTCTTTTTAGTTGATAAGATTAATGGGCCAGCTAATGTCATTCCTATTAAGGATATAAATAATCCCATTTGATTTACAACAACTCTTAACGCATATCCAAGTAAACAATATATTAATGCACATAATACACCAATAAATAATACCATTTTTACAAATCCAGATGCCGTATTATTTTGTGACATACCCATTACTACAGATAATATTTTTGTTTGTTGTGCTTCAGTTCCATTATTATATGCGTGTTGTAAAGCTGTTATCATTGAGTCTAATCTTGATTGTGTAGCAGCCTTATTTGATGTTGGAATTTTTGTATTTTTACTTATATATTCTTGTGCTGGTGAATCAGCTATCCAAAAATAATAACCTAAATTATTATCAAGTAAATCTGCTTCATCTTTTGTTAAATATGTAACTTCATCTCTTGTTGCTTTTGATATTAATTTACTATCAGAAGCATCAATATTTAATTTATCAAATTCTAATTCTGATGTTTCATCAACACCAAATTGTGTACATAATTGTATTTCCATAAAGGCTTTATTTATTAAACAAAGTTCTTTAGTGGCTATTAATGTATTTTCATTTTCTTTGTCTTTTACATCAATCTTAAATGCTTTTTTACCAGTATCAGTCGAATCACTTGCTACCGTATATAGTAAAGTTTCAACAGCATTAGATAATGTACTTCCCATTGACCATAACTTACCATTAAGGCACATAAATATAATTACAAAACCTATAAAAGCTGTAACAAGAGTTTCTGACCATATCTTTTTAAGACTACCCTTGTTACCTTTAACATAATTAAATACCTCTGCAACAATAGCTAATAAGAAAAATACTATTGCAAATAATGTTACTGGTGATAAAACACCATCATTAGAAATAAATGATTTAGTAGCCATATCTCCTAATTCATCAAATCCTAATGAATCTAATGCATCACCAGCGGTAATATTTTTTGCTTTTATTACTAATCTAACTACAAGTAATACTAACCACGCAATTCCTCTAACACAAGCATATGCAATATTACCTAATCCCCATAATAAACCAGTTTTATCACAATTTGTTAAAGCATATAATCTTATTGATTTAACACCATTATCATTTACACACTCTAATGTGGCTTTTGAAATATTTCCATCATCATCTGTTAAATCTCCCCAAGTATTACTACCCCAATAATCGTCAATAGATATTGTATCCATTGTTTTACAGATTTCATATCTATTTGAATCATCAACTACAGAGGTATCTACATCAGAACAAGGAATACCATCATATTCATCTACTCTGTCTTTTGAATCTTTTTTACAAGACTCTATATGTGGTACTTCTCCTTGATATACTATTAATGGTTTAGTTTCATTATATGCAATATCCAAACTAACACTATTTATTTCTAACTCTGAACCCTCACTATTATAAGGATAAGTTTCTGTTTCATCTGGTAAACCTTTAGTATTTATATTTTCCCATATTTCATCATCACCATTATCTACAAATCCAGTAGAGGCGTTAACATATTGAAAGGACATAAAAGTACCAATAGATAATAATATTACTAATAAAATTATTGGTAAGTTTTTTAATATTTTTTTCAAAAAATCACTTCCTTTCTCTAATATTATTCACCTTCTGGTGCTGTTGAATGGGTTTGATTATATTCCCATAGTGCTTTATTTTGACAGAAAATAAACTTTTGTTGTGTATTATCATATATTAATATAACTTCTTCTACACTATCATCAGAATACTTAAATGTTGTTTCCACAATATTTAATGTTTCATCTGCGACTTCTCCAGTAAAAGGATTTTTCTGTGCTTCATTATTATTAATTGATACCGATTTTACAGTATTATTAGTATTATTATCTTTATTTTTCTGTTCATTATACTCATTTATATAATTAGATAAATTAGTAACATCATTTGCTTGGTCAACGGATAATTTATCATAATTATTATACTGTATATCGTCATTAGAAGTATATAATGAAGGAACACTATGATTTTCATCAAATAATACTTCTGTAGTTTCTTCTACGGTATATTCTGTTGTTTTATTTGTAGCATATTGTTGTTCTTCTGTAGTTTCTTCTTCTATTGGTTGTTTATTCATACTATAACCAATAACAAGAATTATTCCAAATAACAATATAGTAATACAAACCACTATTATTTTTATATTTTTTTCTTTCATATTGTTAATTTCCTTTAATTAAAATGATACTTTAGCATCTATTTCAATATCTTTATATTTAGAATCGTCTTGCATTTTTATATTTCTAAAAACATGACCATCATAAGAACCGTGTCCACTAGCTGTAAACATAGTCATATTACTAGACCTATCAGTTATAGCTGGTGGAAAAGTACCTAATGAACCCTCTCCCCATTGAGTTGCAGAAGCATCTATATTAGGGTGGAATTTCGCAACAGCGTCCTCACCAATAAACATACATATATGTTTACTATATACACATACATCCCCAGGTTCTAAATCATCTTGGCTATTTATTTCGGATACAACATCTTGCCAAATATCAGTATGTTGTTGACAATATGGTATTATACCCGAATCACATACAGCATAACAGAAATTATCATCTGCTCCTGCCCATCTTACAGCACTTCCAGTACTTCTATCACAAGAAGCATAATATTTATCCCCAGGCTCTAATACTTTGTCGTGAACCTCTTTATATAACTCTGTTCCACAAACAACACCATAGGCACGACCACAAGCGTCACCACCATCTGTACCACCAGCACTGTGATAATCATCTATTGCATCTTGTTTAGTATCGAAACAATAGGCTGACATTCTTTCAGCAATACCCTCTCCCAAATCGGTTTCACCATTACCACAATATTGTTGATATAGTTTGGTCTGTTTTACACTTTTATCTGGGTTTTTATCGCAATAAAAATGTGGTGAAGTTCCAACAGCTGCCACCACACTTGTAATCCATAGAGTAGCACTACCAACAAGAGTAACTACAGCTGTAGTAATTGCAATTGGTTTGGCAGCGGCTTGGATGACTTGAGCAATTCTTTTTATTTTTTTAATAGCGTTCTTAAATTGTTGTACTTTATTAACAACACCATTTTTTGCTTGGTCAAATCTACCCAGAGTATTTTTTCTGATATTATTTTTTATTCTACTTCTAGTGTCTGTATATTTGTTGTAGGCACGGTCTTTTACACGGTCTTTAACACTTTTTTTGTAATTAGAATTACCTTTTGTTGAAGATTCTTCTTTTAGTGCCATAAGACATCAACTCCTTTTTTAATCCATCTCTTTAAGAGCTTCTAAAATATTTGCTCGTTCTTTTTTAGAAAGCCCACCTGATAAAGATGAGATGTATTTCTTAATGTTTGTTTCATTTGTCTTTATAGAAACAATTGTTTCATCATCACCATCTGTACCAGAAATATCAATAAACTTTGTACTCTTTTCTTTGCGTACATTAATTGTTGTTGCATCACTTAATATATGACGACATCTTCTTTTACCTACATTTTCTTCAGAAGAATAGCATACACTACTTCCTCCACCTTGTAATGGTCTTACAACTCCTTTTCTTCCCATTGATTTATTCTCCTTTACATATATTTTGTAATAATCCAACTGTTACCATCTGCATCTACTTGTAAATATGCGTGTATTGTATAAGTAACTCCATCAATCTCAATATCATATACAGCATATGAATTAAAACCTATTTGATTTGGTTCATTATACATAGCAAAATCTGTTAATGAAATATATTTAGCATTATATGTATTAAATACATATGCGTTATGAAAATCTTGTGATGTATCTCTATAGTTATATAAATCAGATAAAGTTTTATCAACTTTAATTCTTGCAGCTGTTATAGTTGCTTCGTCACATTTTGTTTCTTCATTGAATTTGTAATAGTCGTGTTTAGTTATGTTATCAAAATTATCCATATCTACTCTTGTTAAAGATTGTAAGGATAAATCTCCAACTACTTTATATCCTACAGCTCCTGTTTCTGTTTTATATTGTTGAATAGGTACTGTAAATATATATTTAGTTGTATATGTATTACCTTTTTTATATATTTTATCTTTTACTACATAATATTCTGTTTTAGTCTTATTTTGACTATTTTGAGAATATTCAATTTCATTTGGAATAACAGCAATATCTTCTTGTGTTGCATCTGTTCCAGTTGCTCCCTCTGTTGTAGTAGCTTCAGTTGTTGCTTCTGTAGTAGCCTCTGTAGTGGCTTCTGTTGATGTTTCTGCTAAAACATTTCCATCATCATCTGTAACTGTCATAATACCACCAATAGGGTCATCACCATCATCTTCATCTGATTCTGCATCAGTTGTAGTGGCTACTGGTGTAGGAGCTTCAGTTGTTGGAGCTTCTGTGGTTTGTGTTTCTGATGTAGCATCATCAGTTGTACTAACATCAAATAATCCAGTATCCATTAATTGTTCTAGTAATACTGGGTCAGTAACTTCTGTATCCACTTCTGTTACTTTTACATCTACAGAAAAATCAACTTGTGCTACTGAATTATCTAAAGTTACGATTTTTGCGATATATATAGAATCTGTATCAACAACAACCGATTGTATTTGTTCTGAATTATATTTCATATATTTATCAAATAATGGTTGTAAATTAGTAGATAAATAACTTTCTACACCACTTGTAGGGTATCTATTTATTTGTGTATTAGCTAATCCTATAATATAATCATCAGAAGGTACTTTTTTAACAAAAATATTATAAATACCAAAAGTCAATAGAGTACCAAATAAGATAACAACAAAAGAGATAATTATAATTTTATACAACTTTTGTGTTGCGTGTAATTTCTGTATTTTTTGTTGTCTTTCGAGATTTTTCTGTTGAATATCAGCTTCAATTTCTCGTTGCTTTTTTGCTTTTTCCTTTTCTTGTTCTTCAATTGTTGTACCTAATTTAATTTTCATTTATTAATTCCCTCCATAAAAAATCTTTATGTAAACCAAAAAAATTGGAAATATCCGTTACTAATAATTGTAAACGCTCTTTACAATATAAAAATCATTATAAAGAGCGTTTATATAAAAATCTCAATTAAAAAGTAATTAATATAATATTATGTTAAAAGCATAAAACTTTTTTACTATCTAGCACATAATATTATTAGTATTGAGATTATTTTTTTCTTTATAATTATATTACCCAAGATGTTTTTAACATATCGTCTGGGTCTAAATTACCATTATAATTGTCTGGTAATAATAATATTTTATTATCGGGTGTTATAAGAAACTTACCCTTTTTCATTTTCTCTGTAGCAATATTTTGTTTTCGGCTAACTAATGCTTTTTGATAATATTCTATCCAAATTGCTTTTTTACCGATTTCTGTTCCACTATCTATAAATAATTTTTCCATTTCCTCTTCTGGGGAAAGAGCCTTTGTTTGTGTAATAGTCTTTTCCTCTCTAGGTTGTGGTTGTTCTTTTTGAACTTGCTCAACCTTTGGTGGTGAAGTATTTACTGTTTGTTGTATAGGTTGTTGTATTGTTGGTTTTTCTTCAACTACTACTTTTTGTACATCTTGATTAGTACTTTGATTAGTATTTTCTATATTAGGTTTAACTTTTTTATTTAATTTTAGTTTAATCTTTTTTGGTTGTTCTAATACAATAGGTTCTTCTGGTGGAATAATCTTTATTCCTTGTACTTCTGTTTCAGGAGGGATAATTTTTATAGATTGTTCAGGTTCTTCACTATATATGATGGACGAGTCTTGTTCTTGTAATTGTTGCATAAAATCAGCAAGTCCCATTTTTAGTTCCTCCTTGTAATATAATAATTTACTTTCCCATAATAGTTATATCACTCCCACATAAACTGTGGGAGTTTTATAACTAATAATTTAATCTTTTACTAATATTTTATTAGTCTTTTTTGTCTGTAGAACTACCACTACCACCTAAGTCGGTGTCCGTAACAGCTGTATTAATTGTATTAATACCCTTGTTTGCTAATGTCTGACCTGTTCCTTTAATAATACCACCATCATCATTGTAGCCTTGTACGATAAAGATAAGACCAATCATAATTATCATAAATAATGCTTTACCAATAATCTTAACGATTGATACTTGTCCTTTACCAGTTGCAAAACTAATACCATCTTTCACAAGAGACACCATCATAAATACAGCAACTAAACCAGCTGCTATAGAACCAACCCAAGTTACAATACCACTAATCTGTGTACTTTCTTTAGCGAAAGAAGGAACAAACATTGTAGCAAATACAATAGCAAACATTATTAAAATACTAGTAAGAGCAATTAAATTAACTCTTTTTGTGGATAAATCCTTAGTCTTCATAACTTTTTCTCTCCTTTTTTATTTGAATTTTGAATACATATAATTATACAAAATGTTCATTTGTGTACTATTAAATCTAGCAATTTTGTAATCATTAGCCCTTAATTCATCAATTAAATCTTTGGCTAATTGGTCCATAAGTGGAATGAACATATCATCCATAAATGAACTTGGTTGTGAAACAGTTTCAGTTTTTACAACTGGTTCGGCAACTGTTTCTTGTGGTGGTGTTTTTCTTGGTGGTCTTCCTGGTTTCTTCTTCGCTTTCACCTCTTTCTCTTCTTCCACAACAGATTCATTAGTAGTAGTTTGAATAGGTGAACTTTCTGTTTTTGGTGGGTTTATAGGATTGGTTGATGGTTCTTGTGGTTCTTGTGAAACTGTTGGTTTTGATTCAACAGTAGGTTGCTTTTCTTGTATTTGAGGCATTTCTTGTTGCATAGGTATGTTAGGTGTCATTGGTTGTGGTGGTTGAACACTAATAGGTGGCTCTGAAGGTGTATCCAAAGTTACCTCTTGTACACCACTTCCAAAAAACGCTTGTTTTGCTCCTAATGACATATCGCTGAAAAAATCTTCTGCTTCTTCAGCCTCATTTGCCTCTGCCGATTTCATTTGTTCTTCTAAAGTATAGGTTTCTTCTTGTTTAGTATCTTTATTAGTACTAAATAACCTATCTAATGCATCTGCCATAATTTACTCTCCTTTTTTCTTATTCTTAATATTTAATTTAGGTCTAACTAAATCATTATGAGTTGCTTTATGTGTAGATTGACCACTAGGAATATCTTCCACGGGTGCCATAGGCATTATAGGTGGTCCATCTACAACTTTATCCATTATTTGTGGTTCAGATTTGCCATTTAACATACTAATTCTACTTAAATTAGCAAAATCCATTTCAGCCGAAACATCTGGATAATCCATATTTTGAATTTGCATTTGAAGTTCACTATAAACTTTTCTTGCTTGTCTTAATTGTTCTCTTAAATCTGAGATTTCATCTTCTTTTTGTTTAATAACATCCCTTAATTGTTTACTATCAAGTTCTAGGTTATTTATATCTTTTTCTAACTGATATAGAACTTTTTCAACATCTTCTGGATAAAAACCATATGGATTTGAAACTCTAATATTATATTTTTTTGCAATTGGTGGCAATTCTGAAGCAAATTTCTTTGCTGATGTCGGATTTTTATTAGTATTTAACTTGTTCTTTTTCATATTATATCACTTCCTCATACATTTTTGTACTATCATTATAATATATTTTCACTATTTTATTAGCACATATTATTTTATTATAGACAATCTTACCATCTTTAGTTTCATACTGTTCACTATCAATTTTACCATATATTCTTACCATATTATCTGGCACTAATATAGATTGTGTATATTCATCTAATTGATAAGGATAAATAACTCTAATGTATGTGAATCTATTTTTTACACTATTATCTATTAGTTTAAATTTACCCGTAATAGAGGAAATATTAAAACTAATAATATCTGACAAAAAATTGATGTTCTTTTGAACCTTTCCATCTAAAATAACTTCATTCATATGTAATGTTCCTTTCTACTCTATTATGCTATACTATATTTTTGCTATTTCCTCTAAGTATTCTGTTATTTCTGGGTTAGTATCAATAAGTTTCCATTCTTGATACCATTGTACTCGTGATATAATATTATCAATATTACCAAATGCTGCAATTACTGGTGCGTGTTTTACAAGATTTGATACTACGATTTCATTTATTTCTGGACTATCACCAACTCTTGTTAAAACTATATTTACTCTACTCATAATATCATCTGAAGCTCTAAATACATTATTTTGTCTCATACCAGATAATGTCTTAAACTGTTTAATAACAGATTTTACAGAGTTAATTGATGGGTTACAAGTAATAATAATTTTATCTGCAATCTTATATAATTGACTAATAGGTGCTTTACCAAGATAATCAATACCACTATCAAAGAATACTACATCATAGTTTGTGATAAGTAATTTGAATACTGTTGTCCAAAATTCAGTATCATTTGTAATAGTTGGTATATCTTGTGCTGGTGCTAAATAGAAATCAAGATTACCACTAAAGTATTCTGATTTTACTTTACAGATTTTTAATCTATCAATATCTGTAGCACCTTGACTATATAAATTATAATAATTTTGCATTGTTGGTGTAATCTTATTTACTGTGATACCAATCTGTCCGTCAATTATATCAAAATCAGCTAATGCTACACTCTGTAATGGATGTGTTTTAGCATACCAATATGCTGTAGCTAAACAAGTAAATGTTTTTCCAGTACCACCCTTTGAACTACCAAATAATACAACTTTTGCTGCTTTTCTGTTCTTATCTCTAGTATTTTGTTCATCTGGGTCTGATTGTATTAAGATGTCCATATTTTTTGCAAATATTTCAGAACTCATTTCTCTTGACAAACTACCACTTGCAACCTTAACACCATCAGCAATTTGTATATTCTGATTTGGTTGTTCTTGTATTGGTTCTTGTGTTGGAATATTTGGTTGTGGACGATATATTGGTTCTTGTGTACCATATAACTGTCCAGAATGTCCTTGTGGTGGATTTTGACCATATAATTGACCAGAACCATTATTTATATTTGAATTATATCCATTATAAGGTTGTTCTGTATAAGGTTGTGATGGAGTTGGTGTCTGAACAAATGGTGGCACAGATTGACTTTGTGGTGTCTCAACTGGAATATTAGGTTGTTGTGGCATCTGTTGTGGCATCTGTGACATATTTGCTGGATTATCCATAGATGTTAATACAGTTGTTCCTTGTGGAATAAATGGTTCTTGAACTTGTGGTTGTTGAACTTGTGGTTCTTCTGTTAATGGTACAGAAGGTTTTTCCTCAACTTGTTCAACTTTAGGTTCTTCCTTTGGTTCTTCCTTTGGTGTTTGATAGACTTTTACTTCTTCCATCATAGGAAATCCTACTTCTGGACTAGTATCAAATCTATAATACACAAACTTAAAACCATAAGCTGTTGATGCTTCAGCATAGCCAGAATCAAGTAATTCACTATAAACATCTTCTGTTAAACAATCAGTATTTATATAAATACCATCTTCAATATCTATACCTTCATCAGAATGTCCTTTAGCCATAAATTCGGCTAATTTCCAATGTTCTATTGTGGAAGAATCTAAGTCTAAAGGTAATTGGTTATTATTACTTACTACAATATACATAAACATTTCCTCCTTAAATAATGTATATCCTATATAATTAAATAGTACTTTATTTTTAGCACTATTTTTAGGTATTTTTAGATGATTTTTAGTTTCTATGTGCTGATATTTGTCTTATTTTTCCTTGTACATTATTTCTAAATCTACGAATATCACTCAATTTATATGATAATATAACTACGCATAATATACAATATAAAATTGTTTTAAATAAGCCATTATCTATAAAAGTTACATATAATATTAACATTAAATGTATTTTTAATGATGCCAAGAAATAATTTGATAAGGATTCAACAAATATTTTACCATATTCCTTAAAACCACTATTTTCTTTGAATAATTCAAGTATTGAATGATATATTATTTGCACAGCTGTTATTATTAATAATAGAAAACTCTTAAACTTTAAGAATATTAGTGGAATAAAGAATATTAACATAGAAGCATTAAATAACATTTTTACACCCTCTGATGCATATTTGTATTTAACTTTATGTGCTTTTGTATAATTATTTACTACTAATCCATCTTCATATTCTTGTGGTGCTATATTCATTTGTGCATCAATTACTCTAAATGTATCAGCCATTAATGATGAATTATATGCTGTTGTTTTAGCAACTGGCCATTGAGGATTTTCTTGAATAGTAGATTCTCCATTTGTTACACCAGTTATTACTTCTTCAGCTGTATCATAATCTATATGATATTGACTACCACAAGAGTATAAATATGCTGCCCAGTTTTGTACATAATTTCCACCACCAATAGGTACTTTTACATCACCAGTATATTTAGCACTATCAAAAAATGCTTCACCATCTTCAGAAGAACTTTCGTGACTTTGTGACATTTTATATTTCTTTTCTACTCCAGCATATTGAGTGTAAAGTTTCTCATACTTCTTTCCAAATTGTCCTCTACACCAAGGTTGGAATATACAAGTTTTCCATATTAATGCTGTCATTTGTAAATCTTTTTCAGCATCTTCTGATATATCAATTACATCATCTTGTTTAGTTAATTCTGCTTCTATTGTGTCTGTAAAGAAACTATCAACACAAGTAATAATTGACATTATTGTATCATTCATCTTTGTAGGATTATTAACAGATACAAGTATCATTCCAAAGGCTAACATACCAATGATAAATCTCTCAATGGCTTCTTTCATAGAACTTTTACCAATAGCATAATTCTTTGATTTTGTGACTAATGATATTATGAAAGCAATCATAGCCATACCTATAAATAAATCTACAACTACCTTAAAACTATCCCAAAATTCACTAGTTTCTAATTCAGTAATAACTTCATTTAATTTATCTAATAATTGTGGACCTAATAAGTAAGATACTAATGATGAAAAGAATTTAGCTAATCCCATACACATTGAGCCAAACTGATAACCAAATCCAGAGAATATACTTGTTGTCATTATAGTAACTCGTGGGTCTGAATATCCATTTTTAATATCGTCATTGGTTAATGGTACTTGTCTATCTTTATATACTCTACAAGATATATAATTACTACTTTCATATAATAGTATATCATCAATTAATTCAATCTCATCTACTTTATCTTCAACATATCCAGAATAAATATAATCTCCTACAGTAGAATCTGCTGTGGCTTCTCCTAAATATCTATACCAATGTATATCTGAACCAAATAGTTCAAACAAGCAATATTTTTCAGATGTATCAGCATTTCCTTTTAGACTTTCTATATAACCTTTATATACCTCAGTATTTTTTTCCTCAAAGTTTGCTTTATCATCATCTGTTAATTCAATTATATAACCACCATTAAGTTCATATAATAAAACTACTGATACTACATCGTGTTGTATAATTCTTTCAATAATACCTTTTTTTGTACTAACAACACTTTGTCTTTCTTCACCATGATTTTGCCAAGCAACAACTCTTTCCATATCGTCACCGACATTTTTATCTTTTCTAAGTTGTGCGTATGGTGAAGCACCAGCATCTTCATTTGCCCAAAACTCTAAAACATTAATATCTCCATTTTTACCTTGATTACCACCTGCATAGTGTCCCCAAGGTGTAAAACCACTATCATGTGAGTCTTTTGCATCTCCTACTACAACATTAATATACCCACCATTATCAAAGAAAAATGTAATATTATCACCAACATAGGCTGCTTGGTCATATTTTGGTCCGTAATGTACTTCATCATATTGGTCTTCTGTACCTTTAGCAATCGCACAAATAGCAACAATATATGGCCCATCTTCGCCTATTCTCATAAAACCATTTTCGTCATATACTTTTCCTTCATTAACCCATTCTTGATAAACTAATGCTTGTGGAAATGTACCATTTGTCCATTTTGGATAATTTTTTGCAATAGTATCTCCATCAAACTCTCTAGTAGCATACGTTCCTACTTTTGCTCCATCATAGGTTTCTGGAATATCACATTTTTCTCCATCCTCTGCATAAATAGTTGATGTAGGGGAAAATATTATACATCCAAGTAATAATAAAATCATGATAAAACAAAATACTAATTTCTTATTCATCTTCATATAATATTTTCCTCCTTCCTCAAATTATTCTTTATTATCATCATTTTTCGTGTCATCAGAATTAGATGGTTTTGCTCTATGTAATGGATTATACTCACATATTTTATTATGTGCCATCCATTGTTCTATTGTATTAAATGTTTCTCCACAATAACTACAATTGAACTCAGAATTATGATTTATTTTTTTATCTGACTTTTTCTTTGTTCCATTACGATTATATCTATCTAATGACTTTCTTCTAACTTTATAATTTCTATAACATCTTAATACATATTCATCTAATGAAGACTCTCCGTGTTGTTTAATCTCATATTCAACACGAGCATACCATAAATTATATAATTCATTATCATGGTTAATTCTCATATTACCAGCATCATCAAAGTGTTTCTTTGTCCAAGTAACAAGATTATCAGTTTCTTCATAAGTCATATCGAAACCATATTCTTTTGCTGCAAATGTTGCTTGACTTCTAATATCTTCGATATTTCTATCTTCGGTTCTATGTGAATCTCTATGATGTACTTTACTATCAAAGCTATCTAATAATAAAGTAATAGGAGTTAATGTTTGTGGGAATAAAGTACCGTGTCTCATTTTTTTCCAAACAAACATCATTTTTATTGTTACCCAAAATAGGAAGAATAAAACTCCTAATCCAACAAGTCCTTCAACTTTCATTCCTAACCAAATAGCAAGTGCTGAATATAATCCTATAATAATGATACACACAACTGGTGCAAATGTTTCTATAATAATATCTTTTGTTTTTTTACCTTCTGGCCCTTTACCTAGAATAATTCTAAATATTAATATATAAATCATCCACCACTGCCAAATGAATGTTAAGAATTTAACTAATGATAAAAATGCTGATAATATACAAGTTAATAGTTTTACCAATAAGTTTAAGAAACCAGATTGAAATTCATCATTATAATTTTCATTTGTTTTAACTGAAAGTTTTAGATTATTTCCACTAGGTTCTACAGATACTCTTGGTGCTAAAAAGTGGTCAACAACTCTATATGCATTATGATTTATAACATTTCCATTTACAGTTTTACCATCTGAAATAACTGAATTAGCAACAGAATTACTATCACCATAATATGAAAATGAATCCATTAATACTACAGAATAATGTTGTATATCTTTACCATCTATCTTTGGTAAACTATTAGTTCCATCATCTTCATTATATAAATCTTGTAACTCTGGTAATTCATTACCAGTACCTAAAGAATCAATATCAATTAATTGTTCATCTGCTAATATTCCATAACCAGTATTATATTTAGACCACATATCTAAATAGGGTAAGTAATAAGTAACTTCTCGTGATTCAACACCACCATATAAATATGATAATGTATCATCAGTAGCTAATATTGATAAGGATTCTCCTAAATTCATTACATCAGTTTCAATGGTTTTAATTCTATTCCATATCATTTTAGGTCGTGTTTCAAGTAATCCAAAGAAACCAACTTCTAATAATAATATTATTACTGCAACAATAATTTTACCTAAACTTCTTGTTCCCATTTTTATAATGGCTATTAATGTGGTTATAAAGAAGTAAGCGACTACAAATACAAGTACTAAATTAATAAATGTAGATTTTCCACCAGGTTTCCATAAATCAACTGGTGATAATCCCCATTTGTCTAATTGGTCAAAATTACATAATCTTTGGAATAATATACCAACTTCTGTTATTCTACCACCAATATTTATTAAAGTTTTTTGTGGTTTGAAAAATATACCAAAACCACCATCAAACGATAAGTCAGATATAGTTGTACCAATAATATGTGATTTATATATTTCTACTCGTGGGTCGTTTACAGCATAATTTGTTTTATCTGCTACAGTCATTGTATCTGTATCATATGGCATTATTCTTACATCTGAAGATTTTGTATGCATTGTTATAAATGGTGTATAATCACCACTATATATTGCTGATATAGATATTAATGATACTAAACTACTCATAACATCTGAATAATATGGTCCACAATACGATTTTATTTTATTTATAACTTGTATTGCTTCTTTTTCAGATAATTTTGTTCCATATTTTTCATAATTTGGATGTGATGAATCCCATCTTGATATATCACCACTATCTAAAGTTTTATATAATCCACTATTACCATATAAACTAGCAATAGTTATTGTGGTTTTATCACCACCATAGGCTGTGGAGTAACATTCTCCATCATCACCCTCATTTTGTATTAAACATTGTTTATAGAACAAACAACCATTAGAATTATCAGAATCACCCTTCCATAAATATTCGGTAATAGTTTTTAAACCAGTTCCCATATCCATTTTTTCAGTAAAAGTTTTATAATTCTCCATAGTAGTCTTATTGTTACTACTAGTTGTTAATGTTTGTTTGTCTGCTTGTGATAAAAAATCATCTTCTGTAAATGTATGACAATATAACATATTAGAATTTGTCAACATTCCCTTATATTTAGCTATTGGGATTTTTTTTGTAGCATTTTTTGTTTTTACGTGTGTACAAGTTTTATTATCATCCCATTTAGATGGACTAACTGATACATAATCGTTACCATCTTTATAAAACATTTCAGTTACATTAACTAATTCACTTAAATATTTATCATAATTGGTAATCCAAGTATCAGCATCCGAAGACTCACTTATTATTAATGTATCCGCTAAATTAGATGTTCCTAAACTATTAATTTCTGTCTTATAAGTATTTACATATGATTTCCAAGAATTTTGCCAAGCAGCTGACTTAAAAATTCTATTTTTATAAGCTTCTGTTAAATTTGAATCACTAGTCTCAAAAAAACAATTAACATTAGATGTAACTTCTGGTTTTTCAACTATAGTTTTAGATGAAAAATTAGTTTTAGTATAAGTATCCCATGCATCTTTATATTTTGTTGATTCAGCTATTTCATCTTTATGGTTGTTATTCCAATCTTCTGCATTTTTATTATCTTCTTCTGTTACCATTAAGTCTAACATATTTTCAACATCAGTAAAGTATTCACTATCCCAATTAGTGTCAGCTATTTTAGCAACAAAATAATCATAATAATAATCTTGGAAAAATTCAGATAACCAATAATTATCATCTTTATAACCGTGATTATGATAAGTAATAGTCTTAAAGTTATCTGCATCTGGGGCTTCAATAAAACTACAACCAAATAATGATTTTATAAATCTCCAAGCTGTATCATACCAATGTGTAGGTAATATTCCAGCTGTACTCATAGTTTCTTTTGGATATTCACCCATATATGTATATGATGGTATAGCAAAACCATACTTTTGGATAGCATTTTCTTCTTCATAATATAATTCGCTACCACTAGTTTTCTTACCAACATCAACTAATTTTTCAGTATCATTTACATCATAAGTATTATCCGTATATCCATCTGAAATACCTTTAATAATCTGATTTTTTACAATACTTTGTAAATTAGGCGTATTAAAGTAATAAGTATAAGTACTATTGTTACTATCTTCTTTTATTACCGTAAAAGTCTTAAAAGAGAATAGCCAATCTATTGCCTTTTGACCTTTTAATGCATCAGATAAAGTAAAATTGAATAAATCTTTTAATTCTTTACCTTCAATAACATAATAAGTAACCCCACCATTATTATCTTTATCGTCATCATCATCACTAGGTACATATTCATCAGCATATACTGGCATAATATTTAATACAATAGTAGCAATAGGAGGAATTATTAAAAACATACATATAAGTATTGCTAAAATCTTTTGGTATTTTTCTAAAGTTTTTAACAGATTTTTATTCATAATTACCCCCTTTCAATGTATTTTTATAAATAAAATTATCCAACAAATGCTTCTAATAACTGATTTTCCTTATATCCATTAGTGCTTTTCCAAGCGTGTTTCCATTCACTATTCTTAATGGTATCCTTAACTGTAAAATCTAAAGATGGGAAAGTCTTTTCAATATAATTAGCCTTTCTCTTATGTGATTTAAAATACAAACATTGGGCACCATTTCCAGTCCAAAAGTTTATACACCACGCTAATAATTTAATCAAACTCTTACGATTAGTAACATATATATAATCAATATATACTACCACTCGTTGATTTTCACCAACATTTAGAAATCTAAAAATAATAAAGGAATCACCCCTAGTAATAACATATCCTGACAGATTTACATTTTTTGAATAGCCAGGTCCGTGTTCATTATCAATGATTTTTCGTATTTTTTCTCTTGATATTTCCATTAAAATTGCCTCCTGATTTATATTTCTATTAAATTATCCATTTTTAGTATATTCCAATTTTCTTCTACTAAATCTTTAAAATCTTGATATATATTAGTAAAATCTAACAAAGATGTAAACTCGAATATGTTAATGGTTTTAATGGATTTAATTAGTTCTTTTATATCATCTAACTTAAATATATCAAAAAAGAAACTCTTTTGATAATTATTATATATTTCAACGGGTATAAATAAAAATGTATCTAAATCATTTTCTGATTCTGTATATAAACAATAACATTCTGTATGTTTTATATTTGCTTTTAAGCCTATTTTATACAATGTTTTGTGCAAACAACCACCATCATCATATGTAATGGTAAACTCTTCTGATATAGGTTTACATCTGTCTAAACAGTAGTATTCCCATTCTTGTTGCTCTCTAGTCATACCCTGTTATTTCCTCCTTTGCCCTTCTAAAAACCTCTACATAATCACTATAATTAGCCTTTAACCATTCGTCAAATCCTAATAGTGTTGAATTCATTGTTGTTTCAACTAATTCTTCTGGTTGTGTAACATCAATAACTAAATTAACGGTTTTTTCTTTGGCTTTGAGGAAAATATCATTATCAATAACAGAAGTATCACCTTTATAAGTAATTTGGTAAATATCCTCTGTTACATTACTAAGTATATCATTTATATTGCTTTCTGTGGCATTTTTTTTGATAATATGTGGTGTTTTTACCTTAATTTTATGAAATTTCATAGTATCTGTATCTAAAATAATCGGTCCAGTTCTATCTTCGTGGGCTTGATAATCAATCATAGCACCTGGGGATATAACTAAAGTCTTTCCTTGTTTATAATCAAATGGAGTATGTATATGTCCAATTATTACTAAATCAAATAAAGATACTAATTTATCTGGTATTAAGAAAGGGTCATTTATAAAGGATTCTCTATGATATTTCTCTGTAATTCCGTGAGTTATTAATATTTTCTTTGAATTAGTTGAATTTTCTGCTATTTTTTTACATTCTTTGAACATATTATAGATTTTTTCGTCCTTATCATAAATATAAGGCATCATAATATATAATATATCTTCAAATTCAACTGATTTTATCTCATAATCGGCAAAATATGTGTGATTTGCCATTTGTGTAGCACTACATTTATTGTTTCTGTTAATAAAACTGAAGTCGTGATTACCTAAAATAGTCATTGTAGGTATATCTTTTAGGCGATTTTGCATTTCTTGATACTTTGTCATAGCCAAAATAGGTGGATTTGATATATCAAAAACATCCCCACCATTAATAATAAGGTCAGGATTTTCGTCTAATAAGATGTTTGTGTACTGTTTTAAGGCTTTATATCCTATCTGTTCAAATTTATTATAACCATTTTCATCAGTTCTATACATTCTACGACCAATATGTAGGTCAGATATTATTCCTAACTTCATTTTTTTATAATTTCCTTTCAAATATATATAATTAAATAGGACTTAATTAATTATATATCATTTTTGGCATATTCTTGTAATTCTGCCTTTGTTAAGTTCGTATTATTATGTATAATTATATTTTTATTATATAATATACTATTTTCAAACACACTAAACTGATTTTCTTCTGATTTATTACGCTGAATAAAGATTTCTTTCTCTTTTTCTTTATCAATATTTACCCTATTTATAGCCCTATCTTTTCTAACTGAATAATCAGCATAGATATAAACAATTTTATAGGTTAAATCTGGATATTTAGTGTGTAAATAATCAATTCCGTTTGGGTCGATTATATAGAAATCACTTTCCTCAAACTGTTCTTTGGTTGCAAAATATGTGTATCCATTAATTTTTGTTATTACTATCTTATTAGGATACTTTTCAACCTCTGATTCATCAATAAATATATGAGTATCACCCTCATTCTCTCTACGAGGACGAGTAGTGTAAGAACAAATACCTTTTAATCCTAATTCTTCTAAATATTTAGCGTATGTGTCCTTTCCACTACCAGTTCTACCAACTACTAATATCATTCAATATGCTCCTTATATCTAAAATATATTGTATCAAATTGACATAGAAATATCTATAAGTTTTTTAATTAATTTCAGCTACTATTGTTAATTGATAATCACAAACTGTTGGAGTTTGAAGTACATCTTTTACTAATTCAGGAGTAATTATTTGTTCAGCTTCTACACTACTAACTCCACCACGTATAGCTTCTTCTCTCATACACGCTCTAGCATTTCCAAAAGTATTATTATTTCTATATGAAGATTCTGATATAGCTTGTGGGTCAACTATTTCTAATATAGATATAGTTTTATTTTTCATTGTAGATACACCACTAACAATAGTATTTAATCGTTCTATACCCATATTTATACAGTTAATATATAATTCATCTAAAATTTCATTAGCATATGATTCAGTAATACCACTTTCATAATTAAATGTATATTCATTATTAATACAATAATTATATAAATCTGTAAAATCTTTAATTGTAGAGGATATATTATTGTTATCAATATCCAAATTAGCACTTATACTAACATCTGCATAATATCCGAGAAAGATTTTCTTTGTTTTATAAACAGAAAACTTATTTTTTGATGAATATGGTAATTTTTCATATTCACTATCCGAAATTTCTGTTATACCATCAGAATATATATGTTCTGTCTTATAACGCTTTGACATATTTACATTTTTTTGAATATAACTCTCATTTCTATAAGTATCTGCGTTAATAATAAGTTGTTTAGTACTTTCTCTTATTTTTGCCATTTCATCCATTAAGGTTGTTGCATCTTGTCCTTCTTTTCGTATTGTTATTGAAAATGACAATATATTTGGTTTAACTTTTTGTGTTGCATTACTATTAATTCTTATAACTGTTCCCATAATACTTTTTACTCCTTTACATTACTAATCTTTCATCGTGTGATACAATAATCCATTGATTTGTATCATTTTGTATAAGTGTCTTTATAGCATCTAAATTATCAGCATCAAGATTTGCAAATGATTCGTCCATAATTAGAGGTAAATCTTTCATAAATAAATCTCGTATTGATAAAATTAAACTTAATGCTACTATTGTTTTTTCACCTTTTGATAAAGATTGAACAGCTAATACTGACTGATTCATATAATCTTTATCCCATAATGTTACTTTATAAACACCATTTTCAATAAATAAATCAGTATATCTGGCATTAATATTATGTAATATTTCCTTTGCTGTTTCTGCTATATTATTCGCATAATAGGTTTTAGCTTCAGCAATATACTGTTCTACAATAGATATACAATTCTTATCTTCATCATACTTCTTTGTAGCATCTAATAATTCTTGTATATTTGCCATATCTTGATTTAGTGTAGCAAAAGTATTTTTCTTTTCATCATAAGATTTATATAAATCATTAGTATCTTTATCATAGTTATCTAATACTGATTGATAATCATAATCTTCAACATAAAGAACATTATTTAATTTCTTTGTTAATGACCAATACTTCATTGATTCTAATAGTCGCATAAAGTTCCAATCTTCTTCTTCCTTTTCCTTAAGCAACTTTTCTAATCTTTGAATTTTATTATTATCAGCAATATTATAATCTATTTCAGGTTCGTGAAACTCTCCACCACAAAGAATACATTTATTATCATTACACTTACTTTCATTTATAAGTTGTGTAATTGTTGCCTTTGGGTATTTAATAAGTGGAGAACCACTTGTTTTTGCTTTTTCTTCTTCTAATTGTTTTTCTATATCTTCAAAATAACTATCCCATTCTTCTTGTGTTCGACCAAACTCTCTTAATTTAAGACAAGTTTCTCTATCATAAGTATATGGTAAACAGTTATCTAATTCTCTTTTTAATTTTACATAATCTTTATAATCTTCTGCTGCTTGTTTTGCTTTAATAATTTCATTATCAGATATAAAGGCTTTTTCTTTTATCTTACTTTCAATATAATCTAATTCTTCTTTTAATGCATCAATTTCTTTTTGAGTTAATTTCTCATTATGGATTTTAGCTTGAAGTGTTGACTTTCTTTTTTGATTATATGTCTTATCTGTTGTAAAAAATTGTTTTATAGCAAGTGGCTCTTTGAACTCTTCTTCAAGTATTTCATAAAGATAATTTGTATTCAATACATTTGAAACTGATAAAGGTTCATATCCCCATAAACTTGTTAAAATTGAGTCGGATATAATTTCGGATAATTTCTGTTTACTTTCTTTATTTGTTCTACTTATTAATTCATCATTCTTAAATAATTTATATGCAGATGTTTTTCCAACTTCTCTTTCAACAACATAACTATTTGCTTTATGAGTAAAGTTCAAAACAATTTTACTTTCCTTTGAAGTATCAACCAAACTTGCAAAATCTAATCCGTCTGGTCGTTTATCAAATAAACAAAGTATTATTGCTTGTATAACAGATGTTTTACCCTCTCCATTTTTCCAGTTAAGAAATGTTATCTTATCAAAATCAATTTTCTTTTTGGTAAAACACTTCCAATTCTTCATATAAATACTTGTTAGTTGCATTTTAATTTCCTCTCTATAAATAAAATAATCCCATAAACATTATATCACACAAAAAAATATTTACGAGATTATATATCTTAATTTTCTTTAATTTTCATTTATTTTCTTTTAGTTTGATAATTTCCACTCGTACAAATACATTTAGCAACCCCTCTAAAACTAAATGTTTTAAAAGGGTTGCTAACATTCTTATATTATTCTAAAAATCATTATACTCATCATAGTAAGATGTATCAGCAGATGATGTCTTACTTTCTGACTTCTTCTCTGACTTTGGTGCAGACTTTGTTTCCTTTGCTTCTCCACCATCAGACTTCTTTGGCTCATTAAACTCACACTTTGTAACTACAAACTGCTCTGATGGGATATAAACCTCTGTACCATTTACATCCTTCTTATAATGATTATTATTTACCTCAGAATAAACAATAACATTACTTCCCTTATGCAAATACTTTGCGATAAAATCAGCGGTAGCACCAAAAGCTACATAGTTAAAGTGATTATCCTTTTCGTCTTCATTCTTCTTATAGGACTTATTTACATATCCAGTAAATGTTACTCTATTCTTATCGTCTCCATATGGCTTAACCTCTGGGTCAGCTGCAAGTCTTACTTTTTGAATTGTCATATTCATAATATTGTTCTCCTTATTTTTTATATTTTACACATTTTGATTTTTCTCGGAAGAATTATTATCTCCCTTACTTTTTATATTTTACACATTTTAACTTATCTCGGAGGACTTCTCATAGGCATTATTTCCTTTCAATATTCATATTTTTAATAATTATAAAATTACTAAATGTGACCTCTAGGAGACTCGAACTCCCATTTCAGCCTTGAAAGGGCTGTGTACTGAACCTGTTATACGAAGAGGCCATTTATGTAGTATAATCCTTAATGGTGACCATAAACACATAATTACGCCATATTATAATCATTTGTAATTAAATTATACTACATATTTGTTATAAAATAAATAGATTTTTTAAGAAATTTTTTATTCCTCACCTTGCATTACAGATGAAGTAAGGAAGTTAATACTATTGAGTACATCAGCACCCTCACCAGTAGTTACATCTACATCACTAATTCTGATAAGTATGAATTCACCAGTATCATCAACTGGGGTTTGATACTCTGTCCACTCCATACCATATTGTGTATAAGTTGTTCCAGTATATTCCTTTTCATTGATAGTAATTGAATCAATATTAGTAACATTTTCTTTTGACTCATTATAATAATCAATACTATCTTGGTCTTTCATTTCAATACTTATTCTTGGACTATTTGAATAAGCATCTTCCTTTGTAGGAACATTATACAAAAATACTTTTCCAGACTTTGCGTAGTTACCATCTACATACCAAGTTTCTGGAAATACTTTTGCTGTAATCTGAACACTAATATCATTATCAGTTTCAAACAGATTTACATTACCTTCTGCATCAGAATAATTTACTTCATCAGTAGATTCGTCCGTAACTTCTTCAACATCAGTAGAAGTTGCTTCACTATCAGTTGTAGTTGCATCACCTTCTGTTGTTACATAAATAACTTCTTCTGTTGGGGCTTCTGCTTCGGTTACAACTGTTGTGGGTTCTTCCTCTGTAGTTTCTGTTTTAGTACCACAAGCTGTAAGCATACCACAAATCATAGTTGCTGTTAAACAAGTTACAAATAGTTTTTTTCTCATAATTTTCCAGTTCTCCTTATTTTTAGAAATATTTATCTTTATGCTCTGATATTTTATCAGAAGCGTAAATATATAATAACATAATAGATAAGGCACTTCCACAGAATAAACAAATATTACCTATTATACTTGCTAACAATTTCCATAGCTTAACAATTGTTTGTAACATTTTATATCTCCCTTAATCTTCTACAGTATCGGTTTCAGAAGCACTAAAACCATTTCCACCATTAGTATAAATCTTATCTATATCGTCATAATCGCCAACTTCTTTAGTAATCTTCTTGTCAGTATCTTGAATTACATATACTAACATTTTCTTATTATCATTATCACGACCTGCAAATGCATATCGAACAGTATTATCCTCTACTTTATAACCAATATACATTGTAACATTCATTTCATCAATTTTATCTGCTAACGTCTTAATTTCCTCAGACATTTCAGACTTGCTACTAGTTTCTACTACCCAACCAGCATAAGCATTACCATCAGAAGCATTTTCAATTACTGGATTAGCATCATCTGTAGAAGCTATTTCATAAGTACCATTTTTTACATCTTCTAAAACTTCCTCGTGTCCTTTACTTGTGCCACAACCTACTATTGAAGCACACATTAATAAAGTTGTAATACCAATAATAACTGATTTCTTAAATTTTCTCATTTTCTAATTTCCTTTCAATATATAATTATACAGACAAATATAATTCTGCTGTATCATAAGTAATATAACTTTTCTTATTTGCTTTGTCAACAGCATTTTTTATTGTTTTTTCAACAATATATTTACCATCTGCTTTATTATTATCTTTATAAGCAAAGAATATACAAGCATCTAAAGGTAATTCATTTTGCAATAATTTATCTAAATCTTTATCACTAATAAATGGACATCTATCAAATGATTTAGTATTTTTTACTTCTAATAAATATTCAAGTGTTGTCATTTATTGTTCCTTTCTTTTAATATACGGTTGTAGTCGTCTAATAGCTTCAGCCTTTTCTTCCTCTGTTAATGGTTTTGGTGGATTACCAAATCTTATTAACTTTTTAGAACATTTATAAGTTTTACTTAATTTATCTTCTTCAATAACCTCATATGCATCAGGATACTTTTCTTTCATTTTTGCTAATTTCCTTAATACATTAGGGTCTCTTGAATATATTGTTGCATATTGTTCTTCATTATTATAATTAATCACCGTTTCTTGTTCATATCGTGTCAAACCAGTTCTGTTGTCACTCATAATATCCACTTCCTCTCTGTTTAATTAAATAGGACTTCCCTTATTTTTTATTGTTTTAATTTCCATACTATAACACTCCTTATCTTCTTTTATTATTCTCTATATTTACAAATTATTTTGGAGTACTCAATTGTTTGATTAACATCATTATATTTAATAATGCCACGAACTAAATCATCTACTTGTAAATCTTTTACTTCACTATTTACTGTTATTAATGTTCCTATATCATTATCGGGTTCTAATATAGTTACATAATAGAAATAATCTCCTAACGGATATGGGGCGTTCATTTTTGGAAACTCCCCAATGTGATGAATCCTACCCTTAAATTGTATTGACCGCATTTTTCTTATTTCCCTTTCTTTGTTTTTATTTCTAATATACCTAAAAAGAAACTTGTGAACACTATTTCAAGTCCACATAAAATTAAGGTAATTGTAGGAATAGTTATTCTAAACATTTGTTCTGGAATTAGATTACCAAAATTCGTTTGTTGCCAAATACAAACACTAATAATAAATCCAATAATTCCTAATATAAATAATAATACTCCTATAAAAATACCTTTATTCATAGTGAACTTTAATAGTATTTCATCTGCTTTTGTTAAAGGTATAAAATTAGTAATGTATGCGTATTTTTTAGTTAATATATAAAATAAAATGAGTTGTAATCCTATTAGCATAAATAAATTCATAAATAATAATGTATTTATATCAAATCTTATATTATTGATTATTAAAGGTTGTATAGTTATATAACTACTTATACATACTCCAACAAAAAATAAAAATAAACCTGGATATAAGAATAACCAATTAGGTGAGTGCATAAGTAAAAATGTTAAATGTCTCCATCCATCTGACCAACTTCTTAAATGTGGTGGTCTATTTCTACCATCTTTACTTAATGTTGTAGGTACTTCACACATCTTTAATTTATGTAATGTGGCTTGTACTACCATTTCACTTGCATATTCCATTCCAGTTGTATGTAGATTTAATTTTTGAATACTTTCTTTATTATATCCTCGTAATCCACAATGCCAATCTCCTATTTTATTATGATATAATATTCTACCAATAAAGGATAAAATAGGATTTCCTAAATATTTATGTAGTGGTGGCATAGCACCTTTTTCAATACCACCCTTAAAACGATTTCCCATTACTAAATCATAACCGTCTCTTAATTTCTCTACAAAAGGCATTAAATTAAGAAAATCATATGAATCATCAGAATCGCCCATAATTATATATTTACCATAAGCATTATTACAACCACCAATAAGAGCAGCACCATATCCCTTTTCAGAAATATTTACAACTCTTGCTCCACTATTGATTGCAATTTCTTGTGAACCATCCGTACTTCCATTATCTGCAATAAGGATTTCACCTTCAATATTATTTTCCTTTAAAAAAGTTTTTGCTTTTTCAATACAAACACCTAAAGTTTGTGCCTCGTTCAAACAAGGCATCAATATTGTTAATTCCATTATAATTTCCTTACATTAGTTTTTATTTCTTTTGTTCCTTTGCCTTTTGGAACATAGCTTCTTTCTTTAATCTTGATTCTCTTATCTTTTTCATTCTATCTGAATAGGCTTTATCTTCACAACCAATATACATATCCATATTATGCTTTTCCAGATATTCTAATATAGGTAGTCGAACGGCATCCCATTCTCTTGCTAATTTATCATTTGCCATAAACATTTTTCCTTTCTTTATATTCATCATACATTTTTGATGGAACAAAATATTTTTTACTATTATTATGTTCTAAATGTTCAAAAATTAAATCTTTTGGTAATATATTTCTACAAAAATAACTATTATTAAAACTTGCAGTATTACCATCAAAACTTACTTTTTTATCTACAATTAATAATTGTAAATCTTTGTCAACAAAAAAATTACCTATTTCTTGATAATTTAATATTGGTAATCCACATATCATAGCAAATGGTTTATTTAATTTATATAAACGCTCAAAAACTGCTAATTTTTTAGTAAATGGTGGATTACTTATTATATAATCATAATGGTCATTTGGCTCATATTCAAAAAAGTCTTGTCCATTCCAAATATGACTATGAATTACTTTATATCCATGTTCTTTAAAGCATATTACAAATTCACTATTTTCAGTATCAAATGGACACCATATAACACTATTCTGTGGTAGATATTTAATAATTGGTTCTACTAATATTCTAGGCGTATAATATTCATCCTTTTCATTAAATGACAATTTATTTAACCATGAACTCATAGTTTTATTACTCATTATTTTTTTTCCTTTATTAATTTATTATTCTATTGATAATTTAACATATTTTTTATAAAATTCAAATAGATTTATTAGATTTTTTTATTGTACGCACAAACTTA
>JAZAUS010000015.1:0-49193 GCA_036342255.1 Bacilli bacterium
CAAATTACTCCCAAAATACTCCCAAACTTATCAAAAATATCAAAAATAATCAAAAATATCAAAAAAATGGTTGCATTTTAATAAATTATCCTATATAATTTAGCGTGTGTGATTTATTACACAGCCCTAAGGGGACACCAATTTTTATAAATAAAGAATTTGCTATTGCTTTTTTTCATATTTTAGTGTTATAATTAAAAAGCAATGCATAATGGGCTTGTAGCTCAGGTGGTTAGAGCGCACGCCTGATAAGCGTGAGGTCGATGGTTCAAGTCCATCCAGGCCCACCATTATGGCCAGTTGGTGAAGCGGCTTAACACACTGCCCTTTCACGGCAGCATTCACGGATTCGAATTCCGTACTGGTCACCATTTGTATTTTAAGAACTTTATAGTTCTTTTTTTTGTATTTTATTATAATTTATGATAAAATATTTATTAGTTTAGAAAAGAGGGATTATATGATTGATAGATTAGAAGCTACTTTAAAAAGGTATAATGATATTGTTAAAGAATTATCTGATCCTGAAGTTATTAGTGATATTAAGAAAATGACATCTTTATCTAAGGAACAAACTAGGCTGGAAGAAGTTGTAAATATATATAAGAAATATAAGGAAGTTCTTAATGGTATTGAAGAGGATAAAGATCTTTTACATGATGAAGAACTGGGTGATATAGCTCGTGAAGAACTTGCTAATCTTGAAAAAGAGAAAGTTGATATTGAAGAAAAATTAAAGATTTTATTATTACCTCATGATCCTAATGATGAGAAGAATGTTATTGTTGAAATCAAAGGAGCTGCTGGTGGTGATGAGGCAAATATTTTTGCTGGTGATTTATTTGATATGTATCAACATTATGCTAATGATCAAGGTTGGAATATAGATGTTTTAAATAGTATTGAAGGATCTGCTGGTGGTTTTACTAATATTGAATTTATGATTAAAGGTGATGGAGTTTATTCTAAATTGAAATATGAAAGTGGTGCACATAGAGTTCAAAGAGTACCTACTACTGAAAGTCAAGGTAGAGTACATACTTCTACTGCTACTGTTTTAGTTATGCCTGAAGCTGAAGAATTTGATTTTGAACTAGATATGAATGAGGTTAGAATTGATATTACTAGAAGTAGTGGTGCTGGTGGTCAGGGAGTTAATACTACAGATAGTGCAGTTCGTTTGACACATGTTCCTACTGGTATTATAGTTTATTGTCAGGTAGAAAGAAGTCAATTAAAAAATAAAGAATTGGCATTTAAGATATTAAAAACAAGATTATATGATTTGAAATTAAGAGAAAAAGAAGAAGCTGAAGACAAAGAAAGAAGAAGTAAGATTGGTACTGGGGATAGAAGTGAAAAAATTAGAACTTATAATTATCCTCAAAACAGGTTGACTGATCATAGAATTGGTTTTACTTCTATGAATCTTGATAGAATTATGAATGGTGATTTGGGAGTTGTAATTGAAGCTCTAATTAATGAAGATCAAAAAAGAAAGTTAGCTGGTAATGAGTAAAAAAGGTATAATTAAAGATACTCAGTTAGTTTGTATGTGTTGTGGCAATGTTGTTATGATTCAAAGAAATATTCGGAATTTGAAGAAGGTTGGACACATTAAACATTTATATTGTTATAAATGTGATTCTATTCAGCAACATTATGAAGTTAGAGATGTTAGTTCTTTTATTTGGAAGTGTAGTAATAAAGGAATTAATAATTTAGATGATAATGCTAAATTGGTTTTTGATTTTCTTATAAGAAGTGAAGATAGTTATGAAGATGGAATATGTAATATATATAAAAAAATACTTACCAAAGAGTGAGTGGGATAATGCTATAAAAAAATTAGAAGATGGTATTTCTCCACAGTATATTGTGGGAAATGTTAATTTTTATGGTAACATTATAAATGTTGATGATAGAGTTTTAATTCCAAGATTTGAAACTGAATTACTTGTTGAAAAGACTATTTCGTATATTAAAAATAAATTTAAGAAACAAATTTCTATTCTAGATATTGGTACAGGGAGTGGTTGCATTTCTATTGCTTTAAAAAAAGAGACAAATTGTTTAATAACTGCTTCTGATATTTCTAATAATGCTTTAGAGGTTGCTAAAGAAAATGCTAAATTAAATAATGTTGATATAAAATTTGTACAGAGTGATATTTTTTCTAATATATATGATAAATTTGATGTTATTATTAGTAATCCTCCTTATATAGCTTATAATGAGAAAGTTGAAGATATTGTGAAAAATAATGAACCTGAAATTGCTCTATATGCTGATAATAATGGTTTATATTTTTATGATAGAATACTTAAAGATTGTAAAAATTATCTTAATTCTAATTTTTTAATTGCTTTTGAGATAGGTTATAAGCAGTCTATTGATATTGTAAGTATGGCTTATAAATATTTAGGTGATAATATAGTTGTGAATGTTGAGAAAGATTATAGTGATAAGGATAGATTTGTTTTTATTTACAAAGATATGTAATTATTTTATTTATTTGATTTTTATAAGGATTTATTTTGATATATTTTGTATTTTTTAGAATATGGTGTTTTTAACTGTATTCTTTTTTTTATGTAAATGTTTTGTTAAATTATAGTTTGTTAAAAAAATATGTTATAATATATTTGGGTAGGTGATATGATGACAAGATATAATCCAGATTATAGAGAAGGATTAACTATGGAACAGGTAAATGATAGAATTGCTAAAAATATGGTTAATTATAATGATGCACCACCTACTAAGTCTATAAAAGAAATAGTAAAGAGTAATTTTTTTACTTATTTTAATTTTCTAAATTTGTTTTTAGGTATTGCTATAATTGGTGCTGGTATATATGGTGGTAAATTTTTTGATTCATTGAAGAATTGTTTGTTTATGGGAGTTATTATTGTTAATAGTATTATTAGTATTGTTCAAGAAATAATTAGTAAAAAAACAATTGATAGATTAAGTGTTTTAGCTGCTAGTCGTGTTACAACTATAAGAGGTGGTAAGGAATTATCTTTAGGTATTGAAGAGTTAGTTTTGGATGATGTAGTTAAACTTAGTTTGGGTAATCAAGTTGTAACTGATTCTTTAGTATTAAATGGAGATGTTGAAGTTAATGAATCTTTTTTAACTGGTGAAGTTGATCCTATATTAAAAAAAGAAGGAGATACCATATTATCAGGAAGTTTTATAGTTAGTGGTAGTTGTTATGCCAAAGTTGAACATATAGGAAAAGATAACTATATTTCTAAAATTAGTAGTGAAGCCAAATATAATAAAAAAGTTAATTCTGTTATAATGAATTCTTTTGAAAAAATGTTAAAAGTTTTATCTGTTGCTATAGTTCCGGTAGGAATAATGTTTCTTGTTAATCAATTAAAAGTAACAAATTATGATATTACTGCTTCTATATTTAGTACTGTTGCGGCTCTTATTGGCATGATTCCTGAAGGGTTGCTTTTGCTTACTAGTTCTGTTATGGCTGTTAGTGTAATGAGGTTAGCTAAATATAATGTATTAGTTCAACAATTATATTGTATTGAAACATTAGCTCGTGTTGATGTTATTTGTTTAGATAAGACTGGTACTATTACAGAAGGTAAGATGGAACTTAAAGATGTTGTATGTGTTGGAGCTATTGATAAAAATAAAGTTGATGAGGTTTTATCTAATTATTGTTATGCTTTAGATAATAGTAATGCTACTTTAGATGCTATACGAGAAAAGTATCCTAATAAAGGAATATGGCAAGTATCTGGGAAGAAAGAATTTTCTTCTAGTAGAAAGTATTCTGCTGTTTCTTTTGATGAGAGAGGAACGTTTTATCTTGGAGCACCTGAATTTGTATTAAAAGATAAATTTAAGGATTATAAAGATATAGTTGATAAATATGGGGAGTATAGGGTTTTAGTTTTAGCTTATAGTAAAAGTAGTAGTTCTAGTAATTTAAAAGTAATAGCATTTCTTTTAATTCAAGATAAGATAAGGGAAGAAGCACCTAATACTTTAGAATTTTTTAGAAAACAAGGTGTGGTAGTTAAGATTATTAGTGGTGATAATCATGTTACTGTTTGTAATATTGCTAAAAGAGCTGGATTAGAAAATGCTAAGGGAATGGATGCTACACGTCTTAATGATGATAATATTGATGAATGTTTGGAAAAATATGATGTATTTGGAAGAGTTACTCCTGATCAAAAGAAAACTATTATTAAAACTTTACAAAGAAATGGTCATACAGTTGCAATGACTGGTGATGGTGTTAATGATGTTTTGGCATTGAAACAATCTGATTGTAGTATTGCAATGGCTAGTGGTAGTGATGCGGCTAAGAATGTTAGTCAGCTGGTTTTATTAGATTCTAATTTTGCTTCTATGCCAAAAGTTGTTGCTGAAGGAAGAAGAACAATTAATAATATTGAAAGATCTGCTTCACTTCTTTTAATAAAAACTATTTTTACGGCTATTTTAGTGGCTGTTTGTATAATAATGAATAGTGAGTATTTTTATGTTCCAATTCATTTAACTTTAATTACAGCTTGTACAATTAGTATTCCATCATTTATTTTGGCATTAGAGCCTAATCATGAAAGAGTTAAAGGTAATTTTATGCTTAAAGTAGTTGGTAAGAGTTTTCCAGCGGCTTTAACAGTTGTGTTTAATGTAGTTATGATAGTATTATATAAAAATTATTTTGATATTAGTGAAAACATTACTTCAACATTAATAGTTTTAATGACTGGTACTACAGGATTTATATTTTTGTATAGGATATGTAAACCTTTTAATATATTGAGAGGGACTCTACTTGTTAGTTTAATTACTATATTTATATATATGATATTTAGAAATTATACTTTTTTTGATTTAAAACAAATTAATGATGGTACAATTCTTTTATATATTGTTTTTGCAATATGTAGTGTATATATATTTGATAAATTAAATATTGTTGTTAATTTTATTTTAAATAAGTTTGATAAAGAGTATTCAAAAAGTTAATGTAATATAATGGAGATGTATATATGGAAAGAGTTTTAATAACTGGGGCTAGTTCTGGTATGGGGAAGAGTATGGCTTATTATTTACATAGTTTAGGTAATTATGAATTGGTATTGGTTGCTAGAAGTAAGGATAAGTTAGAGAAAATAAAAAATGAATTGGGAAATAATGTTGAAATAATATCATTGGATTTAGGAATTTATGATAATTGTATTAAAATACATGAAATGGTTAAGGATGTTGATATTCTTATAAATAATGCTGGATTTGGTTTGTTTGGTGAATTTATCGATGTTGATTTAGATAAAGAGATGGAAATGATTAATATTAATATTAAGGCTTTGCATGTACTTACTAAGTTATATTTAAGGGATATGGTAAAAAAAGATAAAGGAAGAATTTTAAATGTTGCTAGTATAGCTGGATTTATGCCTGGTCCTTTATTAGATACTTATTATGCTAGTAAGAATTATGTTGTTAGTATTTGTCAATCAATTAAGGAAGAGTTGAGAAGAAAAAAATCTAAAGTAAGTATTAGTGTTCTTTGTCCTGGACCTGTTAAGACTAATTTTGATGATGTAGCAGGAGTTAGTTTTAGTTTAAAAGGAATGGATAGTGATTATGTTGCTAAATATGCTATAGATAGAATGTTAAAGAATAAGTTTATAATTATACCTGGCCTTAGTATTAAGGCACTAAGATTTATATCAAAAGTAGTACCTGATTGTTTATTAGTAAGAATGGTGTATAATTCTCAGAAGAGAAAAGGGTCATAGTATAAAAAAAATAACCACATGTGGTTATTTTTTATATTTTATGTTCTATTTCGATTGCAAATATTCTTCCTTCTCCATCAAAGATAACACGTATTCTTTTTTGATTAATTACATTACTTGTTTCCCATTCGCATACTAGTGATGGATCAATATTATCTACTACTGAAGCGTATGTTGGATTTCCTAGTTTGTTAAATACTTCTTTTTGTGTATCAGTATTAGATATAATACCTTTAAAAGATACATTTTCTTCTCCATTTATGTGGCTAATTTTATATATAGGTATGTTTCCAACTATTTTTTCTTTATTTGAATCGTCCCATATAGAAACTTGGGTGTTGCTATTTTCTAATATATCTAGGTCCTTAATATAAACTATTTCTTTTGTTTTATCATTAATAGATTTTGGGGGATTTTTTTCACCACTATATTCTTTTGCAACTTCAGCTTTTTCTTTTAAAGAAGTATTTATCCATTTAAAATATGGGGCAATATCTTTGAGAGTAGTTTTATTTATAGTAATATTGTGATTGTTTATGTTTACTGTATCATATTTATCATTCCAATCAAATGATGGTGCAAATTCAAAATCAATTACAGGTATTTTTTTACTTTTGGTGGTATTATTGTTTGTGTTAGATGTTTCTTGATTATTTGAATTAGTTGTTTGATCTGATTCTGTTGTTTCGGTTTCAGTTTCAGTTGTGTTTTCTTCCTTTTTTTGATTAGTTTCTTCTTTTGGTTTTATTAAGAAATAGTATGTTAGACCTCCAATAATTGTGAATAATACCAGGATTAATATTATCGTTTTTCCACTTTTTTTGTTATTTTTGATTTCTACTGTTGGTTCCTGTTGAGTAGGTTGTGTTATTGATTGCTGATTTAATTCTTGTGAATTTGTTGGTTGTTGATCTAATTGTTGTTGTTCCATTGGTTGTTGATCTAATTGTTGTTGATTTAAATTATCATTTTGATTATCCATATTATATATCACTCCTTATTTTAAATCCTATCATAATTATATATTTAAGTAAATAGTTATGATATAAAAAAAGACCATATTTGGTCTTTTTAATTCTTATATGGTGCGCCCATAGGGATTCGAACCCCAAACCTTTTGGTCCGTAGCCAAACGCTCTATCCAGTTGAGCTATGGGCGCCTTTCGTGTTATTAATTATATAACAAAATGCTAAGAAAATCAATAATTATAGTTATTTTTTTAATATTTATGTAAAGAAGTTTTGATTGGTAATTATAAATAAAATCTATTGACTTTATTTATTTTTTATTTTAATATATTAACAGTTAATTTAATAAACTATTTTTTTATGTTAAAAATAATATGTTAGGAGGGATAAAATGCCTAAGATAGAGATTATTGGGGGTAATAAATTAAAGGGTGAGATAAAGATTAGTGGTTCAAAAAATAGTGTTGTTGCGTTGATTCCGGCTGCTATTTTATGTGATGAACAAGTTGTTATAAATAATGTTCCTAATATTAGTGATGTTAATGATTTAGGAGATATTTTTAAATATTTGGGTGTTGATTTTTTTAAGGATGGAGAAACTATTAGAATTAGTAATACTAATTTAGAGAATAAAACTATTCCTGAGGAGATGGCTAATAAATTAAGAGCATCTTATTATTTTATGGGTGTGCTGTTAGGAAAATATAGAAAAGTATCAATGTTTTTTCCTGGTGGATGTTCTATTGGTGAGAGACCTATTAATTTGCATCTTAAAGGTTTTGAAAAATTAGGAGCTTCTGTTTTAGATAATAATGGTAATTTTTTAATAGAAGCTAAGGAATTAGTTGGTAATGAAATATTTTTAGATATTCCTAGTGTTGGGGCTACAATTAATATTATATTGGCAGCTGTAAAAGCTAAAGGTAGGACTATTATTGAAAATGCTGCTAAGGAACCTCATGTTATGGATGTTTGTGAATTTTTAAATAGTATGGGAGCTAAAATAGATGGGGTAGGAACTAGTAGAATTATTATTGATGGTGTTGATTATTTACATGGTACTGAATATAGTGTTGTTCCTGATATGATAGAAGCTGGTACTTATGTTATAATAGCTTCTTTGTTGGGAGAGGGGCTTAAGATATCTAACTTGAATCCTTTACATATTGAGAGTTTAACTAGTAAATTAGAAGAAGCAGGAGTTAATTTGTTTGTTGGTAAAGATTTTGTTGAAGTTAAAGAAGTTGGAGAATATAATGCTATTGATGTAACAACAATGGTATATCCTGGATTTCCAACTGATTTACAGCAACCTTTAACACCTTTTTTGGTAAGATGTAATGGAATTAGTCATATAGAAGAAACGGTATGGGAGAATAGATTTATGAATATTCCGGATACTGTTAAGATGGGTGCATCTATACAAGTTAGTGAAGATAATAAGGTTGCTACAATATATGGAAAGAGTGATCTTGTTGGAAAAGATGTTTGGGCTACTGATTTAAGAGGTGGCGCTTCTATGGTTATTTGTGGACTTATTGCTGAGGGGGTTACTGATATATATAATATTCATTATATTTTGAGGGGGTATGATGATATAGTTGGGAAATTGAGTAGTGTTGGTGCTAGTATAAAAATAGTTGACGAATAGTGAAATAATTGTTATAATATTTAGCGTGATTTATATTATCTATGATTTTTTAATCATGGCGAAGGGAGAAAGATGAATATGAAAAAAGATATACATCCAGAATATGTAGAGGCTACTGTTACTTGTGCATGTGGAAATACATTTAAAACAATGTCTACAGTTTCTAATATTAGTGTAGAGGTTTGTAATAAGTGTCATCCTTTTTATACTGGTAAACAAAATTTTGGTGGTAGAAAAGGACAAGTAGAGAAGTTTAATAAGAAATATGGATTTAATAAAAAAGAAACAAAATAATTATTTTGTTTCTTTTTTGTTGTTGATATATCTTTTTTTTTATTTTATAATGTTATTGTATGGTGGTGATAGTATGAAAATGAAAATTAAAAATGGTGATGACTATATAGAGGTTGATAGTGAGTTTCCTGATAATAAGATAGATTATAATTATGATGTTGATAATGAGAATGATTTGGATAAAACTAAGGAGTTACTAATAATTAGTGATAAAGATGAGTAATAGTATAAAAGATAATATTAATAGTATTTTGAAAGATTTGTATGAGTCTGCTAAAGATAATAATTGTTTATATAATAAAAAGGAGATTTATCATTATTTAATTAAGAGAAATGTATCAAAACAAGATAGAGATATTTATTTTTATGGTGATCCTGATAAACATTATGGGCCTAATAAAATATTTGATAAGATGGTAAATAAATATAATAATGTTGGGAATAAGGATGAACAGAGAATTTGGTGTCGTAAAAGAGATCATTTTTGTTGGATTGATTATGGTGGTAAATGGCCTGTATTGGATTCTAAGGATATTTTTAAGAATATTAGGTATAAAAATGGTGTTGATGGTTCTAGTTGTATAAAAATGTATATACCAATGGATTATGTTCATATAGAAGGTGCTGCTAATAGAATTTTTGATTTTTTGAATAAGAATAAAATTAAGCATTCTTCTAAAGTTAGAGATGAGATTAGTTTTGATGATATAGTTGTTAGGGTTAATAATAAAGAGGATGCTTTAAAGTTACAAAATTTTATTGATAATGATGAATATATACAAGAAGGAATGATAAAAGGAAATTCATTTGCTTTTTCAAATAATGGTGTTAATTATGTTTTTGATGGAAACACTTCTTTTAATAGTGTTTTGTCAGAGTTGCTTATTATGTATATAAATGACTGTCTTAATAATAATTTTGTTGATGTTGATAGTGTTAGTGCTGATGGCTTTTTGAAATTTATTGATAGAAAAAGTAAAGATTGTAATAATTTTCGTGTAAAATATGATGATATAAATATGATATCTGTATATTTGGATGATTTTATAATTATAAATTTAATAAAGCATAATTTACATTCGGGTAATGATATGGATTGTTATTGGTCTTATATTAATTTGGTTAAAGATAAAGATAAGATGATGAAAATATATTCTTGTTTGATGAAAGATGATGAGATTGATATAGATGCATTTTTGAATATAAATAAGAAGAGTAGTAAAAATGATTTATTTAATGAAGTTATTTTGGTGATGACTAAGAAATATCCTTTAGGTTTTGATAAAAATGAGAAAAGTTTATCTGGTATTGATTTTGTATATTCTTTTTTGAGGGGAAATATAAAAGCTATAACAAGAGATAATGATTTAAGAGGAAGAGTTAAGAAAAATTTATCTGTAAATGATTGTTTTGATGTTGTTAGAGAAATTGATATTCCTGTAAGTGATAATAAAAAAATGTATATTTATATTAAGATGGTTATTTTAAATGATATTATTTCTTCTATGAAGCTTAGGTTTTCTAATAATGCATTATCGAATATAGAAGAATATATTAATACTGGAGATTCTAAGTGGATCACGAGAAATGGTGGAGCTAGAGATTTGGCTGTTACATTAACAGCTAGAGATATTAAACAATTATTTATTGAACTTAATGTGAAGAATTTAGATGAGTATGTTGAGAAATACTATAATAATTTTAATAATAATAATAAAAGGAGGAGAAATTTATGAAAATAGGTTTATGTAGTGATCATAGAGGTTTTTATATGAAAAGAATTTTAATTGAATATTTGGAACATGAAGGGTATGAGGTTGAAGATTATGGTACTGATAGTACGGATAGTGTTGATTTTCCTGAATTTGCATCATTGTTAGGTAGTAATGTAGTAAAGAAAAGGGTTGATAAAGGTATTGCTATTTGTGGTACTGGTATAGGAATGAGTATAGCTCTTAATAAGATTAATGGTATTTATTGTGCTAAGGTTAATAGTATAAATGAAGCAGTATTGAGTAGACAACATAATGATGCTAATGTTATTGCTATGAGTGCTGATTTGGATGAGGATTTAGCTAAAGAGATGGTAGATAAGTTTATAGAAACTAAATTTTTGGGAGATGCTAAATATAAGAGAAGAAATAAAATGATTAAGGATTTGGAGAATAATGGCTAAATTAATATTATATTTAATGATAATACCTCTTGTTGTTTATAGTTTGGATAGTGTTAATATTAATGGTATTTTTAAGAAGGGTAGAAGTAATTATTATCAGGCTAGGATTATGTATATGCTATTGGTTATGAGTATATCTTATTTAGTTGTTAATTTTATTAATGATTTTTTAGGAGTATTTTAAAGATAGGTTATGTTAATGATGACTAATTTTTATTAAATATTCCTTTTTTAATTTATAATTTGTGTTTAGTGGTGGTAGTTAGTTAATAAGATATAAATTTTTGTTAAAAATTGCAAATTTGTAGTATTCAAAGTTATTAATATGTGTTAAAATATTCATTGGGATGGTGATATTATGTTTAATAAGGACATTGGAATAGATTTAGGAACGGCGAATGTATTAATATATATTAAAGGGCAAGGTATCGTATTAAATGAGCCAAGTGTTGTTGCAATTGATATGGAAACGAAAAAGCCTTTAGCTGTTGGTAGTGAAGCTAGGGAGATGTTAGGTAGAACTCCTGGTAAGGTTAAGGCTATTAGACCTATGAAAGATGGTGTAATTGCTGATTTTGAAACAACAGAAGTAATGCTTAATTATTTTATTAAGAAGGTAAATGGTAAAAGTTTCTTTTCTCGTCCTAGAATACTTATTTGTTGTCCATCTAATATCACGCAAGTTGAAAAGAATGCTATTGTAGAGGCTGCTGAAAGAACAGGTGCTAAAAAAGTTTTCTTAGAAGAAGAGCCTAAGGTTGCTTCTATTGGTGCTGGTATGGATATATCTAAACCAAGTGGTAATATGGTAATAGATATTGGTGGTGGTACTACGGATATTGCTATTTTATCTTTGGGAGGTATTGTCAATAGTGCATCTATTAGAATAGCGGGTAATGCATTCGATAATGATATTGTTAAATATATTAAAGATAAATATAAATTATTAGTTGGAGATAGAACTGCTGAAGATATTAAAATAACAATAGGTACTGTTTTTCCAGGTTCAAGAAATGAGAAAATGGAAGTTAGGGGACGTGATCTTGTAACTGGTTTACCTCATTCTGTTGTAATAACTAGTGATGAAGTTGAAGAGGCTTTAAGAGAAAGTATTTATACAATTATACATGCTGCTAAAGGTATACTTGAGCAAACACCTCCTGAATTGTCAGCTGATATAATAGATAAAGGTATCGTTTTGACTGGTGGAGGGTGTATGGTTGATGGGTTTAGTCAACTTCTTAGTCAAGAATTAAAAGTACCTGTGTTTATTGCTGAAAGTCCACTTACTTGTGTAGCTGAAGGTACGGGTATACTTTTGGATAATATTAATTTAATAGATGGAAGAGTATAAAGAAGATTAAGTGTCTTCTTTTTTTATTGCATTTGTTTTTTTTTGATGATATAATTTTATATAGTAGGAGAGTGGATATGAAAAAGAGATTTAAAATATTAATGTTATTAATGTTATTTGTAATGATTAGTTTTTCTTTTTTAATTAGTAATTATAATGGTGATGATGTAATGGTTGCAGTCTCTGGTGGAATTACTGAAATAACATTAGAAAGACAGATTGCAAAAATGAACGTGGGAGATGCTAAGAAGATGGGAGTTAGAGTAAAACCTAGTGATACGTCTGATTCTCTTGTGTGGGCTAGTAGTAATAATAAAGTTGTTACTGTAGATTCTCAAGGTATTATTAGAGCTCTTGGTGTTGGTAAAGCTTATATTATTGCTGCATCAAAGATGGATTCTTCTGTTAGAGCGGTTTGTTTAATTGAAGTTGTTAATAAGACAGGTGAAAATGTTGGTAGTTCTACTTCGCAAGTGGTTCCGTTGACTGGTTTAACACTTAGTAATACTAATATGCTTGTTAAAACTGGTCAAGCTGGTAAGTTAGGAGTTACTTTTTCTCCAAGTAATGCTACTAATAAAGCTGTTAGTTGGAGGAGTAGTAATCCTAGTGTTGTATCTGTTGATGCTAGTGGTAATGTTAAAGCTTTGAAAGCTGGAACTTCTGTAATTACTGTTTCTTCTGTAGATAATCCTAATGTTAAAGCTACTTGTAGTATTACGGTTAAAGATCAAATTATTAATGTTACAAGTGTTAAGTTGGGTGTTCATGAGAAGACTATGACTTATGGTGAAAGTTATAATTTAGGTGTTTCAATTTTACCTTCAAATGCTACAAATAAAGGATTAACTTTTAAAAGTAGTAAACCTGAAATTGTATCTGTTTCATCAAGTGGTCAAGTAAAAGTTATTATGAATAAAAATGATAAGGTTACTGTTGTAGTTAGATCAAGTAGTAATAGTAAAATTTTAGATAAAGTTGTTATTACTACTCGTGCTAAATTAAAACATTTAGCAACTAGAAAAATAAGTGGAGAATTGATAACTGTTAAGGGAACTGGTAGAGGAAAAAATGATCCTCATGTTGCTCAAGGTTTTTGTGTAGCTCATGTTGGTAAAGATATTTATATGTTTGCTGCTCATAGAGATTCTGTTGAAAAAAGAGCTCTTGTTCATGTTGTGAAGAGAACTGAGAGTGGTGGAAAGGTTACAATTAAAGAGATTAATAAATTTAAAAAAGTTAATAGTGAATTAGAACATGCAAATGGTATGACTTATATTCCAGGTGCTAAACAAATATTTGTATCTGGTATTAAAAAGAATAGTTCATTTAAATTTTTTAGTTTAAATGATGCTACTAGTGGAAATGTTAATTTAGGAACATCAGCGTTTAAAAATGCAGATGGAAAAAATGTGTATATAGGTGCTGTTGCTTATGATGAGACTAAGGCTAGGTTTTATGTTGGAGCTGGTAGTACAATACGTGTAGCTGATGCAAATAAGAATATAATTAAATCTACTTTAAAAGTTGATGGTAAATATGAAAAGAATAGTAATGGTAGTTATTCTACTGTATCTGAGGCTCAAGATGTTGGAGCATATAATGGTAAGATATTAGTTGTAAGATATAATCCAAAAGTATCTGATAGTCAATCTACTGTTGCTAGACCTCGTAATGCTATTGATGTTTATGATGGAGATACATTAGAGTATTTAGGTACTAATGTTATTAAATTAGGATCAGTTGGTAAATGGGGAGCTGAACTTGAAAGTGTTGATTATTATACTAATAATACTTTTGTTATTTATTATGGCTATCCTGGAAGTAGTAAGAATTATATTGGTCATATAGCTAAAATTAAGCTAGAATTGGGATAATATATTATATTATGATGAGAAGAAAGATTTTTATATGTCTTTCTTTTTTTTATTTTATTATTGTTTTTAACTTTTTAATATGTTATAATTATTATGAAAATAGGATGGTGTATTTATGAATTATTTTAAGAAAAGTTTTTTATTATTTTTATGTTTTGTTGTATTTTTAGGCTTTTATATAAGTTTTAATGTTAATGTTAAGAATGATTATTCTAATATGGTTGCTAGTGGTGTTTCTTCTATAACATTAAATAAGAAAGTTTTAAGAGTACAAGTTGGAGGTTCAGAAAAATTAAATTATAGTTTTTCACCTAATGGAGCAAGTGCTTCTGTTGTTTGGGTTAGTGCCAATAAAAATGTTGTAAGTGTTTCAGATGGTGTTGTTAAAGGAGTAAGCGAGGGTAAGACTAGTGTTATAGTAGCTCTTAAAGATAATTATTCTATAAGAGATGTTTGTGAAGTGACTGTAGTTAAAGCAAGTAGTAGTTCTACACCAACACCAAGTCCTACACCAGCACCAAGTCCACAACCACAACCACAACCAACACCAAGTCCTGCACCTACTCCAGCTCCAGCTCCTAAAGCTAATAATATTACAAAAGTTGTTTTGAATGTATCAAAGAAAACTTTAAATTATGGAGATTCTTATTCTTTAAAAACTAAAACTTCTCCATCTGGAGCATCTGGTTTAGTTTTTACTAGTTCTGATCAAACTTTAGTAAGTGTTACTAATACTGGTGTTATTAAGGCTGTTAAAAATTTTAATGGATCTGCTACAATTAAAGTTGCTGCTGCAAATAACCCTAATGTTTATGATACTGTTAAAGTTGTTGTTAAACCTAAGATGAAAGTTATTGGAACTTATAAATCTGCTGGTACTTTAGTAAATATTAGTGGTGATGGTATGAAAGCTGTTCATATATCTCAAGGATTTTGTGTAGTTCATAAAGGTAGTAATATTTTCTTAGTTACAGGTATGAGAAATTCTAATTCTTCTAAGGGAAGTATTTCAATTTATAAGAGAACAGGTGGAGATAGTTTTAAATTAGTAAATAAGTTTTATAGAAATGATGGTTTATTACATCATAATAATGGTATGACATATAATCCTAATAATAATTTAGTATATGTTGCTACGTCTCAAACTCATGTTAGGGCTTTTGATTTTAATAATGGATTAAAAAGTAAGAAAAAGTCGCCTTCTTTTTCTACAGTTTATTTTAAGAAACCTGGTGGTGAAGTAGTTGCTACTGGTGGAATTGCTTATAATACAAGTAATGGTACTTTCTTTACTGGTAGTGGTAGTAAGTTAAGAGTTCACTATGGAGATGGATCTGGCGTTGTTGAAATTAAAAAAGCTAAGTATGTTAATTCTCAAGATATATCATATGTTAATAATAGAGTTCTTGTATTAAGATATAATCCAAAAGTTACGGATGCTAAATCAACAGTAGAAAAACCTCATAATGCAGTTGATGTTTATGATGCAGCTACTTTAGAATATTTAGGTACTAATATTATTAAACTAGGTAATAGTGCTGAATTAGAATCTGTTGATTATTATGATAGTGGTTATTTTGCTGCTCATTATTATGTATTAAGAGGTGGAAAAGGTAAAGTAGTTAAGATAAAATTGAATTTAGGATAAAAAAAGAGTTAGTCGTTTAAATGGCTAGCTCTTATTTTTTTCTTGCATATTTTAATGGTTTAAACTATAATACTAGGTGGGTTGTGATTATTATGTTACGTGTTATAAATGTTGAAAATGTAAGTGTTAAAAAAAATGGATATATATTGCTTAATGATTTGACTTTTGAAGTTAGGATGGGGACTTTTGTTTCTATAATAGGTGGTAATGGTTCTGGAAAGTCAACACTTATTAGGCTTTTAGTTGGTTTAGAGAAATATAATGGTTTTATTAATATAAATGGTTATTTTTTTGATGATGATTCTAAATATGATATATTAAGTGGGGTTAGTGTTGTTTTTGATGAATTGAATAGTGAGTTATTGGGTATTACAGTTAAGGATTGCTTAATGTTAGGGTTAGTTGGATTAGGTAAAAGTAAAGTGTATATTGATAAGAAAATAAATGAGATATGTCAATTGTTTAAGATTGATAAAATGATTTTGAATAAGAAGATTGTACTTTTAGATAATGCTTTAAGACAACGATTATTAATTGCTTCTGCTGTGATTACAGAACCTACTATTTTGCTTTTAGATGATTGTATGCATCAACTATCTATTAATGAGAGAAATAATATAATTAGTATTTTAAATAAGTTAAAGAAGGATAAAAAAATGTCTATTATAATGGTTACACATGATATGAATGATGTCTTGAAATCAGATAGAGTTTTAGTTATGAATAATGGTTCTATTGTTATGGATGGAAGTGTTAAATCGGTTTTTAAGCAAAAGGATAAATTATTAAATTATGGTTTACAGTTACCTATTGTGGTTGATTTATCTTTGATGTTAATGAAAAGGGGAAAGATAAGTAATATTTATCTTAATGAGAGAAAGTTAGTTGATGCATTATGGAAATAAGATTAGATAATGTTTGTTATGAGAATAAAATTAATAATATTAACTATGTTTTTGAAGAAGGTAGTATTACTTCAATTATTGGTAAAAGTGGTAGTGGTAAGAGTTTATTGAGTTTAATTATGATGAATGTTATTAATAATTATGATGGCAATATTATAGTAGATGGAATAGATAATTATGATCTTTATGATTATTTAAGAAATGTTGGATATGTTTTTCAAGATGTTAGAGATCATTTTATTTGTAATGTAGTAAAGGATGAAATAGCTTTTGGATTAAGGCAATATAAATATAAAATAGATAAAATTGATGAACATGTTAATAATGCTTTAAAAATGGTAGGATTATCTGTTAGTATTTTAAAAAAGAATGTGATTGAGCTTAGTAGTGGTGAGGCGGCTAAAGTGGCTTTAGCTTCTTCGTTAGTAATGAATCCAAAATTTTTATTATTGGATGAACCTACTTTATATTTGGATGGTAATAGTAAGAAAAGTTTATTAAATTTATTATTAAAGCTTAAAAATAGATATAATAAAACTATTATTATAATATCTAATGATATGGATTTTGTATATTCTTTAGATGGTGATTATATTTTATTGAATGATGGTGAAATAAAAGATAGGGGTAAAGTTAAAGATTGGAAATATGAAAGTGATATTTTTACTAATTATGAGGTAGAAAGACCTGCTATGGTTAGGATTAGTAATTATATTAATAATAAGTATAAATTGAATTTATATAATGTTAAAGATATAGATGAACTTGTTGAGGGGTGTTTTGGTGATGAATGATGTTAGTAATTATGATATTAAGAAAACTAATTCACGAATACATGGATTGAGTAGTGTTTATAAAGTCTTATCAGTATTATTTATGATTATATTTATTATATTATCATGTAGTAAGATGGATGTTTTTATGATTAATTTATTATTACTTGTTATAATTGCTTGGACTAATATCAAGTTAAAGATATTTTTGAAGGTATTATTAATGTTTTGGTGGCTGTTACTTTTTGTTTTTTTATTATTGAGTTTAATATATTTAGATTTTTTTGTTGGTTTAATATGGGTAGTTAAATTAATAGATTTATTGTTATATTTATCTATTATTGGTTTTACTACAAGCTATTATGATTTATATTTAGGAACTGATTTAATAGTAAGACAAATTGTATTTATTGGTGATAGTAAGAATATTACTTATAAAATAATAGATTTTATAAAAATAATTAGTATTATGTATGGTGAAAAAGTTAGAATTGAAAATTCTAAAAAGCTTAGAGGTGTTGGATATTATAGTTTTGGAATAATAGATGGTGTTTATATGTTTTTTAGTGATTTGTTTATGACTATAAAGTTTTCGTATAATAAACTTAATAAGTTAAAGAATAATATGGTTGTTAATAAGGGGGAGGTTAACTCTTTAAAATATAAATATTTGTTGAATAAATGGAAAAAAACTGATACAATATTGTTAATTATAAATTTTCTTATGATATTTATTATATTAATATATTAAAGTGAGGTAGTTTTATGAGATATTTTATGACTTTTTCTTATGATGGTAGTGATTTTAAGGGCTATCAAAAGCAAACTCGTATGAGAACTGTTCAAGGGGAATTAGAGAAAGTTTTATCTAAGGTTAATGGTGAAAATAGTGTTAGTATAGTGGCATCAGGTAGAACTGATGCTGGTGTGCATGCTATGAATCAGAAAGCACATTTTGATTTGGATAAAGAAATTGATTGTGATAAGTTTCTTCATAGTGTTAATGCTATATTACCTGATGATATATATGTGAAAAATATTGAAGCTGTTTCTGATAATTTTCATGCTAGATTTAATGCTATTGGTAAAGAATATATTTATCAAATTAATATGGGAGAGTATAATCCTCTTGAGAGAAAGTATGTTTATCAACATAATCATAAATTGGATGTTGTTGAGATGCAAAGAGCTATGAAATATTTAGAAGGTACGCATAATTTCAGAGCTTTTACTAAGACTGATGATGAGAAAGATGATTATGTTAGGACTTTGTCTCAAACTAATGTAATTAGGGATTTAAAAGATGTTAGTAAGATTACTCTTGTTTTTGTTGGTACAGGTTTTATGAGATATATGGTTAGAAATATAGTAGGTACTTTAATTGAAATAGGAGAAGGTAAAAGAAGAAGTGAAGAAATTATAGATATTCTTGCTAGTGAAGATAGAAGAAGAGCTGGTAAAACGGCTGAAGCACAGGGATTATTTTTAAAGAATGTTTTTTATTAAAAATATATTTCTTTTTTTTTGGGAGTGATAATATGTTTGATAAATGTGTTTTATGTCCTAGATATTGTAAAGTAAATAGAGATAAAGGTGAATTTGGCTATTGTAAATGTGGTAATAAGATGATTATTGCAAGATATTCTTTACATAAGTGGGAAGAGCCTTGTTTAAGTGGTGATATTGGATCTGGAACAATCTTTTTTTCTGGTTGTAATATGAAATGTGTATATTGTCAAAATTATGAAATAAGTGTGTTAAGATATGGTAGAAGTGTTAGTGTTGGTGAGTTTTGTTATATGTGTCTTGATTTACAAAATAATGGGGCTAAAAATATTAATTTAGTTACGGGAGTTATGTATATTCCACTTATTGTACAAGGAATTAAATTAGCACGTGAAAAGGGATTAAGAATACCAATAGTATATAATAGTAGTGGCTATGAAAGTATTGAAGGTTTAAAACTTTTAGAAGGTATTGTTGATATATATCTTCCTGATTTTAAATATTTTGATGATAAATTAGGATTGAAGTATAGTAATGTAAGAGATTATAATAAATATGCTATTATGGCTATTAAAGAGATGTATAGACAAGTTGGAAGAAATAAATTTGATAAAGATGGTATAATGATTAGGGGAGTTATTGTTAGACATTTAATTTTACCGGGATGTGGTGATGATAGTAAGAAAGTAATTAAATATTTGTATAATAATTATAAAGATAATATATATTTAAGTATAATGAATCAATATACACCTGTTAGAAAGATTAATATTGATGAGTTAGATAGAAAAATTGATAATGATGAATATGATGAGATTATTAATTATGCTTATGATTTGGGTGTTAGATGTGCTTATATTCAAGAAGAGGGTACGCAAAGTAAGAGCTTTATACCTAATTTTGAAGAATTTAGGGCAATTGAATGAGTAAAGGAGATATTATGGAAAGATTACAGAAGGTTATGTCAGAAAGAGGTTTTTGTTCAAGAAGAAAAGCTGAAAAACTTATTGTTGATGGTAAGGTTAGGGTAAATGGTGAAGTAGTAACAACTTTGGGTGTAAAGGTAGGTAAAAAAGATTCTATTGTTGTTGATGGGGTTGCATTAGATAATGATATTAATTATGAATATTATTTGTTATATAAACCTCGTGGTGTTGTTACTACTACTAGTGATGATAAGGGAAGAAAAACAGTAGTATCATTAATTGATACTAATACACGAATATATCCAGTTGGAAGGTTGGATTATGATACTACGGGGCTTCTTATTTTGACTAATGATGGAGAGTTAGCTAATAAGCTTATGCATCCTTCTAATGAAATAGAAAAAGTATATATTGCTAAGGTAGAAGGTGTTTTATCAGGATATGAGATAAAGAAACTTCGAACTGGGGTAATGATAGATGGTTATAAAACTAAAAAGGCAAGAGTTAAATTATTAAAGACTAATCGTGATAAGGATACTTGTTTGGTTGAAATTACAATTCATGAGGGCCATAATCGTCAAATTAGAAAGATGATAGAGTCTTTAGGTAAAAAAGTAATAAAATTAAAAAGAGAGAGATATGCTTTTTTAAACTTGGATGGTCTTAAAGTGGGAAAGTATAGAAAGCTTTCAAATAAGGAAGTATCAGTTTTATATAGTTTAGTTAAATAATATAAAAAAGCTGGACAAATTAGGAAAAATAATATATAATAATTAACTCGTAAGGAATTATAGTGAGATAAAAGAATTAAATTATTTAAGAATACAAATATTGATTGAGTTAAATATTTTATAATAAAGAATAATACTTATTATTATTCAAGGGGTGATGACATAATGGATAATATAGTTAGTAATGAGTTTAAATTAAGTAAAGATTTTTATGAACCTTATAGAAGATGTTTAAACTTGGTAGATACAATTATTGATGATTATATTGTTGATCATGAGGGTTATGAAGTTATATCTTATACTAATAAAAGAATTAAAACAGAGAAAAGTATAAAAGAGAAATTAGATAGACATAATCTAGAATATACTATTGAAAATGTAGAAAATAGATTAAAGGATATTGCTGGTATAAGAATTGTATGTCCATTTTTAAGGGATGTAGAGGAAGTTATTAGTTATTTAAAGACTAATCCTTATATTGAGAAAATAATTAATGAGAAAGATTATATTAATCATCCTAAGGAAAGTGGTTATAGAAGTTATCATATGATTGTTATGGTAAAAGATACTGTTTTAGATGGTGAAAATGTTAGATATTTACCAGTAGAAATACAAATTCGTACATTAGCGATGGATTGTTATGCGGCTTTAGAGCATAGACTTAGATATAAAAAAGATAGTGATTTTGTTTATGATATGAATAAAAAGATAGAGAAGGCTTTGAAAACTACAATAGATATTGATTATAGTTTAAATGATGTATTATGTGATTATAATAGAATTAAAGATGAAGATAATAATGATGATGTTAAATATAATTTATATAAATATGAATATGCTATGAATAAATTGAGATCTATTATTAATAGAATGAAAGAGGAATTAACTACAGAAAATTATTCTCCAATAGAAGCTATAAAATTGAGATTAAAGACTGATAAGAGTATAAATAAGAAGCTTAGAAGTCGTAATAAAAAGAGTATAGATGAAATACATGATGTAGTGGCTGCTAGAATAATTTGTCCTTTTATTAGTGATATAAGTACTATTATAGATAAAATTATTTTTAATACAGAATTTGAAATAATTGGATTTAAGGATTATGTTAATAAACCAAAAGAAAATGGTTATACTAGTTTTCATATATTAGTTAGAATACCTGTATATATAGATGGCGTTAGTGATTATGTAGATGCTGAAATACAAATAAGAACTATTACTATGAATATGTGGGCTAGTTTACATCATAAACTATGCTATGAAAGAGATGATAGTAGTAGTGAAGTAGCAGAAATGCTTAAGGGTTGGGCTAAAGATCTTCGTGAGATTGATGCTGATTATGATAATATATATAGAAATTATTGTATGAATACAAAGAATAAAGTTAAGCAATTAGTAAAAAATAACTAAATATTATGTTTAGTTATTTTTTAATGTGTTATAATAGTTTAGTAGATAGGTGAAGTGATTTAGTGGAAGATAGTTGTTTTAAGAAAAAGTATATTTATATTTTGGCATTATTGTATTTATTAGTGTCTTTAATTATATTTTTGATTGGTAATCTTAAGGCTATTTTTTCAATACCTTTAGTATTACTTTTATTAATTTGTTTTTATAAGGCTATTAATAATTTTTCTGTTATGAGGCAAAGAATTTTTGATAATAAAAGGATTTATATTGTTATATTATTGATTGTTTTATGGGTTGTTTATAGTGGTATTGGGGGATTTATTTGGCAAAATCCTTGGGATCATAGATTTAGAAATGCTATATTTATGGATTTAGTAAAATATAAATGGCCAGTTGTTAATAATAATAATTTATTATGTTATTATTTAGGTTTTTGGTTACCTTCTGCTTTGATGGGAAAACTATTTGGATTAAATATTGGATACTTGTTTCAAGTTTTATGGGCTATTATAGGTCTATTTATAACATATGGCCTTTTATGTCAATATTTAAAAAAAGTCAAAATATCAATGCTTTTGTTCTTTATTTTTTATAGTGGATTAGATATATTTTTGTTTTTGTTATTTTCTAAATTGTCTTTTGTAGATGCTGTTAAATCTGTATTTGGTGGAAGACATATTGAGTTAATAACGGTTTATTTTAATTCTTCTTCTAATACTACTTTATTATTTTGGCTTTATAATCAAATTATTCCTTTTTGGATAGGAATGTTGTTAATTCTTCTTCAAAAGAATAGTAAATCTTTGTTGTTTATATATTCTTTAATGTTGTTATACTCTCCATTTGCATTGGTTTCATTATTTCCTGTAATAGTATATAAAATATTAGAAGATAGTAATAAAATTTCTTTAAAAAATATTAATAAGTTTTTTTCTTTTCAAAATATTGTTTCATTTATTATTATTATAATTATTGCTATTTATTATAAAACTAATATTGCTGTGGGAAAAATAAATTATTTAAATATAAATGCTGATATATTGAAAAAATATGTTTGTTATTTATTTTTTGAATATTTTATATATTTGTTTTTTATTTATAAAAAGAATTATAAAGATATAGTTTTAAATATATTAATAGTGGTAATACTAATTGGATCATTTATTACTATGGGAAATTCATATGATTTTTCATGGAGAATTTGTATTCCATTATCGTTTTATATTATGCTTTTACTTATGAAAGAGTTATATGATAAAAAGTGTGTTGTTTGGAAAAGAAATGCTATTATTATTATTTTTCTTTTGGGTGCTATAACTCCTGTCTCTGAAATGATAAGAACTTATAAAAATGAGAAAGAAGTGTTAGGCGGTAAAATAAAAGCAAGAAGTGATTCTTTACCAACTGTTTTTCAGGTTAGAAATAATAAATGTTATGAAAATTTTATAGGAAGAAAGAATTATATTTATAAAATTTTTTATAAATAAATTAATAATATATTTAGATAAGGATGGTTTTAATGATAACTAGAAAGAGAGATTGTGATTTAGATAAATTAAGAGGACTTGCGATGGTTTATATTATGTTTATTCATACTATATTTGGAACTGGAATATTTAATGGAAATATAATAAGGATTGTTAAATCTTACTTTTTAATTGAAATGCCAGTTTTCTTTTTTATAGCGGGGGCTTCTAATTATTATAGTAAATGTAATAGTAAAATGGAGTTTATATTAAAAAGATTTAAAAGATTATTAATTCCATATTATTTTTATGCTTTTATTATTATAATTATTAATTCAATTATGCCAAAAGTATTAAATTTTAGTTATAAATTTTCATTTATTACTTGGTTAATGCCTATTACGAATCTACAACAAAGTTTTTCTGTTTATTTTACTGGTGCTTTGTGGTTTATTCCTATTTATTTGTTTGTAATGATTTTTTTTCCTTATTTAAAAGATTATTATGTTAAAAAAGATAAAGAAAAATCTTTAGATATTTATTTGCCTCTTTTATATATGTTTTTAGCTATTTTATTAATAGATTTAAAAAGTATGTTTTACATTAATATTTTTATTAAGAAAATATGTTTTTACTCTTTTTTTACATATTTAGGGTTGTTTTGGAATAAGATAAGTAATAGTAAGAATAGAAAAAAAATTAATAAAATTTTGTTTTTTGTACTGATTATTTCGTTAGTTGGCTATATATTTTTGATGTTTACAAATTATTTTTATATTGATATGCAAATTAATAAGCAAGGGAATCAAGGAGCTAATTTAGCTTTTATGGTTTATGGTATTATGGGTATTAGTTTTATTGGAATTATATATAGATATATAATAAAGATTGTTGATTTTGTTTGTAGAATTAAGATTTTTAATTGGGTATTTAAGCAATATAAAACTAATACATATACTATATATTTATTTCATATGATAGCTTTATATATAGTTGATTTAATAGTTAAGAGTGGTGTAATATCATTATCTAATGATTATGTTACATTTATTTTTAGAATTGTTATTTTGATACCTTTATCTGCTTTATTTGGTTTCTTATTTGGTTTTATTGAACATATTGAATTTAAATTTATAAAAAATATATTTAGTAAATATATTTTAAAATAGTTATATTATGTTATAATTAAAATAGGAGATGGTTTTATGAATATGAGTAAGTTACATTTTTTATATCCTGAAGATAATAAAGAGTTGATTAATTCTATTCAGGTTAAGATTGATGATGTTGAGTATGTTTTTTATAAGAATAATCCACAAGTTTTGGATATTGCTCAGGGTATTCATCATGTGATTGTATATGGGACAATATTTAGTGATGTTGATGTTAATTTGGATGATGGAGAATTAAATGTTGATCATGAGGAATCATTAAAGGAGTGGTTTTCTGGAGATATAATGATAGAAGAAGCTGATGAATATTATATATTTAAGACTCCATTTCTTTTAAATTTTAAGGGTAAGTTAAAGAAAGTAAATAGAGAAGAATTTGAGAAAAGAAGTAACTAAGCTAGAAAGGAATAGTATTGGATGTTTATTATTATTAGTATGATGTTATCTATTTTGATTTTTTTTATAATTGCTGTTATATGTATTTCTATATATGCATTACTTCAATATATATTTGATAGTATTTTTATATATAAGATAATGAAAAAGAAAAATAAAAAAAATGCTATGATATCATGGATTCCTTATTATAATAAGGTTATTTTAGCAAAGATTGCTAAAAAAAAGTTGTTTGGGTGGATAATTTTTGTATTGCATCTTATATGTGTATTTTTATTAATAGTATTGAATATTTTATTTCATGATACTTTAACTTCTTTATTTGAGATAATTATTATAATTATTGCTATGTTAGAAGTTATTATTTTTATTTTAAATATGGTTTTGTTCCATAAAATTATGAAGAGAGTTACTAATAAATATGTTGATTTATTAGTGTTATTAAATGTTTTTACATTAGGAATTTTTAGGTCAATTATTCTATTTATGGTTAGAGATAATGATAAAATATTGATTGATGAATAAATATAGTTAAACAGTAGTTTAACTATATTTTTAATTGATTATTATAAATAATAATAGTATAATTTTATTAGAGTGAGGTTATATTTATGAAGAAAAATGGATTTATAGAAGGTACGATAGTTGCAACACTTGGAATATTAATAGTAAAGGTAATAGGTGTTATATATGTTATACCTTTTAACAATATTATTGGTGAAAGAGGGGGAGCTTTATATGGATATGGATATAATGTATATCAATTGTTTTTAGGTATATCTAGTGCTGGTTTTCCTTTTGCTATAAGTAAGATTACTAGTGAGTATAATGCTTTAGGTTATAAAAAGGCTATAAAAGATACATATAGTATTGCTTTAAAAATTATATCTATAATATCAATTATTGCTTTTATTGTTTTGTTTATTTTTGCTCCTAGTATAGGTAAATTGATAATAGGTAATTCTACAGGTGGTAATACTTATAATGATATAGCATTTGTTATTAGATGTGTGTCTTTTGCTATATTGGTAATTCCATTTTTATCTGTTACTAAAGGTTTTTTGCAGGGACATAAATATATAACTCCTTATTCAATTAGTCAGGTTATTGAACAAGTTGTAAGAGTAATTATTATATTAGTTGGTAGTTATTTATGTATGAGAGTATGGAAATTACCTATGAAATATGGCGTTGGTGTGGCTGTTTCAGCAGCTTTCTTTGGAGGATTAGTTGCTTATATATATTTAAGAATTAAGATTAGTAAGGCTAAATTAATACCTAGTGATGATATTAAGGATAAAAAGAATATTACTAAGAAAGAGATAATTAAGAAAATTATTATGTATTCTGTTCCTTTTATATTAATTAGTTTAGTTAATAATTTATATATTACAGTTGATATGATATTATTATCACGTACTTTATCAGATATACTTCATACATCTGCTAAAGTAACAGAATCTATTGTTGGAGTGTATACTACTTGGGGTCTTAAGCTTAATAATGTTATATTGGCTGTGTCAACAGGACTTGTTACTAGTTTAATTCCTAATATTGTTACTAGTTTTACAAAAAATGATATGGATGATGTTAATGATAAATTTAATAAAGCTTTACAGTGTGTATTATTAGTTATAGTTCCGGTTACAATATTCTTTTCATTATTATCTAAGCCTTTATGGACACTGTTTTATGGTAAGAGCTATTATGGACCTATAGTATATAGAGCATTTGTGTATAGTGCGTTGTTTGGTGGAATGTATACTATTATTGTAAATACTTTACAGGGAGTAAATAAATATAGATTAGTAATATATACTGTAATGGCTGGTTTGATAATAAATGGTTTGTTGGATATTCCTTTAATGATTATGGCTGATAGGTTAGGTTTTAATCCTAGTTATGGAGCTGTAATGGCAGATATGGTAGGTTATTCAGTATCTATATTTTCATCTATGTATGTTTTAGCTAAGAAATATAACTTTAATTATAATGAAACAATAAAAGTTTTGCCTAAGTATTTTGTTTCTTGGATAATATTTATATTTGTTATTGAGATAGGTAAATTGATAGTACCTGTTAATTTAGGGAGTAGATTAATACAAATACCAATACTTTGTTTGTTTGGAATAATTAGTTTTGGTATATATTTTGTTGTTAATTATAATAATGGTAATTTGAAAAGAGTATTTGGTAAAAGAATAGATAATGTTTTGAAAAAATTAATGCATTAGGAAATTAGTGAGGTATTATATGGTTGATTCGAATAAGGTGAAAAAAATTAAGGAATTATATAAGAATGGGAACTATAAAGAAATAGCTTTATTTATTGAGCCTAATTTTAGAATATATAATATTATAAGTGAATATGATGATTTAACTGAAGCTGAAAGAATTATTGCTGCTATTTCTTATTATATATATCGTATTAATAATCCTTTAATGGAAGTTTATTGGAATTTTGAAAAAAAGAATATAGATTTAAGATCGGAAATGTTTCATATAGGAGGATTAGATGAAGGTATTAAAGAATTAGTAGAGTCTAATAATGAATATTTTAAAGATAATGCTAAGTTATTTATAGATGTTGATTTTTTAAATAATTGTAATGCTAAATCTATTTTATATCTTTATAATATGGGATATAAAGATATAATTATTGATGGGGTTAAAAATTATAAGATAAATGCTGGTTATTTGATTGAAGAATTGTTATCAATTGAAGAATTTAAAAATAGTATAATTACTAAAGATTTTTTGTTACATGGGTTTAATTGTAGATATAAGAATTATTTTTTAAATTTACCTAAAGATAGGAGATATTTGATAGGGTTATATGGAGCTTTTATTTTTGGTGATAATAATTATAATGATGATATATATAGAAAATATGGTAAAAATTTGAAGGAGTTATTTAAGAATAATTTTCCAGAATTTAGTGATGTATTGATTGATAAATTGATGCATTTATATGGGAAAGTTACATATCAATCTTTATGCTATGTAGTAAAAGAAGTGATAGAAGATAATAGTTATTTAGATAAGATGCAATCTATTGCTGATAAATATTTTAATCATAATATAGGAATAGTTCTTTCTTTTGTATATAAATATCCTAAGTTGTCATCAAGAATATTTGAAGATAATAATATTTCTTGGGAAATTGTTAGTAAGATTATTAGTTTATCTAATATTGGGACTTTGAGTAATATTGATGATTTGTCTGTGGATGATTTTTTGAAATGTGATATTGAAAATTATTCTTATTCTTTTAAAGATGGTGTTAAGTCTAATAATAATATTATAGGGCCTCTTAATTTAAAAGATTCTATTGTTTTATATGATTATTGTTATGGAGTTGGTATTATTGATAAGAAAGGTGAATGGGAGGAATATTTTGTTAATTCATCACATTATGAGAAGTTGAAGAATATATATTCATATGATAATAATAAGCTTAATATAAAAGATGGAATGGAGCTGTTATATGATATTAATGCAAGTGGGGATATAGTTTTTACTACAGAAAATGCTGGATTGATAATATGGGTTCCTTCTGTAATAACAAATAAACAGATGAATAAGATGAAAGAGCAATTAAATAAAATAAGAAATATCGAGGGAGTAGAAATATATATTAGGGTTGCTAATCTTGAAAAAGAAAATGAATTTATAGATTTAAATGATGATATTCCTATGGATTTAGATAAGGCTATAGAAAGTATTAAATGGATTAGAGTAAAGGATAAATTGATAAAGGAATTGAATAAAGAATAGTTTTATTATTCTTTTTTTTATTTTTTAGCAATAAAATGTTGACATTGCTAAAAAATAGTTTTATAATGAATCTAGCATTCAAATATTTAAAGTGCTAAGGAAGTGATTTAGATGTTGACGGAGAGGCAAAATAATATCTTAAGAGTTATAGTTGAAGAATATGTTAAAATGGCTAAGCCAGTTAGTTCTTCTAAGATATGTAAAGAGATTAATTGTTCTAGTGCAACGGTTAGGAATGAGATGGTTAGATTAGAAGAATTAGGTTTTTTAGAAAAAGATCATTTTGCATCTGGTAGAACTCCTAGTGAAGAAGGATATAAATATTATGTTGATAATTTGATGAAACCTAAAGATATGACTGGTGAAGATATGTTAAAGCTTCAAACAATATTTAAGAATAATTCACTTGCTTTATCAGATACAATTAGAAAAAGTATTGAAATAGTATCAGAGATAACTAATTATACTTCTATAGTGTTGGGTAGTAGTGCTAAAGATAATAAACTTAAAAAAGTAGAAGTAATACCTCTTGATGAAAATAAAATATTAACAATGGTTATTACTGATAAAGGGGTTGTGGAACATAAGAATCTGTATTTACCTAATACTATTTCAATGGAAGAGGTTAGTAAGACAGTTGAACTTATAAATAAATTGATAGTAGGAACTCCTATTAATGAGGTATCAGAGAAGTTAGAATATGAAATTAAACCTATAATAGGTAAGTATGTTAAACAACATGAAGTTTTATATAATGCCTTTTATGATGCTTTTAGTGAGTTTTCTTCTAATAATAATGAAGTACATTTTGTTGGTAGAAATAATTTTTTGAAACAACCGGAATTTGAGAATATAGATAAAGTTAAGAAATTGTTATCGAAATTTGAAGATGTTAATAGTATAAGGGAAGAAGAAAATAATGGTATCAATATATATATAGGTAAAGATTCAGAGATATCTGATGATGTGTCTGTTATAAAGACTAAATACAATTATAATGGTGAAGAAGGTACAATAGCAATTGTTGGACCTAAGAGAATGGAATATGATCGTGTTGTAAGTTTACTTGATTATATAAAAGAAAATATTGGAGGCAGAGATGAGTAATAAAGAAAAAAATATAAAGAAAGAAATTAAAGAAGAGAAAGAAGTAGAAGAGAAGAATAAAGATTGTGAATGTAAATGTCAATCTGAAGATAAGAAAGAATGTAAGTGTGAAAATCATGAGCATAAAGAATGCAAAAAGGATAAAAAGGGATTTTTTAAAAAGGATAATAAAGAAGTAGAAGAGTTGAAAAATCAGGTTAGTGTGTTGAAAGAGTCACTTCTTAGAAATCAGGCTGAACTTCAAAATTATAAAAGAAGAAAAGATGAAGAAGTATCAAAGATACTTAAGTATAAAGATGAAGAGTTAATTAAAGAACTTCTTGGAATACTTGATAATTTTGAGAGAGCTATAAAAATGGATGATAATGATTTAACTGATGAAGTTTCTAGATTTTTAGAAGGATTTAAATTAATTTATTCTAATACTATTAATATACTTTCTAAATTTCAAGTTAAAGAGATTGAAGCTGAAGGGTTGGAATTTAATCCTGAATATCATCATGCAGTTTTGACAGATCATGATGAGTCAAAACCTGCTGGTGTAGTATTAGAAGTTTTACAAAAAGGATATATGTATAAGGATAGAGTTATTAGACCAGCAATGGTTAAAGTAAATGAATAAGGGAGTTAATATGGATAAAGAAAAAATAAGGGATATAGTATATATAATAGTTGCTATACTTGTTTCGGTGATTGCAGTTTATTTATTTATATGGTTACTTCCTGTTATAATAATTGCATTTTTTGCTTTATATCTTTATACTTTTATGAAGAGTAAGTCTAAAGATAAGGAAGAAACATTTTATAAGAAAAAAAATACAACTAAGAATAATAAGAAAAAAATAGTTATTATTGATGAAGAGAAAGATAGTGGGGACGGTGTTTAAAAATGGAAAATGTTAGAATCATCATTAATTTTATTTTATGGTTACTTCCAATTGTGTTAGTTTTAATATTGGTAGTAGCATTAGTATTATGGATAATTAATTTAATAAAGAAGAATAATAAGAACAATATAGATGATAAAAAAATGAAGAAAGGTGATAAAAATGAGTAAAATTATAGGTATAGATTTAGGTACAACTAATAGTTGTGTATCAGTATTTGAAGGGGGAGAAGGAAAGGTAATTGCTAATGCTGAGGGTGGAAGAACTACTCCATCAGTAGTAGCATTTAAAAATGGAGAAATGATTGTTGGTGAGAAAGCTAAAAGACAAGCAATTGTTAATCCTGAAACAATTAGTTCTATTAAGAGATTAATGGGTACTAGTAAGAAAGTAAAAGCTAATGGTAAGAGTTATTCACCAGAAGAAGTAAGTGCAATGATTCTTGGAGATTTAAAGAAGACTGCTGAAGCTTATTTAGGTGAGAAAGTTACGAAGGCTGTTATTACAGTACCAGCATATTTTAATGATTCACAAAGACAAGCAACTAAGAATGCTGGTAAGATTGCTGGATTAGAAGTAGAAAGAATTATTAATGAGCCTACAGCTGCTGCTTTGGCATATGGTTTAGATAAACAAGACACTAATGAAAAGATTTTAGTATATGACTTAGGTGGAGGTACATTTGATGTATCTATTCTAGAACTAGGAGATGGAGTGTTTGAAGTTTTAGCTACATCTGGTAATAATAAATTAGGTGGAGATGACTTTGATAATAGACTTGTTGATTATATAGTAAAAGAAATTAAGAAAGAAGAAGATGTAGATTTATCTGATGATAAGATGGCTATGCAAAGAATTAAAGAAGCTGCTGAGAAGGCTAAGAAGGATTTATCTGGTATGACTTCTACACAAATATCTTTGCCATTTATAGCACAGGTTGATGGTAATCCTGTTAACTTTGAGATGGATATTACAAGGGCTAAATTTGAATCTTTAATTTCTGATTTGGTAGATTCTACTACTAAACCAGTTAGAGATGCTTTAAAAGATGCTGGTATTAGTAAGAGTGATATAGATAAAGTTATTTTAGTAGGTGGATCTACTAGAATACCTATGGTTCAAGAATTAGTTAAGAAAGAAACTGGTAAAGAACCATCTAAGGGTGTTAATCCTGATGAAGTAGTATCTATGGGTGCTGCTATTCAGGGTGGTGTATTAACAGGAGATGTTAATGATATAGTATTATTAGATGTTACACCATTATCTTTAGGAATTGAAACATTAGGTGGGGTTATGACTGTATTAATTCCTAGAAATACAACAATTCCTACTAGTAAGAGTCAAGTATTTTCAACAGCTGCTGATAATCAACCTGCTGTAGATATACATGTATTACAAGGTGAAAGACCAATGGCTAGTGATAATAAGACACTAGGTAATTTCCAACTTACAAATATTCCACCAGCACCTCGTGGTGTTCCTCAAATTGAGGTATCATTTGATATAGATGCTAATGGTATTGTTAATGTTAAGGCTAAAGATTTGGGAACTAATAAAGAACAATCTATTACTATTACTGCTACTAATACTTTAAGTGATGAAGAGATTGAAAAGATGAGACAAGAAGCTGAAGCTAATAAAGAAGAAGATGAGAAAAAGAAAGAATTAGCTGATGCTAAAAATGATGCAGAACAAATTATTTTCATGACTGAAAAAGCTATTAAAGATTTAGGTGATAAAGTAAGTGATGATGATAAAGAAGAAGCAGAGAAATTAATAGAGAAAACTAAAAAAGCGATTGAATCTGAAGATGTAGAAGACATTAAGAGTGCAAAAGATAAATTATTAGAAAAAGCTAATGCATTTGCATCTAAAGTATATGAAGAAGCTGCTAAGAATAATCAAGCAAATGCAGATAATGATAGTGAAGAGGACAATAAAAAAGACGATGATGGCGTTGTAGATGCTGATTATGAAGAAAAATAATAATGAATATTAAGATAAGTTCTAGGTTACTAGAACTTATCTTATACATGAAAGAGAGGTATTTATGGATAAGAAAGACTATTATGAAGTCTTAGGTGTTTCAAAAAATGCTACGGATAGTGAAATTAAATCAGCATTTAGAAAGTTAGCTAAGAAATATCATCCTGATGTATCTAAGGAAAAGGATGCTGCTGAAAAATTTAAAGAATGTCAAGAGGCTTATGCAGTGTTATCTGATCCTCAGAAGAGAAAACAGTATGATCAATTTGGTCATGCAGCATTTAGTGGTGCAGGTGGATCTGGATTTGAAGGCTTTTCTAATTTTGATTTTGGAGATATGTCAGATATTTTTGATGATTTATTTGGAGGACTTGGTGGCTTTGGTGGTTTTCGTCAAAGTGGATCTAGAAGAAGTGCTAATGGCCCTAGAAAAGGCAATGATTTGTTATATCGTATGACTATAGATTTTGAAGATGCTGTTAGTGGATGTAAGAAGGATATTGATTTAGATGTAACAGTTAATTGTCCAGATTGTGATGGTAAGGGAGGATTTAATTCTACCACATGTTCGGAATGTCGTGGTTCTGGAACTGTTACTCAAGAACAAAGAACGATGTTTGGAGCATTTCTAACAAAGACTACTTGTCCTCATTGTAAGGGAACAGGAACTACATTTGAAAAAAAATGTGGAAAATGTAAAGGTAAAGGAACAATTAAGGAAAATAAGACAATTACTATTAATATACCAGCAGGTATAGATACAGAAAATAGATTACGTGTTGCTGGAAAAGGTGAAGCTGGTGTTAATGGTGGATCTAATGGTGATTTATATGTAGAATTTACTGTTAGAGAGCATGAATTTTTTAAAAGAGTTGATGATGATATATATGTAGATTTACCAATTACAATTACAGAAGCGGTATTGGGGTGCAAAAAAGAAGTACCTACTCCTTATGGTGTTATTAAACTAACAATTCCAGCTGGTACTCAGTCAGAGGATAAGTTAAGAATACGTGGTAAAGGTATGACTAATGTGTCTAGTAAACGTAAAGGAGATATGTATGTAGTTGTAAATGTGGTGATACCTACTAAGATATCTCGTGAACAAAAAAAATTATTTGATGAGTTAAGTAAGACTTCTCTTGATTCATCTCTTGAGTTTAAAAAATATAATAAATTTTTAAATAAATAATCTATCCTCAAATAATCAGTTTTCAACTGATTATTTTTTTGTTGAAAAAAAACTAATAAAGTGATAATATTGTATTAGAGTAAAGAGGTGTAGTTTATGGCTAAGAAGAGTAGTGAAAAAAAAGTAGATAATAATAACAGTAATAGAAGTAATGGAAATGGTTTAATTATTGGATTTTTATTAGGAATTATATTAATGTTAGTAACTATAATTGTTTTGTTTGCTACTAATACTATTAGTTTTAATAGAATAGAAAATGAAGATAGGATTAATGAGATTAAGGAAGAAGATAAAGAAGCGGAAAAAGAAGAAGAAAAATTTGTTATTACTTTTAGAGATGAAAAAAAAGAGTATAAGGATAGTAAGGGAGAAGTAAAAATAACTAATACTAGAAATGTACCTGTTATAAGTAGTTCTAGTAATCAGATGGCTGCTGATAATATGGTGGAATATATGACTAGTATTTCAGATGAACAATGGGATGCGTTAAATAAAAATGATTATACAAAAGATGATATGATTGAGGTGTTGCCTGCAAATATAGGGATACAATATAAATTTAGTGTGAAAGCTAAAAATGATAATTATATTACCTTTGAATTAATGATGTCTGGTAGTATGGGTGGTGTTGGTTGGCCTGGTTTGTGGGGTTATACATTTAATACAACTAATGGGAAAATAGTTTCATATAAAGATATGATTATTGATAGTAGTGCTGATGACTATTTATATAATTATTTAATTGATGCAATTAAAGAATATAGTGGTGAAGGAAATTTGTGGGAAGGAAATGTTACAGGCGAGAAGAATTGGAAGGAAGTTGTAAAAGAAGTAATGTTTAGTGAAGGACATTGTTATTTGACTGATAAAGGAATGAAATTTACTTTTGATAAGTATTCTTTAGGAATTGGGGCTTTAGGTGTTCCAGAGGTTGAAGTTCCTTTCGAAAAAATTAATAGTTATTTAAAAAGTGAGTATAGGAAGTAATAAATCAAGTAATATTTTTACTTGATTTTTTCTTGTTATATAAAGAATTATATAGTATAATTTGGTGTATATATTGTGGGTGATTGTTATGCAGAGATATTTTGCTAAAAATAGGGATAATGATTGTTTAATTTTGGATAAGAATGATTTGCACCATATTAAGAATGTTATGAGGATGAATAATGGTGCTGAGATAGAAATAATATATGATAAAGAATTGTATATATGTAAGATATGTGATGTTAATAGTAATAAGTTTTCTATTGTTGAAAAACTAGATGATGATAATGAGATGGATATTGAGTTAATAGTTGCTGTTGGATTGGTAAAAGAACAGAAGATGGATATTATTTTACAGAAATTAACTGAATTAGGTGTTAGTAGGATTATTCCTGTTAAGATGGAGAGAAGTATTGTTAAGTTAGATAATAAGAGAGAGAAAAAGAAGATAGAGAGATGGAATAGTATATGTAAAGAGGCTGCTGAACAGTCTAAGAGAAATGTTATACCAGTTGTAGATGATGTTATAACTGTAAAAGAGTTGGATAAAATAGAAGCTGATTATAAGTTTGTTTGTAGTGTTAAAAATAAAGATAATTTAGTTAACAAGTATTTACAAAAGAATTCTAAGTGTGCTAAAATTGTATTTGTAATAGGTCCTGAAGGGGGACTAGCTTCTAGTGAGGAAGAATATCTTAATGATTTGGGATATACTTCTATATCACTTGGTAGAAGAGTTCTTAGGGTGGAAACGGCTTGTATTTATGTAGCTAGTGTAGTTGGATTTATTAGTATGGGGTGATTGTTGTGTTATTATTTCTTAGTATTGGTTTTATGGATAATGTTATGGCATTATTTATAATATTTTTATGTTTATTTTGTTTTTATTTGTATTATGAGAATAATAAATTAAAAGATATTATTGATGATTTAAAAGAAAAGGATAAGAAGGAATATGAAAAAGAAATATCAAAGGAGGATATTGTTTCGATTAATGATATTTCTAATGATGCTAAGGAAGAGAATAATAGAAGTTTAGATACTAGTATTGATAAAAAAACGGGATATAGAGAAAGATTGAGAGCTATTCATCAAGAGTTGGGTAGTGAAATAAAATTTGATCAAGAAGATGATAACGAGTTAGAAAAATTAGAAAATAAAAATAATGATAATATTAATAAAAAAGAAAGTATAGATAGTAATGTAAATAAAAATATAGAGAGAAAGACTGCTTATAGGGAGAGATTAAAAGAAATTCATAAAGAATTGGGTAGTGAAATAAAATTTGATCAAGAAGATAAAGATATTGATAAGAAAAATGAAGAATTTGAAGTATATGATTTTGTTAAAAAAAATAAATACATAAATAGGAAGTTGGATAGTAGTGATATGAATAGTGATTATTTGGCTGATATATCAACAGAGATTGAAAATAATATTAGGCCTCAAACGATACAATTAACAGATTATGAGCAGGCACAGGAAGATAATGCGATAATTAGTTATAAAGAATTAGTTAGTGCCCATCAAAAAGAAAAAGTGATTGATGATGGTACTGTAGAATTTATTGAAGAATTAAAAAGATTTAGGAATAATTTAAAAAATAAATAGATTATTCTTTTTTTTATTTTATTATTTAAAAAAGTATGGTAAAATTATCATGATAGGATATGGGGTGAATAAATATGAAGATATATTTATTTTTGAAAGATAGAATATTAAATTTTTCATTACCTACAGATGTAGTTGGTAGTTTTAGTTTTGATGAAGATTCTAATGAAGAAAGTAAATTAATAAATGTGGAGGCTAAGGATGGTAGTTGGGTTATTTATTCTACTACTAATGTTAGTGTTGTTGATAATAATAATTTGGTTGGATACATGGTATTAAAAGAAGATACTTTTTATAAGTTAAGAAGAGGTAAAGAGGAATATTTGATTTATGTTGGTGGTACTTCTTTAAATGGAACTATGTTATATAATTATGGTAGTGATATTAATTTAGTTATTGGTAATGATGGGGATTGTACTGTTAAATATTCTTGTCCTATTTATGATAAATTAAAAGTTGTTATTCGTTTTGTTGATAATAAGTTGACATTAGAGAGTAATGAAAGTTTAGTATATGTTAATAATAGAATTATTTCTGGAAATAGTGTTGTTTTGAATTTGGGAGACCAAGTAAGTATATTTGGTTTAAAGATATTGTTTTTAAATGGTATTTTGGTTATGAGTAATCCTGGTGGTAAAGTAAGTGTTATATCTAATAGTAATTTAAAGGAATATAATATTCCAAATGATACTACGGTTCCTGATAAGAAAGTTAAGAGTGTTGATTTGTATGATAAGTCTTCATATTTTTCTAAGTCTCCTAGAATTAGGAGGGCTATTAAAAAATATGTGTTGACTTTGAGTCCTCCTCCTGATAATAATTCTAGTGGTGATTTGCCTATGATTTTGACTGTTGGACCTATGCTTACAATGGGTGTAACATCAGGTATTATGGTTATGGATACTATAAATCAAATTAATACTGGTAAAACAACGATGAAAGATTCTTGGCCAGCATTGGCAACTGCAATTATTATGTTGGTATCTATGTTATTGTGGCCTATAATAACAGCTTTTTATAGTAAGAGAATGTTAGAGAAAAAAGAAAAGAACATTAAAGATAGATATAATAAATATTTAGGTGAAGTTAAAGAGGAATTATCGAATGAGGTAAAACATCAAAAAGAGGTTTTAATAGAGAATTTAATATCTATAGATGAATGTTTAAATACATTAAATTCAAAAAATATGAATTTTTGGAATAGAAAGTTAGATCAAAATGATTTGTTAATGGCTAGAATAGGTTGGGGTAGTTCAAAGTTTGATGTAGATATTAAATATCCAGAAAAAGGATTTAGTATTGATGAGAGTGTATTGAAAAAAGATGCAGATAAAATAGTTGAAGATTATAAATATATTGAAGATGTTCCTATGGGGTATTCTTTTAGTAATAATAAAATGGTTGCTGTAATGGGTGTAGATAAATATAAAAATGTTACTTTTGTTAATAATATTTTATTACAATTTTTAACTTTTTATAGTTATGAGGATTTAAAGATAGTTGTTTTTACTAATGAGAATAATTATGGTAATTGGGAATATTTAAAGTATACTAATCATAATTTTAGTAATGATAAGAGTATTAGATTTTTTTCTAGTACTGTTGATAGTGGCAATAAGATTGCTGATTATTTAAAGAGTGAGATTGCTCATAGGATAGAGAATAAAGAAAAAGATAAGGATAAGAATAATGTAAAAGTATATAGGCCTTATTATTTAGTTATAGTTGATGATTATGAGAGAGTAAAAGAATATGATTTTATAGATATGTTTGCTGATGAGGATACTAATATTGGTGTTAGTATGATTATTATTGAAGAGAAGTTAAGTAAGTTACCTAGTAAGTGTAATGATTATATTACTTTGCAGACTAATGGAAAGTCGGGAATATTAAAAAATACTTTTGATGATCAAGAGCAGATTACGTTTACAGATGAGGTTAAATATGGAATTAATTATATGGAACTTGCTAGAATTATTTCTAATATTCCAATTGAATTTGAGGAGAAATCAGGATCTTTACCTGATGCTATTAGTTTTATGGAGATGGAAAAAGTTGGTAAAGTAGAACAATTAAATGTTCTTAATAGATGGAATAGTAATGATTCTACACAAAGTTTAAAAGCAGAGATAGGTGTTAATGAGAAAAGTGAGTTAATGTATTTAGATTTACATGAAAAATATCATGGACCTCATGGACTTATTGCTGGTACTACTGGTTCTGGTAAGTCTGAGTTTATTATTACTTATATACTCTCTATGTGTATTAATTATAGTCCTGATGATGTTGCTTTTATATTAATAGATTATAAAGGTGGTGGATTAGCACTTGCTTTTGAAAATAAATTAACTGGTGTTACTTTACCTCATTTAGCTGGTACTATTACAAACTTGGATAAGGCTGAGATGGATAGAACTTTAGTAAGTATTGATAGTGAAGTTAAGAGAAGACAAAAAATGTTTAATGAAGCTCGTGATAAATTAGGTGAGAGTACTATTGATATTTATAAATATCAAAGACATTTTCATGAAGGTAGATTAGAAGAACCTATTCCACATCTATTTATTATATGTGATGAGTTTGCTGAGTTAAAAGCTCAACAGCCTGATTTTATGGATAATCTTATTAGTGTTGCTCGTATAGGTAGAAGTTTGGGAGTTCATTTGATTCTTGCGACACAAAAACCTAGTGGAGTAGTTAATGATCAAATATGGTCTAATACTAAATTTAGAGTATGTTTAAAAGTTCAAGACGAGGCAGATAGTAAAGAGATGTTAAAAAGGCCAGAAGCTGCTCATATTACACAAGCTGGTAGGTTTTATTTGCAAGTTGGTTATGATGAAATTTTTGCTTTAGGTCAATCTGGCTGGGGTGGAGCTAAGTATTATCCTTCTAATGAAATAGTTAAACAAGTTGATAATGATCTTAATTATATAGATGATTGTGGGGTTATAGTTAGAAGTGTTAGAGAAGAAAGTGATATTAAGATAGAAGCTCAAGGAGAGCAATTAGCTGCTATTATGAAGAATATTATTTCTATATCAAGTGATGTTAATAAAAAGGCTAGAAGATTATGGTTAGATAATATTCCACCAATTATTTTGGTTGATAGTTTATGTAAGAAATATAATTTTAAAGCTATACCATATGTATTTGATTCTATTATTGGGGAATATGATGCTCCTGAAGCTCAGGAGCAAGGAGTTGTTAAATATAATTATTTAGAGGATGGTAATACTATTGTTTATAGTATGAATAGTAGTGAAAGTGAAATGTTTTTGAGTGCTTTAATATATTCAACTTCAAGGTATCATACAGCTGAAGAGATAAATTATTATATTATTGATTTTGGTTCTGAATCACTTAGAAGATATATGAGTTTACCTCATGTGGGAGGAATAGTATTTAATGGAGAAGATGATAAATATAATAATTTAATGAAACTTGTTAGGGAAGAAATAGTAAAAAGAAAGAAATTGTTTGTTGATTTTGGGGGAGATTATAATAATTATATTAAGAATAGTGGTAAAAAGATTCCATTATGTACAATTATTATCAATAGTTTTGATTCTTTCTATGAACAACATCAAGATGTATATGATGAGTTTCCTGAACTTGTTAGAGATTCAGCTAGATATGGTATAGTGTTTATATTTACTTGTAGTGCTACTAATTCTATTCCTAATAAAATTGCTCAGAATTTTACTAATAGTTATGCATTTAAGATTAAAGATCAATCTGATTATATGTATATATTTAATACTAAATCTAGAACTGTTCCTAGAGATACAGAAGGTAGAGGATTACTATTTAATGATGGATTACATGAATTTCAAATTGCTAGTATTACTAATACAGATGATGAACTTAATACATATATGATTAAATATATAGATTATCAGAAACAAGTAAATAAGGTTAAAGCTAAGAAAATACCAGTTTTACCTAATTGTGTTAGAATTAATGATGTTTCTTCTGAAATTAGTACTTTAAAGAACGTACCAGTTGGTATAATGAAGAATACTCTGGATGTTTGTTGTTATAACTTTATTGATGATAGGGGGACAATTATTTCTTCTAAGAAGATAGAAAATATAACTATATTTGCTAAAAGTTTGTTAGAAATATTTAGAAACATACCTAATACTAATTTAATGATAATGGATGCTGAAAAAAAATTAGGATTAAATCCAGTATATTTTCCAAATTATTATACGGATAGTTGGAGTGAAGTCCTTTATAAGTTAGGTAATTATATAGATGGTTTGAAAGATAATAAATCTAATATTGAAGGAATATTGTTTATATATGGATTGGATAATTTTTATAATACTGTGATTGAGGCTGAGGCATATAAGGATAATAATTCTGAAATTGTTGATGATGTAAAAGAAGTAATAGATGATGTTGAGGAAATGGAACCAGTTGAAGAAGTTCAAAGTAGTACTAATACTTCAAGTAGTTCTTTAGATATGAGTACTATTGAAGCTTTAGCTGCTCAGTATGATCCATCGATTGAGGAAGCAATGATGGAGGAAGAGGATGAGAAATTTTCTGATTATGAAGAAGAAAATTATGAAAATGAGGAAGAAGATTCAAGTGAAGAAGTTCCTTCTTACTCTGGTAAAGAATTGTTAATGAACTTTTTAAACAAAGTAAAAAGGTATGGTAAAATAAGCGTTGTTATAGTAGAAGAGACTAAAAGATTAAAAAAATATGAGTATGAAGATTGGTATAGTAATTTCTTTTCTGCTGGTAATGGAATATGGGTTGGTAATGGTGCAGGAGATCAATCAATACTAAAAATAGATAATTATAATAAAGAAATGCAAGGTAATTATAAAAATAATATGGGATTTTTAATATCTGAAGGAGAAGCTACATTAATTAAATTATTAGATTTTATTACTGAGGAGGATAATAATGGAAAATAAAGTATTAATAAAATTAATTATTCCTGAATTAGATGATAGCTATGATTTGTTTATTCCTGTTAGTGAGAGTATTTTTAGTATAAAAAAACTTATAATTAAGTTATTTGGGGATATATTAAATAATGGGATGGTTAATAATAATTTTGTTTTGATGAATAAATATACTTCTCGGGTTTATAAAAATAATGAATTTGTAATTGATACTGATATTAGAAATGCTACTGAATTATTGTTAATAGCTTGTAATTAAATGTATTTGTGTAAAATAATGTAAAAAAGCTTTTAATTTATAAAAAAGTATGTTATATTTATTATAGTTAGGGTAGAAATACTTTAATAGAATTATATAATAATTGTATATTGTTTAACCATATGGCAATATATATAAGGAGGGATAATTAATATGGCAAACGAAACTGTAGGAATTAATGAAACCCAAGTTCATGAGGCATTAACTGCTTTTTTTAGAAAAGCTAATGAGGTAGTTACTACATTACCACAAGAAATACAAAGAAATGTATTTGGTGAGTTAAATGAAGGATGGGTAACTGTTTTTGGAAAGAATAAACAAACTGAATATGTTAATGAATTAAATCAGGCTTTTGAAAAAGCTGCAAGAAATTATACTTCTGTTTTGAAAACAATTGATGAAGCTGCTCAAAAAGTAGGAACTATTGATCAAGATGATCCTTATACTTCATTAAAATACGATGTTGATAATACTAAAATTAAAACAGATGGTATTAAATCTGAAGTAGGTGGAAAACATTATATTTATGATGAGAAAATTAAAAATGCCATTAAGGCTTTGGATAGTATCCTTGGATCAAATGGTAAGATAGAAACTTATAAAGAAGAATTAAGGAAAACTTGTAGAGATTCTGGTTTGTATTCTCATGATAATAAGCTTGAAACGTCTGTGGGTAATTTGATAGATGCTGCAACTAAGGATGTTAGAAATAAACTTGAAGGAATTAGAAGTAGAATAACTCGTCTTCTTACATCTACTACTCAGACTGCTACAGAAGCTAAGAATAATGCACATGCAAGATTATCAGAAGGACATAGGATTACTGGACAGCAAATCTAATAATTGTTTAATATGAATTTGGGTGATTTATATGCATGTTGATGTTGAAAAACTAAAAATTGAAACTAAGGATTTAATTCAATTGAATGATGTATATAATAACTTATGTAATAATTATTATTCTGAATTGAATAAAATAAGGGAATATTGGCATGATGCTCATGCCAATTATTTCTTTAAATTGGGAGAAAATGAAAAAATTGACTGTATAGTTTTTAATGATGAATATAAAAATATAAGAGATTTATATGATTATATTATTAAAAAATATAGTAATATAGGTAATAAGGTTGAATTTAATTTGGATAATAAAGATACATATATAAGTGATGTAAATAAGTATGTAAAATATATTGATACTATTATTAATAATTATAGGGATATTGACTTTAGTTTTGATTTAAAGATTAGAAAATATATTGATGATGAAGTTTCAAAATATGTTTCTATGAGGGATAAGATATTTGATATTTTGGATGATAATAAGACTGTTTTAACTGATGTGGAAGATGTTGAAAGGCAAGTTGCTTCAATTTTATCAAAATTATCTATTATGAAAATTAAACCTTCTAATAGGAAAAATCTTAGTTTTGGTTTTGAAGGTAGTAAAAGTATGGATATTAGTAGTATAGAAGTATGTCTAAAGAAAATGGTTTATTATGTAAAAGAAGAAGAAATAAATTATGAATCGATTTCTGATTTGTTTGATAATATTAATTATAATTATGATACTTCAAATAGAGATGATATAGATAGTATATTTGTTGATTTTTTACGTAAGTATAAGATAATTATAGAGAATCATAAGAATAATATTGCTTTATTAAATACTAATATCAATAATTATAGGGAAGGTTTAAGAAGGGCTATTAAGGCTTTAGAAGGTGATATTAATGGATGATGAAATTTTACGTCAAAAGTATCATGCTAATAAATTGAAATTGGTTAGTTTGAAGAATAAACTAAATGAACTTAATGGAGAATTTGATGATTTAAATATATCTGTTAAGGAAACTTTACTTATTAATGATAAAGTTGTAGATGAAGAAGAATTTCTTATGTTAGATGATATTAATAATAAGATAATAGATGAATTGGGTATGGTTGTTATTCCTATGATTGATAAGAATTTATAAAAAAAATAAGATTTAAAAAATCTTATTTTTTTATTCTACTGTAACACTTTTGGCTAGATTTCTTGGTTTGTCTATATCACAACCTCTTTTTTTAGCTACATAGTATGCTATTAATTGTAAAGGTATTATATTTACTATTGGTTGTAATAGGTTAATGGTATTTGGTAATGGTATAAGCATGTCGTAGCATGAAGGGTCAATATTTTTATTTAGACTATCTTTAATTAATAATATTACATATGCTCCTCTTGCTTTTACTTCTTTGATATTACTTATTGTTTTTCCTGCTATATGGTCATTAGAGATGACTGATATAACACAAGTATTTTTTTCTATTAGTGATATTGTTCCATGTTTTAGTTCTCCTGCTTGATAGGCTTCTGAATGAATATAGCTTATCTCTTTTAATTTTAAAGAGCCTTCGGCTACTGTTACATAATCTATATTTCTTCCTAAGAAGAATATATTATTATCTTGCCAAAAATCTTTTATTATATCTTCATAATCATAATTAGCTACTTGGTCTATTATTTTAGGTAATCTTTCATATTCTGTTTTTATTTTATTGATATTTAATTGTTTCTTTTTAATACCTATTTTTAGAGCAAGTAGGCTTAAGATATATATTTGTGATACGTAGGCTTTTGTAGATGCAACTGCTATTTCTTGTCCTGCTTCTGTGTATATTACTTCATCAGAAACTTGGGCAATAGAACTATTTTTAACGTTAACAATACTTAGAGTATGACAACCCTGTTTTTTTGCTTTTTTGATGCAAGCTAGGGTGTCTGCTGTTTCTCCTGATTGAGATATTGCGATAACTAAAGTATTTTTGTCGGCAAAGTTTTTTTGATAACGATATTCAGATGCTATATAAGTGTTTACTTCATAGTTGCTAAATTCTTCTATTAAGTATTTGCCAACTAGTCCAGCATGATATGCTGTACCACAGCCTATTATTTGTATTTTTTTGTATTTACTTATGTTGGGTATTTTAGTTAATTTATCTAAATAGATATTGTTTAGTTTGCTGGCAATAGATGATTCTTCATGTATTTCTTTTAACATGTAATGATCATAATCATCTTTCTCAGCATCATTAAAATCATAGTCAATGTGTTTTACTTCGTAGGCTTGTTTTCTACCACCTTTATAAATAGATATATTGTCTTTTGATATGATGCCTATTTCATTATCATTTAAGGGAATATATCCTAGTGTGTCATTTGAATAGGCACTTATATCAGAAGCTATATAATTTTCATTTTCACCTATACATATAATTAGTGGACTGTCTTTTTTTATGACAAATAATTTATCTTTGATATTATTTATCATGATTGCTACGGCATAACTACCTATAAATTTATTTAAACAATCATTTAAGATTATTAACATATCTTTAGAATCACTTTTGTTATATTCATAATCAATATATGAGCATAGTACTTCAGTATCTGTTTCTGTTTTAAATGTATAATCATGTTTTAATAATTCTTCTTTTAGTTCTTGATAGTTTTCTAATATACCATTATGGACGACTGTAATATTACCTACTTGATGTGGATGGGAGTTGTTTATTGTAACTCTTCCATGAGTTGCCCATCTGGTATGTCCAATACCTATGGTAGAAGAATCTTCATGATTAATTATTTTTTCAAGATTAGATATTCTTCCAGTATTTTTACTAATAATTATGGAATTGTTTTTTCGATAGGCTATACCTGCTGAGTCATAGCCACGATATTCTAATCTTTTTAATCCTTTTATTAGGATAGGTAGGCAATTTTTGGTGCCTATATATCCTACTATTCCACACATATAAATTATCCTTTCTGTATTAGATATATTTTTGTTACAATTTTGATTTTGCTTTTTGTATATATCTATTTTGTAGTATCCGCCGAATTTTCGATAAACTACAAACCTCGTCACCCTTTATTGGGTCTGGCGCTAAGTTATACAGTTAACCTCCTTTGTATATAACTTTGTTATATTATATAATATATCTTTTTTTTTGTATATAAAAATAATGCTTGGTTGACAGTTGGTGTTAAATATATTATTTATTATGTTATGATTATGTGTTATAATATATTTAATAAAGGAGGATTGATTATGAGTTTTCAAGTTATAATAATAACTTTATTAGGTATTATTATTATAGTAGGTATTACTGCGTTAGGCTATTATTGTTTTAATAAATTTAATTCTAAAAAAGTAATGAAAAAATTAGAGGATATGAGTGGACATTTAATTATAGCAGATGATGGGCCAGATAATAATAAAGTAGAGGATGTTAATGCTAATGATACAAATATACAAAATGGTACTGTAGTAGAAGGTGAAGTTAAAGAGGATGTTCAAGATAATGTGATTATGGTTAATGGTAATGTATGTTGTAAATATTGTGGAAGTATTATTGATAATGGTTCAAAAATATGTAAAAATTGTGGAAAAGAACAATAATTATTTAGTTATTGTGATATAATATATTTTATTTAAGGAGGATTTTAATATGTTTAATATAATATTTATGGTAGTTTTTGGTGTTATAGCTATTGTAACAATATTTATTATTTTTAGATCTTTTACAATGTTTAGTTCTAAAGGAAGGTCAAGGATGATGAATAAGATGATGGATGATGTGATTGAGACTTCAAAAGATATATTAGATGAACATGAAGCAGATTTGAAAGAGCTTTCTAAAAGAAGTGCTGAAATAGAGGCTGAAGCTATTAAGATTAAGGCTAAGGCAGTTAAAGATGGTTTATCTAAGGATAATTAATTAAGATATTTTATATATGAAGAAGGATATTAATAATAGATAATAATTGGCTTATTGTAAGTTGATTATTATTTTTTTGTAGATATTTTATAGTTTATGATATAATTAAGTACAGGAAGAAGGGATAATTATGAGGATATTAACGGGTCTTCAACCTAGTGGTGAATTAACTTTAGGAAGTTTGATAGGGGGAATTAGTCAAACTATTAAATATCAGGATGAGTATGAATCATTTATATTTGTACCAGATTTACATGCTATTACAGTTCCACAAGATGCTAAATTATTAAGAGAAAGAATTATTAAGAATGTTGCTTTATATATTGCAAGTGGTGTTGATCCTGATAAGAATATTATATATATACAGTCAGATAATTTATATCATACAAATTTATCTTGGGTGTTAGAGTGTAATACTTATATGGGTGAAGCATCTAGGATGACTCAATATAAGGATAAATCTAGTAAGTATAAAAATATACCAGTTGGCTTATTTACTTATCCTATATTAATGGCTAGTGATATTTTATTATATGATGCAGATTATGTTCCTGTTGGTATTGATCAGAAACAGCATGTGGAACTTACTCGTGATATTGCTATTAGGTTTAATAATAAGTATGGTGAAACTTTTAAAGTTCCGGAACCTATGATTCCTAAAATGGGAGCTAAGATTATGGATTTACAAGATCCTACAAAAAAGATGAGTAAGTCTGCTGATAATTATAAGGGAGTTATATTACTTCTTGATGATGAAGCTACTATAAGAAAAAAAATTATGAGTGCTGTTACGGATTCTGATAATAAAGTGTATTATGATGTTGATAAGAAGCCAGGTATTTCTAATTTACTAACTATATATGCTAGTCTTAAAAATATTAGTATAGAAGAAGCTAGTAATTATTTTAAAGATTATAATTATGGTAGTTTAAAGAGAGAAGTTGCTGATGTAGTTGTTTTAAGACTTGGTGAAATTCAAGATAGATATCAAGAAATTATGGATAGTGGTGAAATTGATAAGATACTTGATAAAGGTAGAGATATAGTTGTAGATATTGCTAAGAAGAAATATGATGAAGTAGTGAAAAAAGTAGGATTGGGTAGATAGTATGATTTATTTAGATTATTGTGCTACAACACCTGTTGATAAAAGAGTGTTAAATACTTTTAATAAAGTATGTATTGATTATCCTGGTAATAGTAATTCTTTACATAAATTGGGAGCTGATGCTCATGAGTTAGAAGAATATGCTACAGATAGAATAAAAAAGATGTTACAATTAAATAATAAAGATATTATTTATACTAGTGGGGCAAGTGAATCTAATAATCAAGCTATTAAAGGAATATGTTTTAAATATAAGAATAGGGGAAAACATATTATTACTACTTATTTGGAACATTCATCTATTATTAGTACAATGAAATATATGAGTGATTTAGAATATGATATTGATTATGTTAAAATAGATAAAGATGGTAGAGTAGATTTAGAACATTTGAAAAAGCTTCTTAGAAATGATACGGTGTTAGTGAGTATATGTATGGTTGATAGTGAACTTGGAATTAGACAACCTATAGAGGAGATAAGTAAAATATTAAAAGATTATCCTAAATGTTTTTTTCATGTAGATTGTACTCAGGCTTTAGGTAAAATAGATATTGATTTTAATTTAATGGATTTGGCTAGTATATCTATGCATAAGATATATGGTATGAAGGGAATAGGTATGCTAATAAAGAATAGTTCAATTAATATACTTCCTTTGATACATGGAGGTAAGAGTAGTACTGTTTATAGGGCTGGTACTCCAGCTTTGCCTTTGATAGTATCTTCAATGAAGGCTATTGAATTAGCTATGGAAGATATGAATAGTAAGTATAAATATGTGGAAAAATTAAATAATAGAATAATGGATAAAATTGGTTCTTATGATGATGTAAAAGTTAATAGTACTAAGTATAGTATTAGTTATGTTATTAATATAAGTTTAAATAAGATTAAGCCTGAGACTTTTGTTCATGCTATGGATGAATATGATATATATTTATCTACGAAGAGTGCTTGTTCTGATAGTAGTACTATGTCGGATGCTGTTTATGCTGTTGTTAAAGATAGAGATAGTGCTAGTCATAGTATAAGAATAAGTTTATCTTATAAAACTGAAGAGGAAGAAATAGATAAGTTTCTTGTTTTGTTTGAAGAAGTTTATAGAAAATTAAATTTTGTTTAAATATTATTATGTATTTAATAGAAAAGATATAATTTTTATGTCTTTTTTTTATAAAAAAAAGGTTATTTGTGATAAAAAAAGTATAAAATATCGAAAAAATGAAAAAAAATGAAAAAAAATGTTGACATTACTGATTTAATTTGATATAGTTGATTTACGTTCTTTGGGGAAAATGAATATTTTTGTTAATATTGTTATCTTTTAAGAGCGATATAGTTCTTTTTTTTAGGATGAAAATTATTTCAAAAATATAAAAGAAAGTTGTTGACTTTGTTTTTTATTTTTGTTATAGTAATAGTCGTCTTTGAGAAAGAGACTAGAGAAATGTTCTTTGAAAACTGAGCAAAACGTCGATTTTTGAGTAGCAGATTAAACATAACTCAAAAAATTATATTATATTTTTTTGGAGAGTTTGATCCTG
>JAZAUS010000016.1:0-27954 GCA_036342255.1 Bacilli bacterium
AATCAATCACTATCCCTTCTTCCGTTACGAGCATAGGAAATAATGCTTTTGGGGGTTGTAGTTCATTGGCATCAATAGTAATTCCTTCTTCCGTTACGAGCATAGGAGAAAGTGTTTTTGAGTCTTGCACTTTATTGGAATCAATCACTATCCCTTCTTCCGTTACGAGCATAGGAAATAATGCTTTTGGGGGTTGTAGTTCATTGGCATCAATAGTAATTCCTTCTTCCGTTACGAGCATAGGAGAAAGTGTTTTTTCTGGTTGTAAGTTATTGCGTGAAATAAAAATAGTAGACAATCCTTTGTTTGTGGTTGATAGTGATATGTTAATAGACCAGAAGAATCTGAAACTATTGGCATATTTTGGAACAAGAAGCAATGTCACTATTCCTTCTTCGGTTACGAGCATAGGACATAGTGTTTTTTCTGGTTGTGGTTCATTGAGATCAATAATCATTCCTTCTTCGGTTACGAGCATAGGAGAAAGTGCTTTTTCTGATTGTAGTTCATTGAAATCAATCGATATTCCTTCTTCCGTTACGAGTATAGGAGGACATGCTTTTTATCGTTGTAGTTCATTGGCATCAATCGATATTCCTTCTTCCGTTACGAGTATCGGAGAATATGCTTTTATGGGTTGCAATTCATTGGAATCAATTGTGCTTCCTTCATCTGTTACAAGTATAGGGGAAGATGCTTTTTGGAGTTGCCGTAAGTTATCTACTATTAGATTTGGTGGAACTGTATCAGATTGGGGTAATGTAACTCTAGGAAGAAGTTGGAGACCAAGTGGACTTAAAGAAGTAATTTGTTCAGACGGTACAGTGACTTTATAATTTTATTTAGAATATGGGAAAAACAATATTAAATAAAACAGGACAGGATATTGAACAACTTTGTGAGAAGAAACTTGCATCTATTAATGCCAATCCTATAATTGAGAAAACTTCAATTGAAGACGGAATTGTAAGAGAAAATACTATCTATAGACTTGGAACCGTAACTAGTGCTCCTGTTATTACTGCCGTAGAAAATTCATATAATGAATCTATTATTGTCTTTAAAACAGGTCCTAATGTAACTTACTTGAATGAAAATAATGACAGCGTAAATGGTTTGGCAGTTCCTCAATTTATTCCAACTGGCTATTCTCTTGTTGGAGTTCCAGTAAAAATATTGGAACAAGATAGTAGCTATGTTATCTGTTATTGGAATCACCTTGTAATAATTAAGAAGTTACATGACTGTAGCGGGGGATATGACTATAGTGATTATGCACTTGTTGGTGGAGCTGATGCTGAACGCTCCTATGTTGTATATTCAGGTGAAGATAGAGACAAGAAGATTAAAAGTGGTTTAGGCTGTGTAATTGATACTAATAATAAGATAGACATAATATCAGATGGTGGTATTGAAGTAAAAATTGGATATTCAACTAAAACTGTTGATCCTAGTAGTACTTTTTTTGGTGATTATTTTGATGGCCGTTATTCTCAAGATCTTTGGGATTGTACAATTACTGGCTTAAGAATTGGTTCTGAACTTGATGATTTTGTTCCATCACGGGAATTCCATGATATTCCAATAGAAGTGGATTATGGTAATCAAAAACTTAAGATTAATAATGATGGATTCTTGATTAGAACAGAAGGAACTACTAAGAAGCTTTGTTTTGTAACAACTGATTCTAACTTGGTAAATGCTAATAAAATTGACTTAACTAATTCTGGTATTACATCACTTGATCAATATCCATTTATTAACTGTTCATTAAATGAATTGATTCTTCCAGCTACTATTGATCATATTAATGAGTATACTTTCATAAAGAGGGATGATGGAGGTGATGATCTTATTGAAGATATAATTGAATCAGTTACATTTAAAGGAACTATTGCTCAGTGGGAAAATATTGATGATGTTAGCTTGGGTGGTGCTGGCGCTGGTTCATATTGGCCACTAGTTATTCACTGTTCTGATGGAGATTGGGTAAATCCTGATAGATCAGAATAATGATAATGAGGGTTAATACAGAAACCACTTTGTAATAATATAGTATAAGAGGAGAACTTTCGTTCTCCTCTTCTTTTTTTTTTGTGACAGAAAATTTTCCGATGTATTAAATATATTGGATTTCAAAATGAAATTTAAACGAGAAATTCATAAGAAGTTACTCCTCTCTTCTCACAAGTTCAAAGAGAGGAGTATGGGGACCCCTCCCCTCAAGGAGGGGTATCCCCTTACGACTAAATTTAATTATTATATCCTATAATTATTGCCGAAAATTATAAATTATAAATAATTTGTAACATTTTTTTAAACTCAATATATATATAGAAACGCGACATTTTAGTTACCTAAAAATGTCACAAAAATGATTAATTTTTAATATTTTTTAAAGAAATATTTAAATTTTCTACTTAATCCCTTGGGATATTGTTCAATTTTTGGAATTTAAATCCGAAGCGATAGCGGAGGATTTAAATGATGGATACCCCGCAGGGGTCTCCCCTCGGCGAAAAAAATGTCACAAAAATGGGCCCAAATTAAGAAAAAAAAAGAAAGACAGACGCGAACGCGTCTGTCTTTCAATCTTTAACTCTTTTTATTAATTAATCTATAGCTTCTTTGAAGTATTCCTTTTCTATCTTTTGCATTAGTCAAGATAGTATCAAAATATTCTTCAATATCATTTGATTTTGCTTTCTTATTAAATCCTAGTTTATCATATACAGCTTGTAAACAGATTTTCATATCAGATCTTGAGACAACATCCCCAATCTTAAATGAATTTTGTATTACCTGTTTTAAATCATCTTTATCATATTCATTAATTCCTATGGCTTTCTTTAATTTAGTAAAGTTATAACCACGTTTTCTACAACCTTCAGGTCCAAGTCTTTTGTAAAAATCACTATAAGACTTTGGAACAATATCTAGTACTATGTCTAATTCTTCTTTACATAGTTTATTATTGTTTTCACATAGGTATTTTAATTTCATATAAGACTGACCTTGTTGATCGAAATCAGATATAAAGTTATTTACATTTTCCATATTTTTATCTGTCAAATCATAGTTGTTACTACTATAAATTGTATTAAATACGGAAAATCTATCTTTATAATCTATTTGTTGAATATCATAAGCTCTTCTTTCTGCTATGAGAACTAGTTTATTTCTAGCAAATACAGGAACATTTCCAGCGTGTTTATTAATAGATGCATAATCTCTTCTATAATTTACAAGCCTGATAGAATCTAGAAATTTATTAGCTAAGGATTCTCTAATTTCATCATCTTTAGAGGATTCAACACATATATTCCAAGCTTTTTCTAGATTATCTGTTTCCTTAATTTTTCTCTTTAATATTTTTTCAAATTCATCTTTTAATACTACATTCTTTTTACTTAAAGTTTTGTAATATAGTTCAGCTTTATTTTTCCAGGGATTAGAATCTAGTCGTTGTCTACCTAGAATCTGTGGTAGATCTAGTGTAATATCAACAGCTAATGTTTCTATATTTGCATCTGATAAAATAAAACTTCTAGCATTATCTGAATAAAAATCAGCCCCTAAATACACAGTTCTTGTACAAAAAGTAAACATTTTATGAGGCTCTCCAGGAAGAGGTACAGATCCTATTGGATATTTTTTACCTAATTTTTTAACATTCTCTGGAGTATTTGCACATAAGATATTTACTTCGTTTGGTTTAATGTTACACTTTCTAATAATGCTTTGAATATTAGAAACTGAATTAACATAAAATACTGCTTCCTTAGATTCTATATAGTGATAACCTAATTTTGAATCATCTTGTATAACAGCTTTTTCATAGTTACCTGTTCTATAAGATTCTACGATTTTATTTATTACTGGTAATATTGAATTAACTGATCTTACTTTTAGATTTGGTTTATTGACTCTAAATGGATCTGCCTTTTCCCAGTTTAATTCATAGTAAGGTAAGTTTTTAAATTCATCAAGTTCATCTAAATACTTTTCTATCATAGGCGTAGCAGAAACAAAACAAACTTTGTTAACTCCATTTAAGTTGTTTACAAACTCTAGTTCTGTATCAGCCTTAAACCTAGAATCAGTAAAGATACTCTGAAATTCATCTATGACTGTATAGAAGTTATCAAAAACATTATTACTTTGTAGAATATCTTTAACTAGTCTATAACTATCATATGTTACTAGTATCTTGATTGGAATGTTTTTTGACATACAATCCATTACATAACTAATAATTTGTTTTTGAAGATCAGATATTATTTGAAGTTTTTCATCCTCTGAAATATTATCTTCAATTTGCATAGTATCTTTTCTTTCTAATGTCTTATCAACCCTGATTGTTTTATCAAGTTTATTTTTTATAAGTAAGACATCATTTGGATGCTGTGCCTCTTTGTTTTCTAAGAGTATTTTTCTAGGAGAAGCAAGTATTACATTTTTACTATTAGTTATACAATATTCAGTAAATCCACAGCCAGGAATCTTTTTATCTAGAATATATGGAAAATCTAATAGATCAAATTCTTTCCACTCGTTTATAAATCTAATTCTTGCTGGTACTATAATTTCTGTTTTATTCATTTGTTTCTCTATTTATATTGTAGGAGTTTTATTATCATCTTATTTGATTTTGATGTTCTGTAATGAAAAGTGGTGCGACCTGGATTTGAATAATATATTCCTATTTTTTCTTCACCTTTCTTATTATTTATTACAATAACTGTATTTCTAGCAATATCTATTCTACGGGACCAGTAATCACATTTTCTGATGCCTTCAGTATTTATATGATATACATGACAAGTCAGTGGAACATTTTCTGAACTATAAACAGTTATGTTAAAAAGAGGATAATCTATATTATTTTTCTTAACAATAAGATTTTTATAATTTTCAATAATCATAATTATAAATTTGTTTATATTATGTGTTTCATCGCAGAAACTACAATACGGTACATTGATATCTCATTATTCCTGAGTATAATAATATAATTACAATCATGGTCAACATCTATAGAAGTTGTAGTAACAAGTACTTTCGTTTTAGAATTATCTATATTACTGAAAAAATATTCTACATAATCTATTGATGTTGGCCATACTACATTAAAATGCTTAATAGTTAAATTATAAGCATTAACGATGAATCTTTTAAAATTGAATTGTTTCATTTTCATTTTCAGCAATATTAGTAAAAGAAAGTATTGAATGCTCTCTTTTATTATTGGTATTAATGCGAGATAAATGAACTAATATATCATTTTCACCTTCTTCGATACAAAGAATTAATTCTTTTTCTTTAACAAAAAGCAATATGTTTCTTTCTTTGTATATTGTCAAATCTCTAGTATATATAATGGTTTTAAATGAACTTCCAGTTTTATCAATATATTTAGATCTAAAACTTTCTACAAAAGTTAAATTTTGATGTGTTTTATAAGTATGTCTCAAATAAAATCGAACTGGCTCTTTTTTGAAAAATAAATAAATAGTCTTCTTAGGTGGTAACATAATTGTTAAAAATATTAATAGGTAAAAACACTTGACCAGAAATAGACTTCAGGTAAATATAAAATACCAATAACCAATTTTTCAACAGTTGTATTACTTGTGTTCATTCTATCTGATAGGTTTTTATGTTTTGAAATATGCATCATAAACATATAATGATTCGTACTATTTATTAACATTGCATCTTTATATCTTAAATGTTTATCACCACTGAATAGTACTCCATCAGCTGAATTACTACCAGTAATCATTATTGGTTTCCCTAAATAATTGAATTCATCTATATCCCAAGACATAAACGAACCTTTATATTCTGCTTTTATAGTAATTCGTGTATATCGTTTTTCATCAATTGCTTTTATGTAGTTAACAATTAGGTGATTTAAGCCTGAGGTCATCATATTCTAATGTTAGATTGTAAAAAATATTTGAATGTAAATTAATAGTATATGACTTCATGTAATAGGAACCGTTTGATATTGTAATTATTTTAGTACCTATTCCATAATCATCATTATAACTAAAAAAGCATACACAATTAGTTCTTAAATAAGGAAAACGATCAAGCGGAATAATTGCATGATCTGCTATTGAGTCATATTCATCTCTATCAGTAAGTGTATTTGTACGCCATACTTGTATGATATTATTATAGCTATCTTTTATAAGAACATTAATATTAGCGTTTTTATAGCAAATAGTATTAAAGAGGGTAATAAATTCCTTTATTTTAGTAGTCTTTGATGCTATCATATTATATACATATTTCAATAAAATAGTTCCTTTTAGGATTTAAATTAGTAATAATATTATAATCATAATAACGAAACGCATAATAATCTACTTTTATCGTAGTATTATGTTTCGTATTCATAAACAGCAGATTTGTTGTGTCATAATATATTGGCACTGTCTTTTTAATTTCATTACAACTAATCATTATATTAAAATATCCACAATAATATTGAGCAATATTATAGTGAATAATTAGTAATTTGAATTTTTCACTATTAATCCTAATCATATTTTTACTCAATAAAATAATTATTATGTTCAGGAAGAAAATCACCCTTATAAGGAAAATAACGAGATTCATAGTACTGTACACTTATAAAAATATTATGTTTTGTATTTATAAATAGTAGTACTGTAGTATAGTATATTTTCGGTATCATCATAATAATATTACCCTCATTTTTAACTAATATATTATAAATATCATTTTTATAATCTTTAGTTTGAGTCTTACTATTATTGTAGTAAATAATTAAATATTTTAATCTTTCGCTATCAAACTTAATCATATACTTTATTTTTTTTTATTTACCTTAAGAATTTTCTGTTACCACGTAATCTATTAAATATAATAAAATAGTTCCTTTTAGGATCTAAATTAATTTTACAATCAAAATAATTATTACTATAATACTCTACTTTCATTACAGTATTATATTTTGTGTTTATAAATAGAATTTTTGTAGTATAATATAATAATATATAATCACCAGATTTAATTTTTATTTTAAAATCTCTATTTTCAAAATAATTGTAATTAATAATTAGCAATTTGAGACCTTTACTATCATACTTAATCATAATCAACTATTATTACAATTTTTTATAAAATATTTTTCATCTTTATTTAGATGAACTCTTATAAGTGAAAAATGATCAGTTAATTCAATATCATAAATGTATATTACTTTTCTTTTTGGCATCGAAAAATATAGTAATGGGTTTTTATCAGTATCAAAGCTAACGACCATATCATCTACATCAATACCCCTGTTATTAATATTACCAGAATTATCAGTACAGCAACAAAAACAATAGTTAAACTTAACAATTCTTTGTTGCATAGTTGTAATTCTAATATAAAGTTCACTAATACGTTTATTATTAAATAAACAGATAATATCTTTAATTCCTAGTAAATTCATTTGTAATCAAGTAATAAATGATAATCATTTTTATCTACTCTAGTAACATAATAGACAAAAGTAGGATCATTTTTATCAAAATTGCTATCAAAATAAAGTACGTTAATATTTTTTATTAATCCTTTTCTAATAAAAAATAAACTATTATAAATATCATTTTGATAATCAAGATAAACAGTCCTATCAGACGATGACCATGTAGTTTTGCCACCTTTATAACAAATACGTCCAAAGTTAACAACTGTTCCATCAGCCTCTACTAATTTATATTTTAGAAATTTAGTTGATAGGTTAAATGAAACTATAAGATCTAAATAATTAGAAATCATTTTATACCAGATTCTTAAGTATTTTAAATGTAGATGTAGGAGTAATTATTAGGATTCCTACATTACGATAATAATCTTTTATAGACATAGAAATGGAATAAAGATATATATTCTGAGGCATATCTTCATAGGTCAAAATTTTAATACAAGTATGTATTAAAATTTTTCTTTTTTCAGATGTGAGCAAGTGAAGTCCCATTTGTGGAGAAAGATTAGGATTATAACTATGTAATTCTAAATCATAGGTAATCCCTTTCTTATTAAACTCTATCACTATCTCTTTTAATTTTTCCATATTGGCTTAATATTATAAACTATATTATGATGCATTATTGTTGAATTAAAATGGCTAGAGTACGAAAATATACTTACCTTACATTTCTGTCTTTTAATATCAAAAACAAATACAGACATAAAGTTAAGTTCGTTATCACTATTATAAATAGTTATATCTAATATTGGTTTTGTAGTAAGTCTCTTAATCCAGAAACCTTCTCCTTTACATTCATAACAATACCAAGGATTCTTTTTAGAGCTTACATTTATACTTACATCTTTATCTAAATAAGTAATTACTATTAATTTCCGAAAATCAAATTGTTGATCTAATATCATATAGTTCATGTACAAATCATCAAATAAATTAGATAAATAATCTTGAAGATTCATTTTTGAAAGATGTTTGAATTTTCAGACTACTCATTGATCCGTATACTGCTATTGAAACAGTATCGTCAGATGATAGGTTAAATGCAATGTGGCTTTTTGAATAAATATATACTGCGCTTAAGGTTGTCATTGGAGTAAAAATATTGCTTGTATCTATCCGACTCCACGAGACAACTACTGCTCCTTTATAACTCTCTTTAAATATGGTAATTGATGTCTCACCAATATTTAATGCCCTTTTGTAACATCTTACAATTAATCTTTTTATTTGTTCAATATTTTTCATACAATAAATAATCTTGAAGAATTGTTTTTAAAAGATATTGAAAATTTTTGATCTTCACAAGTTTTTGGGCATGTTATTATTGAGGCAGTATCTGTAGATGATAAATTGAATACAACATAACAATTCTCATAAATATTTATTGTATCTATGGCTGTTTTAGCACCATCTGCCCGATTCCACAAAATAGGTTCCATTCCTATAGTATACTCTTTATATACATAAATTGATAACAACACTTCACCATTAATATTTTTATTAAATCTTACAATTAATATTTTTATTTGTTCAATATTTTTCATACAAGTACATTATTAACAGATAGCCTTGAAGAGTCATTTTTGAAAATTGTTTGAATTTTCAGACTACTTGTTGGTCCATATATTGTTATTGAAGCAGCATCATTGTATTATAAATTAAATGCAATATGATTATATGAATAAATATGTGCCGTGTTTAAGGCTATTGTAGAATTATTTTTCATATCTATTCGATCCCACGAAATAATTTCTACTTTTTTACAATATCCTCTACTATAATATACAGTAATTGATATCTCATAGATATTAATATAACAACATCCTATAATTAATCTTTTTATTTGATCAATATTCTTCATAATTATTAACATTAACAGATAATGTTGCATCTTTGAAAGATGTTTGAATTTTTAAACCTGCTAAAAAGTATATTTTTATTGAAGTACCAATAGGTGATAGGTTAAGTGTGATATGATAATTAGGATAAATACATGCCGTTTCTATGGGGATTACTCTATTATTTGTTGTATTTATCCGACCCCACCAACATTTATAACCAAATTCATCATATACAGTAATTCGTATTTCAATACTATTTTGACAACATTCTACAATTAAGCTTTTTATTTGTTCAATATTTTTCATACAATATCTATATTATTAACAGGAATACATGTTTCTAAGTGATCTATAACTGATAGATCAAATTTAAAATCTAAGTATTCACTATTAGGATGTCTGTAAAAACAACAAGAAAATTCATATGAACTTGTTGTTTGTTTTATTTCGATAGCATAAAAACTAGAAATACTTGGACTTTTATCTATTATTAACCAAATACCTTTTTTGTTTTTTGAAAGTTGAAAATCACTTTTTTCATATAGAAGATAAAAACAAAAAATACAATATCTTATATCAGATCTCATGGTTTTATAAAATGATAAGTAACATTCCAATTAGTGTTATTATAATAATAATATGAATGCGATTTAAGAGCTATTTTTAATTCATATTGATTGTTGTCATGATTCCTTTGCGTTATAATTATTATCTCTTTAGTATTAATATTATTAATATGACAATTCATATATGTATATATAGTAGCGACATTTATCTTATTTTTACTTATGAATTTATTATAGTAATGAATAAGATTCCACCGAGCAGTCTCATTACTATTATTATAAATAGCTTCTATATCGACTGGAACTTCCTCATTATGAATGCAATAAGTATAAAAAATAAGTTGTTTTATAAAATTCATAATGTATCAATATCAAATGTTGTTGGTTCTTCTATTTCTGTTTTTATTTCTTGATTAGCTATGATCTCATTTTCATAGACAAAACATCTACCATTATCAATTCGAATAATTTCAATACTTATGAAATACTTTACCTCTTTTTCAAGAACTCTAATATTGACATTATAGTTTGGAACAATATTACGGATAAATGCTTCCCCTCTAGGAAGAAAGCTAACCTTATTAAAATCTTTATTATAAATCATAACATCCCAAAAAAGAGGTTGGCTATAACAATGCTCTGCAGCTACTATTTTTAGTGTTATAGGATTTTTTCTATTAACACAGTAGAACATATAAATAAGCTCTTTAATGTTATTATAATTAGTCATAAATTAAAGACTAGTAAATAAATTGGTGTTAATTTTATTATTAATAAATTGTGTTTGAAAAATAAAAGAATAGAATAATATTTGTTTATTCTATTCTTTAGGTTTTTATCCTTTTACAATAAAGTCAATTATGAGATAAGGTTATTCTAAAAAAGCTTCCTGATAACTCTCGGAAATGATTACGAATAGCTTTATTTGATGATTGTTCGGATATTGTTTCAACTACAATAAAGCTATTAAAATCTTTAAAAACTATTAAGTGTGGGTCTGTAACATATCTATAAAAATTCTCAATAGTAGCCCACTCGCGGACATTATGATCTTTTGTTATAATATAATAATCTTTTCTAACTTTATTCTGTAACTGTAATAATGCTGTTTTTACAATTACTTGTTTGATACTAAAACAGTTAATGTTAATTTCTTTCATAAGAATTAATGTTATTAGTCAATTATGATATTATAATAAGGTTATTCTAAGATGGCTTCCTGTTGATTCTGAGAAACTATTATGAAAAACTTTATTTGATCCTTCAGGTATTGCTTTAATCATAATAAAGTCAGATCCAATAGCTTCAAAAACTATCAAGTGTGGATCTATAATATATTCATAATTTTGCTGTTTATAATGCCATAAACGAATGTCATAGTCAAATATATAATAACATTTATTAATTCTGTTTTGTAATTGCAATGATGCTGTTCTTACAATTACTTGTTTAATATTAGGACAATCAATTATCATGATATTATAAATAAATCTCCAAATGATTCTAAGAAACTATTATAAAAAACTTCACCTCTATATATTGCTTGAATTTGAATACAGCTATTTGATGCAGTAATATCTTTAAATACTACTAAGTGTGGATTCAAAAGATAACCATAACCTTGCTTATCAGAATACCATGTTTTAATATTACCACTACTATAAAAAATACTATAATAGTATTCTACTCTATCCTGCTTTTGCAATTGTGATAGTGCTACAATAATTTGTTTAATATTAGTACAAGTAGCTTTCTTGACAGTAGACATCTTGAACTTTATTATGATAAGGTTATTTTAAAAAAGTGTGCTGATGATTCTGAGAAGTTATTATAAAAAACTTCATTTGATTCTTCAGGTATTGCTTTAATCATAATATAACTAGGCCTATTTTTAAAAACCATTAAGCGTGGATTTATAATACAATAGGAACCATAGTATAGCTGTTTAGAGTGCCATGAATGAACATTTACACAATCAAATATATAATAATGTTTGATAATTTTATCCTGTAACTGTAATAATAATGTTTTTACAATTACTTGTTTAATATTAGAACATTCAATTACTATCATGATATGATATTATAAATAAATCTTCTGATTGTATTGAGAAACTATTATGAAAAACTTCACCTCTAAATATTGCTTGAACTTTATAGTATGTTGTAATATTTCCACATATTATATTTTTAAATACTATTAAGCTGGGATTATAAAGATAACAAAAACTTTGCTTCTCAGAGTACCATTTACTAATATGATCATTGCTAAGTGTAACGTGATAACAGTATTCTTTTACTTTACATCGTAGTCCTTGCAATCGTACTGTTATTACAATTATCTGTTTAATGTTACTACTAGCTTCCACAAACATCTTTATATTATTTAATGATAGATAATATTTCTAGGCAGTGTGTTTGATGATTATTTATAATACTTTTTGAATAAAATTCACTTTTTTCGTTAGGATAATAAACATATGTACTTGCAATAATATTAAAATTATTTGTATTATTTTTAATAATAGATATGTTTTCATGATAATCAATACAATAGCGCCAGCCTTTAAAACTATATTTATAATCATACAACTGTTCACGCCATTCTGGTGGATTTATAAGCCATTTTTCTGATTTAGCTGTCGATATTCTGTTTCTTACCTCTAGTGAGTAGAGATGATGTCTATTAGTACTATAAAGTTTACCACTATTGAAGAATATATTAATTAAGATTTTATATCCTTCTTCTGTATTTATTCTTGTTATTATCATAGATTAACAACGACATTTAGATATTTTTACTTTAATCGTATAATTTTGCGGAACTTCTGTAGTATTTATCGTAATATAGTACTCTCTTGATGATATACGTTTATAAATTACTAAATCAGCTATTATAATTTTATTCTTTATATTTATGATAGCTGTATGTAAAGTCTCATACTTATAAGCAGGAGAGTTTAAGCTGATAATACATTTATTATCATATTCGTCTTCAGTAATTTTATTTTCATAACAATTAATTATTTTTTCTTTAGTTAAAGGATAAACTATCCCATTATTATTATCATAAAACTCAACAGGAATATATTTATATGATTTAGATTGAGATTTAAGATTAAGATTAGAAAATTTATGTAATATAATTGTTTTGTAAGCACTATTATTATAAATATTATTAATCATCGTATTCACAGATTATAGATAAATTTTTGTCATTTATACACTCTTGTATCTCTTGCATTAATATTGTTTCGGATTGTAAAGTATGTATTCTAACATATTCTTTATTAATATTAATACAAGTTCTAGATTCTGGGTGCAGTGGTATAATAGCACAATCTAATTTACCAGGCATCTCTATATGCATATACTCATCATCACAAAGTAAACCACAAATATACTTACTCCAATCTTGACGATTATAATTATATTTATTAAGTAATGAGATTATAAGACTCTTAGGTTCTTTATCAAAGAACATGATTATACAATCTTTCATAATTATCATGCATCATTAGATTCTTACTATTTTCACTTGTATAATTTGTGTAAATACTGAGATGTAAATAAAAATCAACATTAACATCTATCTTAAGTGGCGAATTGTAAATATGTGCTTTAATATATACTATAGATAATAATAAATTACTACCAATATAATAAAAAGCTGGAAGATTATTAAACTTCATTACGACAGCAGTATTCTTCGCCTCACTGGGGCGAAGTCTACGCGATTGAGCATATTCAGCAATATACTTTTTACCATCATCTCTAGTAATTGATATGTTGTGCTGAAAATAATATTTTGCACCATAATTATCAATTGAATATTCTACATATTCCATACTATAAAATGAGATGATAATTATTTTTTCAATCGGATTCATATTAGTTCATTATTAAAAAACACCTTTACTAAAATAAGTAACAAGTTCACTGTAACAGCCAACTTCATGTATAACTATATAGTGGTTAATTGAATTATAAAATGTCTTATTAGAGATTCGAGGCTTCGTGACAGATATACTTATTATCTTATCTTTATCTTCTCTTATCATTATTGAAGTATAATTAGTAGATATTTCCACAAATGTTGCTATTTCATTACCAGGTTTATCAATAAATTGAGCATATGTAGATAATAAAAAACATTTAGTCTTAATAAAAGGCCTTCTATTAAAAAAGAGTACTATATTCTTATAAATATCGCTCTTATTGTCATAATAATAAGTTTTCATATTATAGTATTATCAAATTCTTTTCTAAGTTGTGAAAAATCAACTGCTCTCTTTCCTTTAAGTCGTTTAAACTCACTATAATAAGTAGTGAATCCAATACACTTAAGATCATCATTTAGAAAAGGCTTAATAAATGTTATATCTTCACAATTTCTTATTAAAATTACTGATGTTCCAAATAATAGTAAATCATTGCTTTGTCCCCAGTGCTTTTCACCATTTCTTTCTTTAATCATGTATGGGACTTTAGTTACTATTATTATACTAGGACTATTAACAACAATATAATCCATTATTAATTCTTTATAAGCCTCAACTTCATTATTAAATCTAAAAAACATAATATATAATTTATTTAGCAATAGAAATATAAAATTTGTAATCTTCATATTTATCTAATGGTTGAGATTTTATATGAAAATTATCATTGTTGATCTGTTCTATTTTAAAACAGTGATCAAACTCATTGATAAAAAAGCAATTTTTATCGCCATCTACAACTAATCTTATCTCTTCTAGTGAATGTGGACCTTGTGAATTTTTTGCTATAAATTTTATAAAGTAAAGTTTACAAGTTTGAATCCTTAATTCAAATCGTAAGTTTAGCTTTTGATTCATTATGATCAAGCCCTTTAACTGATTATTCATTTTCATTTTTATAACAATCGAATCAAATTAAGTTTGAAACAAGAATCATCATGAGCTCCAGAGGATGGAATAAACATCGAAATATCTCCTGCGTTATGAATTATTAAAATACTCAAACTAAATTCTACTTCATTAATAGATGTAGTAGGATTACTATAACGATTTATTTTGATTGTAATATTTTTACAACCAAATACTGAACTTATATCTATATGCTTATACTTACCGCAACTTATAAAGTGATCAATAGTTTTATTTTTATGTAAGTGAAGCCAATTCCAAAATGAATTAGATCCACAATATTCTATAGAAACTGGATGTTCCTTTATAAAATAAGAAAGGTAGAAATCAACAATAAATTCCTTAAACATTTTGATAATTATTTAATGCAATAATTTCTAATAATATTAGCCATATCAAATTTTAGCACGGAAAACATATTGTTTTTACTGAAGAGCATTTTGATCTAATTATGGTAGTATTAGGATAATAAACATCTATAAAATATTGTTTATCAGTATCTTGTTTTACTTTTATGTGTACATCACCATCAAAATCCTTGTGGCGGTGGTAATCATATAACCCTATTCCAATTACTTTTCTAGTTGATGAAGCATTGTAATTGTAACTCCAATCACTGTCAACCTGTATACTAATAACACCACAATATCTCGTATAATAATAAATAAGATCTTTTATTTCCATATTTTTTTTAAAATTCTGATAATACAAAAGAAAAATAATGTTTATTACTTAGTATTGCACTAATTTTCTCCCCTTTACTAAAATATTTAGTGAAGTTGGTAATTTTTATTTTATCTTTTCTTAATATTACTACAAAATTATCATCATTAGGGAAGAAAAAATCTTTTGTCTTTCTATATCCAATACTTCTTAAATTAACAAGAATCGAATGTTGATGAAGTCCATCTCCAAACCTTAAACCTTCAAAACAACTAGTACAGGTTATCTGAATAAGAGTTGTTGAACGGTTTAAAAAGTTAATAGTACTAAATTCAACAATTAGTGCTTTTAGATTATTTAGGTTGCTGCTTTCTTTCATATTTTATATCAAAATAATCGATGTAATTGGTTAAAGTATTCTCATATTTACCCCAGAATTTATAATCATCAGCTTCAATTATAGATACTTTTATTTCAGTAGAATTTTTATTTTCTCTAAGATGAATTAATTGTCGTTTAAGCAGATATAATGGGGCAATTGTTACACGAGGAGAGGATATACATTTTGAAGGTTTCCTACTGAACCGAGTATTCCAAATTACAATCGAGCCATTAGAATCTCTCACGTGTATAATAAATCTTGGTTCATTGATATTAAAAAATGACTTAATTAATTCTCTTGTGTTAAAATAATCAACCATCTCGATTCTTATTAATCACCAAAGTAAAAACAAGTATATTTACATGCACTATTGAATAAAGATGTTTTGTATATATCACAGTATGCTAAACATCCTTTATAAAAACCATGTATATGTACATTTATTTTAGTAATCTGTTTATCTCTTATTAAAGATATTACAGAATGGATATCATTTCCATATTCTATAAGTACTCCATCTTCATTATTAGTTTTCGTAGAATTACCCTCTTGATGTCTCCATATTATAAATGGCCCTTCAGGTGAATTAGCTTGACACTCAAGACCGACAAAAAGACAATCTTCTTCATTATTAAAATATATAATTAATTCTTTTGTGCTTTTATTCATAATGTGTCAAAATTAAAATATTCGCTTTTATTAATCAATAATTTGCTATACTTAACCCAATTCAGATGACTACCTTTTTGTATATCTTTATTTACAATTATTTTAGTAAAACTTTTATCTCTTATAAAAGTTATTATAATTCTATCTTTATGACATATGGGTAGACACTCGACCAAAGAGGTAAAATCTGCATTTTCACGTTGTTGCTGCCAACACTTATATAACCTATGTGATGGTATAGGTGATACAGTATCTGTATTTCTAAGTCTAATTGAATAATAACGTTTATTAGTATTATTAAATAATACAATTAGATCTTTTATATTTTGTGTATCATTAACCATAATAATTATGTGTAGTTGTTAGTTTATCAATCTTTTTATTAAATTCAGCTTTGTAACCATATACAGCGTTCTTAAGATCACAAAATATAACTGATATTGTAAAAATTGTTGATGTATCTCTTTTTATATGGATAGCAGCACCACTATCTTTAAGTTCTTTTTTAAATGTATAAAGCAAAATACGCTTAGTTCTAGGATAAATGCCTAATACCTGATCTTCATCATTATTACAAAACAGGTTCCATGTTACTTCACATGCACCAGTTTCTATTGATACAGTCATAGTTTTGAAATGTTTTTCTTGCCTGATACATTCTACAATAAAATGTTTTATCATTTCTATTTGTTTATTATTTTTGTTTTTGAAAAAGTAAGATTCTCTATAAAAGAGAATCTCTATTTGGGTGGTAGTAGTGGGAAAAAATAGTCATAACTACTATTATCATCATTTATAATCGTAAGAGCCATGATTTTATTAAGATTATTTATTATATATTTTCTATCATATTCAATAGAAGAAAATTGAAGATACATTCCTTCTTTTTTACTATTGTAGACAATCCTGCCCTGTTGATATACTCTAGTTCCTTTAGCAGTAATAAATATTCCACCGTTTTTAATGAAGAAATTTTTAATTAAATCTTTGGCAGTCATATTTGTTTTTAATAATACTATTAAGTGAATTAAAGATTGTTCTATAAGTATACTCGCTCCAAAAACTTTCTTGTTCTCGTAAGAAAATTATTATTATTTTACGATATGTTTTTGGAAAACCGATAACATTTGACAATAAGAAAAGTCCTTTAGATTTATAGTTAAGATAATCATGATTGTTGATACGAATACCATCACCATCATCAATAGTAGTAGAACCGTGGTCACAATCACTATCTTTATAATCTACTCTCCATCTTAAGCCCGCTCGTTCATTTGTACTATTGTATTTAACTACTGCTATTTGAAAGTTTATATTCCTAACATATAAAATAATAGTTACTTTTAAATCTAGAATCTCCATATATTATTACTCATTATTCTCTATTATATCAGAAATATAAATATCCTCTATATAAAAATAAGTTGACAAAATATTTATTTCACTTTTTATATATAATATTATTATAGCAATTTCTCCTTTTCTCATTTTAGTTATTATTGATTGTTTGAATCTATCTACATTAAGAGTAAAATTATTAAGAGAACTAATCCAATTACGATCTTTGTCTAACCACTGTTCTTTACAATCAATTCTATAACCACTATTATTTGTACTGAATGCCATAGAATGAAGCCTTTTGAAATTATAAATAACAATTAATTCTTTATAAAGTTCATCTCTGTTATTTAAATTCATACTAATAAAAAATTAACATAAATAAATAAATTCAGTATTTCTCTCTGCATAATAGAATGTACTGTTCTCTATTACCCCATCGTCTTCACTCATATTGATTATTGTTACATTCATAACACCACCAGTACTTATGAACTTAGATTTAAATACTATACATTTATCAATAGTATCACTGGTAATTGTATGAAGATCATAACAATTGTTATAGCAATTATGGTTGGCATAAACATCAGGCTTAGAGTGAGAAATTCGCACTATTTTAAGAATAGTATATTTTTTATTGCGAGTAAATGTATAAATAAATTTCTTTACTTCTTTAATAAATTTCATTATGGCTTAACTTATTCTAGACTAGAATAAAAATACTTATATTCTGCTTTATTACAAAGACGGTATGTGGTTCCTGTTGAACATCTAGTGTATGAGCGCAGATTAAAAATATTATCAACAATACCAAGTACTGCAAATACTATACTATTATTAATACTATAATTGCTCTTTTTATTAAATCTTTCAATATAAATAACTTTTTTATCTTGTATTATTTCAACATAATTGAGACCACTATTATTAGTATTCTTAAAGAATTGTATTATAATCCCAACTGATAAGTCATTTGAACTATCAGTAAAGACAAGATTGTACTTATAGTTATGTTCAATCATGTTTTCGTAAAAATGATCTATTATTTATTACAATATTATTCATAATAGTTCCAAGTTTAAATTTTCCATCTAAAATTGGATCTACTTCTGAATCAGTAATGAGTTTTATTATTTGATCTTCACCATCCATTATTATAAGAAGTAAATAATTGTCCTCATTATCCATTATAGCATCACTTTCATCTTCACTTTCAGCAAGAATTGAATTAAGGAAATTATTAATTACTAATTTCTCATCTGTAACTGGGTATAATCTTAAGTATTTAAATCCATTATAAGTAAAAATACCCCTTACTATAGTATTAATATTTTTCTTTATTCTATTTAGTGTATACGAATCCATAAATATAATTTTTTAATAATAAAAAGAAAAAAAAACAATAGCAAAATATTAGATCTTGCTATTGTTTTTATGCTGTGAAGAAGCTAAGGATTAGTTATTCTCAACCTCCTCAAGCTTTTTTCCTGTTTCGATATCTCTACCGTTGAGCTTCAAATCAACAGCTCTTATAATTTCAACAATCGATCTACTTGTGTAGAGATCTCGATCGCCATCTTTTATCGTCTCAATGTGAATCTTGCTGATATCATCACTAGACAAAAGATCAATTGGATGTTTGTATTTTGTCCAAGCTGCAGAAAGAGATATTCCTTCCTTAGCAGCTATGATCTGATAAATATCGGTGTATATTGGACATACAAATCCGTTCCAATACTCTCCATTGTAAACCATCTCGTTTCTTCCATTAAAGATGATGTTCATAAGAGAGAAATCTCCAAGACTAATGTGTCCAACAAACTCGATCTTATCGTCCTTAATGAAGTTGTCGTTTTCATCTGTCTCTCTAACTGCATAGTTAAAGGTTGCAAATGCACTACCAATGAAACTCAGATTTCCAGAGAACATCATAGTTCTCTTTGAATGCTCGATGTTCTTACGCAGCTCTTCGTCATACTCTGACTTAGCTGTAATAAGGCTAGGAAGAATTACATTCTTAGCCCTTTCATCAAGCTGATCATCTCGGTATTCACTTGGATCAACTTCTACAATCATTTTTCTACCGTATTCACACATTGCTGATACAGCCAATACTCCACGAGTTCTTGTTGTGTTAGTACAGTCCATTGCAAAATATACTTTCATATTTTTTATATTTTTATAAGTTAATAATTAAGATATTTTTTACATTCACATTCTTAAGGAATAGAGGGTTTTTAAAACTGTAGTTATTTTTTACTCAAAATCCTCTTTCTCTTTACCCTCATTCCAAATCCAACCATCAGACATAAAGTTAATAAATTTCTCAATACAGTGATAAATAGCATATCCAATTGTTACTGAAATTATTATGCCTGAAATACAAAGTAAAATTACAAAGGCTTCCCACATAAATTATTAAATTTTTAAAAGTTAAAAATATTTCCAAAGCGGTTTCTGTATTAATTAAAGATGCTTCTGTAAATGAAGTCTATTTCACTTTCAGTATGAAATTCCATTCCAAGTTTTTCATTATGAAGATCTAGAATTAATTTTATGACGCTTCTTTTTTGTTCCTCATTTAATTCACTTAAACTTGATTTAAGCAAATCTTTAATTTCTTCATTCATATTAATTGTATGTTATTAATAATACAAAATACTACTATTAGTGAATATATTCCAACTATTGTCGTACCTAATGATACAATTAGAATCATAGTCGGATCAAATCTCAAATCTTTCTTAAATTTACGTATAGAAAAGAAATTGTGCCACAGCAATACTAAGAATATCACATAAAGTGCATTTAATAATAATACTGTTGTTAGATTCATAAAGTCAATCTATTATTAATACTTTATTTAAATATCTTTTTAATAATTGAACAAATTGAACTTTCTTTCTCCATTCTTAATTTTATAACTCTACTTCTAATGTTGAAATTGAGCAATGTATTAAGAACCTCTTCTGCCTCCTCTTTAGTATTGTAAATATTATAATAACTCCAAGAATTATTATTATACCTCTTGATTAGGCTCTTTAGTATAAATTTCTTTTTATCACCAGTCAACGTGATTTTTAATTTACTTCTTTCTTCTGATCGAAGCTTTCTTAATAAATCTGTTTTCATGTTATTTAAATTTATATAATTTGTTTTGGAAAAATAAAAAGAAGAGATGTGAAATAGAATCACACCTCTTCTTAATTTAATTTATCAGCGACTCTCTATATAATTATTATAGCTTAATTTCATCTTCTGGTTTTACTGACATACTCTCTAGAGTTATCGAATGCTTATCGAATTTGTTGTTAAAATGTCTGAAGTCCTGTACACCGATTGTCCAGAGAATTAGAACAGTTTTCTCTTCACCGTTGATTTTAATTGTCAACTTCATCGTATCAACTAGAGAAGCTTTTTCAAGTATTTTATAATCTTCCTCATCTAATGAGTCCTTGAATGCTTTTGGCTCCTGTAATTTAGGATGTTCAATTGACTCTATAAGTCCATTGTCACTAAGAGAGCCTAGTTTATATAAAATCTCTCTAGAATCATCTACATAGCCATATTGTGCTATTTTATAACTGTTAAATTTTGTTAACAAGAAAAATCCCATATTTGTTTTATTTTATTAGTTAATAATTTTTCTTACATTAATAAGAGATTGAGATTATATGAAAAGTTATATATATATATATATAAAAAAGAAGAGAGGCGAAATGCCTCTCTTCTTTTTTTTTATTTTAAATAATTCATTACAAATTTATCAATTTTATAAATAACCGCTATATCGTAGTAATTGGTAACCTTAGTAATTCCAATACTTTCAAGTAAAGCCTGATTATTCGTTAAGTATTTTAAAAGATCTTTATTTTCTTCTTTTTTATCTTTAGTACTTATATAACGTAAATCTTCTTCACCCTCAATAACTGGAAAATCACTAATATTAATTAGTTTCTTTATCATCTCTTTATCAACCTCATTAAGTCTATCAAGGCCACATATTACAATTTTTCTATTATCATTATCATTAGAAGTGTTTATCTTGTTTTCAAGATTTTCCGTTTCTTCTTTTAAATCTTTCAATGACTCTATCGCTTTTACATGTATATTTCTAAATATCAACAAGAAAATAATAGAAAAAATCAAGCTAATAAGTGTATAAACAAGAGAGCCTTCTCTATTCATAAAATAACTAAAACTCTCGTCTCTATAATAATCACTACCCTTCATAAAGATAATACTAAAAAATAGTATTACTGATAATATACCTGCTACAACAGCAGGTATATTGTAATAACTTATGTATCTACTTTCTTTAATTTCTGCTATTCTAATAGCAACTCTTTCTGAACTTAATACTGTTTTCTTTTCTGTCATAACTTTAATATTTTTAAAATTAATAAATAATATTTTCTATTGTTAAGGACTTTTGCTTTCTTTTCTCGCCTTTTTATTTACCACGATGTTTCTCGTCAACCCACTCTATAACTATCTCCTCAATAACAGGGATTAAGAAGAGAGAATAGAATATGATATCCCTGCATCTAAATTCAAAACAAAACCATATTATTACACAAAAAAGTATAGATAATAGGATTCTAAAACAAATTTTATGGAAATAAATCCAGTTAATAATAAATTTTTTCATACTTCATTACTACTTTTCTTTATTGTTGATATACTGTATATTAGTATCTAACTTAGTTATAGTATCATCAAAAAATTTGATTCTCTTAGTGAGATCCTCTTTTACTATACTATAAATCTCCTTAGACACCTTGTATGCAAATCTCCTACTCTTATCAAGAGCTCTATCTCTTCCGATCTTTTTATCAAAAATATCCCCATCTGCACAAACAGTTTTAAATTTAGTCGCAAAGACAACATAACCTTCTACCCCACAATTAGATTGTGTTATTGATGATGATAATGAAAGTATATATTCACGAATCTTTTTCTGAGTAGATTCTGAATAAAAATAATAAGGATACTGGATACGATAAGTAACAGTTACCGTAGTAGACTTTTCTTTCTCATCATAAGAGAAACTAACGTTTTTCTCTTCCAGTACTTTAGGACTTACTCCTAATCTTGAAATTTTCATTTTCATTTTAATCTTAATTTTAATTAGTTAATAATTTAAATTTCTTCATAGTTAAGGAGATTATACGAAATAGTACGGAGAAAAAAAAGAGAAGAGGCAAAACACCTCTTCTCTTAAAATTTTAAATCTCGTGTAATTCTGTAATTCTATTGTAAATGTTAATTTAATTATTTATTATTATTATTTAGTTTTACGAGATTCAAACTTCTTTTCTACTCTCTTGAGATCAATATTGAGTCTGTCAAGTCCTGCCTTCTGGATAGAAAGTTCATCCTCCTGAAGAAGCTTAACAATCTTCAATGCTGACTTGATTCCTTGCATCTTTGCCTTTTCCAGAGCTACATCTTGACCAACTGTTTTATCGTAGACATCTTCTTTATGTCTTTCAGTTATACCAACAGCTCTGAATGTAATAGTTTGATCATCTACTACTTCTATCTTCTTGTCTTTACAGCTCTTAACAAACTGGAAAAACTTGTGATACTTCTGATTTTTAGGCACAAAGTATGTACCATGTAAATCGTCATACAGCCCATTGTGTGGAAACTTATTAGGATCCATACAAAGTAGATAGTCAATTATGCAAACTGTAATCTCATTTCTGTTACCTTTTGCATCTTGATAAGAAAACTTTCTGTCTTTCTCCTCAATTAATAAATCTTTCATAATTTTTGTTTTTAAAAATGTTAAATAAATTATTTAATTATCACTGTTTTATACTTTGATTTAAATTCTTCCATAGTACTTAATATCTTTTTCTCTATGATTATTTCAAGTGTCATACCCAATATTAGGTATTCAAGGGTTGCAATTGGTACAAAAATAACCATATCAAAAATTATATAGTTAATGAAAGAGAGAATAAATATCACAATACCTACAAGTAGTGGATTTTTTAAACGCTTCTTGATTCTCTCATATGATTCTATTTTAACCTTTAATTGGTATTTTTCTGTATCATATGTTAGTACATTACAAAGTGATGAGTTTGTTGAATTCTTCATATTAGATATTATTTTATTTTGAGTCTCCTTCTTCTACAATTGGATAATATTTATTATTATAGTGACATCTTCCAATTATGACTGGATTCTTGTATTTTATTATTGCCATCTCACAAAACTTTCCAGTAACTACAATGTATACATCTTCATATCTTCGATGTGCTATTACATGATTTTTGTCAATTACTCTCATTACTACGAAAGTGTTACAATCATCTCTTGAAGAAGGATAATCAGATTCAAAACTTCTAGGTTTTTCGAACTTTTCATATTTAATACAGAATATTAAATATGTTATTAAAGCTATAATTGATAATATTATTAATATTATTGCTATCATAATTATTAAATTTTTATTTTACCTTAAATTCATTGCTAAGTTTAAATCCGCGGAGGAAACTCTCAATATCCATGCGCTTCTTTCCTGCAATCTGGAGTTCCTTTATGCGGAGGTAGCCGTCGTACAAGGCAATGTCGAACGACTTCTTTCCGTCGGTACGAACCGAGCCTACTGCTCCGCCCTCGCCTATCAGTTTTTCGGTTGTGAAGAGTTTCATAACCAGCTCTTTACCATCTGGGGCAACAAGTGTTGTCCATGCGGCTGGGTATGGCGACAATCCTCGCACAAAGTCGTAAACTTGCTTTGTTGTCTTGTTCCAGTCAATCATACAAGTTTCCTTGAATATTTTTGGAGCAGGACGAAGTTCGGTACAATCACACATCTCGCTCTGTGGAATGGACTTTACCGTGCCTGCGATTATGTTGTCGACTGTTTCGAGAACAAGGTCACTACTCAAAGCCATCAGTTTGTCGTGAACAACCCCCACGTTATCGTCATCGGCAATCGGAATCTTAACTTGCTGGATAACATCGCCAGTATCAATCTCGTGCTTCAGGAAGAATGTTGTCATACCCGTTTCTGTATCGCCGTTAATCACCGCCCAGTTTATCGGGGCTGCTCCGCGATAGTGAGGCAGAAGCGATGCGTGAGCGTTGAACGTGCCGAAACGTGGCATATTCCACACAACTTTTGGCAACATTCTGAAGGCTACAACTATCTGTAAATCAGCCTTCAGACTGCGAAGTTCCTCAACGAAAGCCTCGTCCTTCAGTTTTACAGGTTGCATCACCTTCAAGCCCTTCTCTACGGCATATTTCTTTACCGCACTTTCCGAAAGCACATCCTGATGGCGACCCATCGGCTTGTCGGGCATCGTGACAACACCAACAACGTTATATCCGCCTTCAACAAGGCGTTTTAGGCTCTCAACGGCAAATTCGGGAGTGCCCATATATACTATACGCAAATCTTCTTTCGTCATGTTAAATAAATTATTATATATTTTATTTACATTTCTATCAGTTTGCCCATCCATACATCGCATACCTCGTCTTGGTGTCTAATATAACTAATTGGATTCTCACCAATTCCGTCAGAAAGGCATCCATTAATAAATTTAATAACGGCTTCTTCTAAGGTAATTTCGTCCCAAGGGGCTTTACCATTACAATATCGACTGTTTCTAACAATTGTATCAAATGGCTTATCACTAACTAATGTGACATTGTAGTAACCTTTATCGTAAATTACTTCCATTAATACATCCTTATTGTTAAAACCACTCATTTGTCTATGATATTCATCATCCATCCAAGCATCTATCCAATCATACTGACCGTCTAAATCGTCAATATCAGATTGCTTTAAATCAAGTTCGCCTATATTAGTTATATAGCATGAATACTTATAAGGTTTATGTGAATTTTTAGAAATTGGATTATCAGAATATACTTCCAATGGAATTTTATACTTCTTCAGATACATTTTTATAATCTTTTAAAATAAATTATTTAATCTCTAATGATTTGTCTAACCGTTCAAGGCATCTAGTTTCTATAATAAGTACTATGGAATTTGCTACCGCTGAACATATAAAAAATATTGGACTAAGAAGTCTTGCTGTTCCCCAAGCAGTAGTAATAATTCCGAGTATTATAGTTAGTAAGATAATGAGGGTACATGTCAACGGTATTAATATAGCATTAGTATCCTTTTTCTTTTCTTTCTTCTTCTCTTTCTTTGGAGCAATTTCAGTTACAAATTCATTAAGATATATAAAATCAATATCTAAATATTCATCATCATAATTATCATAGAGACTATAATTTCTATAAACACATTTCTCTATTTTAACTATTCTACCACTAAATTCATATATAGGTGATCTATCTTTTAGTAAGATTTTTCTTCCAACTAGAAGTCTAGCCCTGTCTTCATTAAAATAGGTTTCTAAGTCCTTTGCACCTTTTATATGATAGTGGTATATATGATATCTTCCACTATCACCCTCTAGTGCTTCTTCATCATATTTTGCTTCAACTTTAGCTACTACTCCTATACTAGATAAATCGTCAAAATTGTATATAATTCTGTTTTTCTTATTATCTTCTGCAAGTAAAAGTCTATTCATAGAAATTCTTTTACCAGTTTTTGTACACTCTGCTAATTTCATGTTTTGTCATTTTTGTAAATTAATTACTTTTTTATTTTTAGCATCCCAATAATAACCCTCTTCTATCATCCTTTTAAAGAAAAGAGCTCGCTGTTCCTTAGTTGCTAGACTAACATTACCATTAATTGTAGAACCAATAGAATGATCTTCATAACCTGGACAAAACTCTCCTTCAGCAGTTATAAAACAATAAGAACTATACCACATTCCATGAATACCTTTAAAAATACAAGTCCATCCACTATCATAGGTTATTATATCACATTCCTTGGCATCATTTTGAACAGTCCAAAGATGATAAGAACACATATGACCTTGTCCATCATCAAAGAAATAAGGTATTTTTACTTCTTCATCATCCTGAGTAATTGCTATGTAACTATTTAATTCATCATTTAATGAGATTATTCTATACACAGAATTAGCTCCAGAAATCAAATCTCCAACTTTAAATTTTGGATTAACTTTCTCTTTTTCTGTCATATTCATAGCTTAATTATTTTTTCTTCGTAACTATTAAATGGACACTTCTCACATGGATAAGGAACGTGTTTCTCCATATTAGAATCTATTCCATACTTTTTATCAATAATATCACAATGACTTTTAACACTGTCTAATGGTAAAGGGAAATCCTCCCAATAGTGTTTACATTTTACACATAAATCTTTTTTAATTTTAAGATCTAATTTTTTATTCATTTTTTTTATGTATTTCATTTTTAAGGAATTGATACGATTATATTAGGAGAAAAAAAAGAGGAGGGCTAAAGCCCTCCTCTTTTTTTAATTAATTATCTTCTAGCTTAAAATCATATACATACACCAAAGGATTTGATTTCCAGAAATTTCTATTATTACTTACTTTATTAATTAAATCTGAAAAAGCTTCTCTTGCCGTGTAAAAAGTCTTTTTACAGCCTGAATAAAAGAATTGACCATTATCTTCATAACATCCTTCTTTTAGACAATCTTCTTCAGTTATGTCTTGTAAGTGTTCAAGTCTTATATCAGTAATTCTAATCCTCTTTGGCATAAGCATACTGCTTACAAATAACTTGTTTGTCCAGCCAAGACTATCACTTTTAACATTTGCTTTAATAAAGTCTATTTCAGCTGTTTTTCCCATTCTAGCAAGATATGAACAGACATTGTTATAACACTGTGCAACAGCTACAGCGCTATCTTTCTTAAAGCGTGAAAGTCCAAGGAGATAGCCTTCTTTGAATTCCTCAAAACTAATTTCTCTGCCCTCAGTGTTTGAATAAAGAAGGTGATCAAAAGATTTATATCTCTTTTCACATCTTTCTATCAAACCTTGATTTACTTCTCTTCTTGTCATAATCTTTCTGCCATCTATAACAGCATCTGTCAGTCCAAACTCGTCATTAAAAAGAATTTTATCCATATTTATTTATATAACATTGCTTTACATAAATCCCTAATC